>NZ_JBDIVF010000005.1:0-192874 GCF_039631355.1 Uliginosibacterium paludis | reverse complement strand
AAACAGGCAAACCCGCACTGCACTTGGCTTTCACTACCAGGCTCTTTCGGACTTGCGTCTCTGCCGCCGAAGCAGCAAAGAAGGAACATTGTGAGTGGCACCTCAAAGAAAGTCAACAAAGAAGGCTCAATAGCTCCTCTTCGCCAATCTGCAAAAACACCGCCCGCTCGGGCACCCCCGCCCTAAGGTCTCAGTTTCGAAAGCATACGGTGGCCTTACCATCTGCCGCCGCATCTGATAACGGACAACTAAAAGACAGGGAAAAGCGTGATGCGCTTCCATTATGTGCCTGCTGCAGTGCTCAGCCTGGGGATCAGTGCCTGTGCTCAACCGCACGAACACTTAACACAACACACCCCTCTGGAACATTTCCCGCACCTGGAGTTTGCTGCGGCGCAAAAACCATCCCCAGCCAAGCACACGGAACTCGGCATGCCAGAGCTTCCGCCGCAACGTCCCGAAAAATTGCTGTCGATATCTGTAAACCGCATATCGGTGCAGAGTCTTCTGAGCGCTTTGGCACGGGACTCGAATCTGGACATAGACATCCACCCTTCCATAGAGGGAATCGTCACGCTGAACGCGGTCAACCAGACTTTGTCGCAATTACTTGAGCGGATCACCAGGCAAGTAAACATCCGGTATGAACAGCACGGAACAAGTTTGGCGATACTGCCTGACGAACCCTACTTCAGATACTACCGGATCGACTACGTCAATCTGGCAAGAGACACCAGCAGCATTGTGTCGCTCGCGTCACAGATCGGATCTTCCGCTGCAGGAAAGCAAGATCAGCAAGCACCTCAAGCCAGCAGTGGCTCATTCGCGCAAATTCACAACACATCGAACAACAGGATCTGGAGTTCCATTGTTCAGAACCTAGCAGAGATCCTGCAGGATGGCACAGGGGTTCCAACCAAGCATTCCTCAGAATGCCCGGGGATCAATGCAGCAGACGCAACGAAAACCGCCCACTGCGCGCCCTCCGCACATTCAGCCCACTCATTGGTGATGGCAAATCCCGAGACCGGCGTTCTATCGATACGCGCTACAGCCAGACAGCACGCGCAAGTAAAGACTTACCTGGAAGACGTCCTGAGCCGCGCACGAAGACAGGTACTGATTGAAGCAACAATTGCAGAGGTAGAACTCACTCAGAACTACCAGCAGGGCATCGATTGGACCGCCTTGAACCTTTTCGACACAGGATTCCGATTCGTTCAGCGCGCAGTCGGAACATTCAGCGGGAGTAACGCCATCCCGAGCGTGGAGCTCGGTTACGACTCACGCGGTGGCAACTTTATCGGAGCCGTCAAACTTCTCGAAACGTTCGGGACCGTCAGAGTGCTGTCCAGCCCGAAACTCTCCGTCCTGAATAACCAGACAGCGGTCATGAAGGTCGTGGATGACAACATCTACTTCACCTACGAGATAAAGGAAACAGACGCAACGTCAAACAGCCCGGCACGTAAAACGGTCAACTCCACCCTTCACTCCGTTCCGGTCGGCATCGTCCTGACGATCACCCCGATGGTGGGGGATGACGAGTCGGTCACCTTGAATATACGGCCAAGCATGTCGCGAGTCATCGGCCAAAAGGTTGACCCGAGCCTTCAGCTCATTCAAGGCAACGCAACGATCATGAATACCATTCCAGTCATCCGTGCCCGGGAGTTCGATTCCGTCATGCGCATCGCAAACGGAAATATCGCTGTCATGGGCGGACTCATGGAAGATGCGACCGACAACAATGACGGCGCAGTGCCCGTCATTGCTTCACTTCCCTTGATCGGACGTCTGTTCGAAAGCCGGAACGACTCCAAGCGCAAAACCCAGCTGGTCATTTTCGTGCGGCCAACCATCCTGCCTGCCGTCATGACGAGCAGTGACCCAGAACGGCTCGGATGAAGGGCTCCCAAAACGCCACTCCCGCCACGCCCGATAAATGCACTCCCCGCTCTCCTGGCGGACACCGGTATTCATGTCCAAACGCGTCCCATGACAAACCAGTCTTCCCAGCCATCCAACGCTCCGAACAGACTCCGGGAAGGAGAACCCAGATTCGGAGAACGCTTGATGTCACGCGGGCTGATCACGGCGGATCAGTTGCGTATTGCCCTGCATGAGCAAAAGCACTCTGGAGACATTCTCGGTCGCCACCTCGTCAGGCTCGGATTCCTCTCAGAGCAATCCTTGCGCAGCGTGCTCGCTGCAAGCCTTGACTTGCCCGAAGCCGACTTGACCCATTTCACCCCGGACCCCGCTGCCATCACCTGCGTCCCGGAACAGTTGGCCAGGCGTCACAGAATGCTTCCTCTGCACTTTGAACATGACAAAACGGCGCTTGTGCTTGCTGTTGCAGACCCAGAGGATGTTGTTGCTCTTGATGGGCTGAGATCCATCCTGCCAGCCAGGACGAGGCTTGAAGTCAAACTGGGCTGCGAAAGCGAAATCATGCATGCCCTGGATCACGCATACAGTTTCGAGCTATCGATTGACGGCATCCTGAAAGAACTTGAGAACGACGAGCAAGTCCGTACCGGTTCTCCATCATCCTCCAATACGGAGCATCCGGTCGTGCGACTTCTCGACGCCATACTGACGGATGCTGCTCGCCGAAATGCTTCCGACATACATTTCGAACCGGAGGCGGGTTTTCTGAGGCTGCGTTATCGCATCGACGGCTTGCTGCAACAATTTCGCGTACTGCACAAATCGCTGTGGAGCGCTCTGTCCGTCCGCATCAAGATCCTGGCCGACCTCAACATCGCCGAAACCCGCGCACCTCAAGACGGACGCTTTTCACTGACGATACACGGTCGCGAACTCGACTTTCGGGTTTCAGCCCAGCCCACGATTCATGGCGAATGCCTGGTTCTCCGATTGCTCGACCGGACAAAAGGCGTCCAACCGCTCGAAACCCTGGGGCTGGCAACCAGACGACTCAGCTTGCTTGAGCGCGCGCTGCTGCGCCCGGAGGGCATCTTCCTGGTGACGGGCCCAACAGGGAGCGGCAAAACCACCACGCTGTATTCGATACTCAAACAACTGAGTTCAGAGACGCTGAACATCATGACTCTCGAAGACCCGGTTGAATACCCGATGGAACTCGTCCGGCAAACCTCAATCTCCGACGCGTGCAAGATGGACTTCGCGAACGGCATCCGCTCGATGATGCGCCAGGACCCGGACGTCATACTGATCGGAGAGATCCGGGACGCTCCGACTGCCGAGATGGCGTTCAGAGCGGCCATGACAGGCCATCAGGTTTTTGCCACCCTGCACTGCAACTCCGCTCTGGGCGCCATTCCCCGCCTCATGGATGTGGGAATCGATGCAAGCATCCTGGCCGGCAACATCATCGCGATCATGGCTCAGCGCCTTGTCCGGAAACTCTGCCCAAACTGTCGCCTGTTGCGTCAGGCCAATCCGGAAGAACGCCGGATTCTCGGCGAGCACATTCCAGGAGATCAGGTTTTCGCCGCGTGCGGCTGCCCGGTCTGTGGTTTTACCGGTTACAAGGGCCGACTTGCTCTGACTGAAATCGTGAAGATGGATGCAGACCTTGATGAGCTCGTAAGCCGCAAAGCGGGCCGGAAGAAACTCGCCGAGGCTGCCCGCGGCAAGGGGTTCCAGACACTTGCCGAAGACGGTCTCTCACGGGTGGCCGAAGGATTGACAACACTGAGCGAGCTTCGTCGGGTCATCGATCTGTCAGACAGATTGTTGACGGAGGCGGGCTGAGTGCGCAAAAAGTCTATCTCCCTTAGCGCTACGGGAAACAGCAGGTCTCTGTGCGTCCAGCCAATTCAGCAAAGCCTCCGCTGATGCCTCGATACGCTTACCGTGCGGTCTCAGCCGAAGGAGAGCTTGTGCGCGGGCAACTGGAATCCGCGGACATTCCTTCACTTGAACTTCACCTCTCGCGGATGAAGCTCGAACTGATCCAGGCACGTCGGTGCGTACTGCCGGCACTCTCCGCCTGGCTGGACCGCGTACCGCTGCGAGAGCGGATTCATTTTTTCTTTCACCTCGAACACCTTTTGCGGGCAGGCATTCCACTCATGGACGCCTTGCAGGAGCTTCGTGAGGGCTCCGGCCAGGAACGCATCGGGCCGATATTGACGAAGCTGCTCGAAAAGATCGGTCACGGCAGCTCGTTCGCAGACGCGATCAGTGAGCATCCGCAGGTGTTCGATCCCGTCGCGCAAGCGCTCATCCGTGCAGGAGAAAACAGCGGGAATCTGACGCAGGTGCTTGCTGAAACTGGCAGCATGCTCCGCCGTGAAGACGAATTCAGGGCCTTCCTGCGGAAGCTGTCGATCTATCCATCCATCGTTCTCGCGGTCGCACTCTGTGCGATTTCAGTGTCGCTCGTTTTCGTCGTTCCGGAACTTGCCAAGTTATTCAAAGCAACAGGAGCGCCGCTGCCGGCGCAGACGAGAGCCCTGCTCTGGCTCTCGAATACGATCAGGCAACACAGCGCGCTGCTGCTCTTCGCGCTCATTGCTGCCCCGCTGTCTACAGTTCTTGCGGTCAGGCAATCTGCTGGCGCGGCACGAACATGGGACAAGCTGAAACTCGAACTGCCTGTCATCGGCAATGTGTATCGCAAGATCATGCTTGCTCGATTCACCAGTCTTCTTGCGCTGCTTTATGCAGCAGGCATCCCCATCATGCAGGCGCTCGCGCTGACGCAAGGCGTCGTGACCAACCGGATCGTTGCCGATGCGCTCGCCTTTGCCAGCACTCAGGTCTCTCGCGGCATGAGCCTGTCCGACGCTTTCAGCGACGCTACGGTATTTCCATCCCTCGTGATCAGGATGCTCCGGCTCGGCGAGCAAACAGGCGCTCTCGACCCTGCACTTCTGAATGCTGCCCATTTCTTCGAGCGGGAAGTGCGCGAATCATTCGAAGCGTTTCAGGCGTGGATCGAGCCCGCCCTGATCCTGCTTCTCGGCGGTCTGATGCTCTGGATAGCCTCGGCCATCCTCAGCCCCATCTATGACATCATCACACGACTGAAAATCTGAGCATGGCGAGACACTGTGTTCACCTGATCACCCAGGAAGGCATCGAATGCCGGACCCTGCTCAAAAGCCGGACCATCACGCACGCATATTTTGAGCGAAATGAGTCCGGAGTCGCCGCTGCGCGCGCCTGGCTTGGCCGCCATCGCTCTGCCACACATTGCGTGATCGCGGATCTGCCCGATGAATCCTTCGAGCACCTGTCCATTCCTCGGCTTGGCAGACGGGACCGTGAGGCGTTCGTTGCGCGGAAACTTGCACAGTGCTTTCCCGACAGCCGCTACGCCACAGCCGTGGTGGCCGGCGCCCAGAACGCCAAACTCACGGACCACCGTGTCATCCTGACAGGCATTCCTCATCCGGAGCCACTCGACCTCTGGCTCGGTTTGATGCTGCAAGAGGCTATCGCAGTTTCGGCAGTGCTTACGCCAGCGCTGCTGTGCAAGCAGATCCTCAAGCTCGGAGAAATCCAGGCCCCGCACGGACTGCTGATCTGCCTCCATGGCTCAAGACAAAGGCATATCTACTTCAATTCGGATCAGCCCTGCTTCACGCGACTCATCCCGCAACAGCACGACATGGCAACCGCCTCGCCGGAGAACTGCCACAGGGAAATCCGGCAAACCCTGCAGTACCTCTGGAGCAAGCGCCTTCTGGAGCGGGGTGACGCCTTGCCGGTCCTGTTGCTGACGGATGCCGCGACGGCTCGTGCTCTGTTGCCGACACTATCTGCCGATCCATTACTGAAGACGCGTCACCTGCTTCCCGACACCGTGCCGTCGCAGGCCGGTCTTCCGGTGGAGGTTCCCTCAAGCATCGACCGCGAAATCCTGGTTCGTGCTGCAGCCAGCAGAAAGCGCAGCCCTCAACTCGCCCCGCCCGACATCCGGAAGCATGCTCGGGCACGCGAATTCTCGAGAAAGCTGAGCGTCTGCTGCCTGATACTGGCGCTACCGCTCCTGGCAGCGAGTTTTCATCTCCACTCACGAATCCATGAAGCCCGACAACAGGCGGCGGACCTGAACGCCGCCCGCCAGCATCAGGAGTCTGATCTGCATGCGCTTGAGGCCCTGCTCCCGCCAACGATTTCCGATGCGGAAACCCTGCGTGGTTTCAGCAGGCTCTGGGATACGGCCACGGCACAACGCCAGTTGCCCGGCGCACTGCTCTCACAGATTTCTCAAAGCCTGGAGCGCTTCCCGGACATCGAAGCCGAATCAGTCGAATGGCATTCAGAAAGCCCTGCTCTCACGACAGACAGCCGGAAAACCGAGCTGAAGCTGAATGCCTATCTTGCCGGTCGCTACCATAAAACGCCTGCAGAGGCGCAATCCAGAATGCTGGACCTCCATGCCGACATCAGGGCCGGAGACTTCAATGACATTGAGATACCACCTCCTCCCGACGTCGAGATGAGCCTCTCGGGAAGCGATCAGCCAGACATTTTTCACTTCAGTCTGAGGCTGAACAGCTCTGGAAAGCGTGAGTCCTGATGAGACACTCCATCGCCTGGCTTTCATTGCGCTCCGGATTTCACGCCCCCGCATCCCTGGCGTTGCTTGCGGCCGCGCTGATTCTTTTTGCGAGCCTGAAGACAACACATCAGACCGCCCTCGAGCAACTCGCTCAGCTCATCCGGAGCACGGAACAACTGCAGGAGAAGCTTCGTGATTTCAGGAATGAAGAAAACCAGCTCCGAGCGGGCGCAGACGCTTACGCCGCCATGACAGCGCGTGGTCTTTTCGAACCGGAACATCGGCAAGACTGGACCAGGCAACTGAACGCAGCGGCGCAAGCACTCAAACTGCCTCCGCCCGAGATATCCCTGAGCCCTCAAACCGAACTGGAGCGCCTGAAAGGACCTGATGCGCTCCGACTGATGCGCAGCGTAATGACCGTCGAACTGACGCTCATGCATGAACAGGATCTGCTGAACATTCTCGCCAGGCTTTCGTCCATTCACGGTGCGCTGCTCTCACCAAGAAACTGTCGTATGGATCGCGGAGAAAGCGGGCGGCTGCCCTCGCCCTACACCCTCCGGGCTCGCTGCGAGCTTGACTGGCTCACGCTCTCGCGCCCGGTGCCCGGAGAACGGCAGTGAGCTCGGTCAGACCTTCCCTTGTACTGATGATTGCCTGTGCGCCGCTGCTATCGGCGTTCAGTCTGACCGAGACCGGGGCGCCGCCCCTGCCGGGCAGGCTGTTCCACTCTGTGGCGCAGCGCACGGAGCTGGACAGAGTCCGTCAGCACGGGGCGCCGAAACCTCATTCTCCGGTTCGCAAGGTTCTGTCGCTGGATGGCATGGTCTGGTCTGGCAGAGTCCGGCCACTCATATGGATCAATGGCCAACTTGTTGAAGACAGCAGGCTGCTGACCCCGGTAGGCCGGAATGCACTGCGGATCAGTCTGGCCAACGGCCAAAGGATCGAACTGCACGTGGGTGACAGTATTGAGATAGAAGCGCAGGCCGGTTTGCCATGAAATGCGCGAGAAATGACGGATTCATACTGCTCGCCGCCCTGATCCTGCTCGTTACGGCAGCGTCCGGCTGGCTGGTCTGGACCTTGAATCAGAAGACCGGCTATCGCGTGGATGCCAGAGAGCAACGGGCCGTCCTGCGCGGACTGCGGGACGCTCAGCTGGCGCTGATTGCCCACGGGCTCATCGAAGACAACACACCAGGCACCCTGCCCGCCCCGTCCGGCGAATACGTTCTCAATGGAAGATCAAGTCCTCTGGGCTATGCCGGCAATCCTGGACAATCAGCGCGGCGCCTGCCCTGGCACTTCCTGGCACTTCCCGCTCACATCGGTGGCGAATGCCTGTGGTATGCCACCAGCCGTATTCACCGCAACAACCTCCCGACTGCGCAGCGAAGCAGCTCAAGCGGCAACGCGATCAACCCGGCCAGCATTTCGCCTCTGGAGTTCATCGCACACGCTGGCGGACCGCCTCGGCCAGCCGCGGCGATCCTTATTGCGCCGGGACGCCCCTTTGCCGGCCAGCGCTCCAGGTTGCCAGATGCCGGTTCATGTGCAGAAGGTGATGCCACGTCGTTTCTGGAAGGGAGCAACGCCTTGCCCGGCGCGCCGTTCCAGGATGTCACCGTCTCGAGCCAGACCAACGACATCCTTCTGCCCGTGCTTCATGAGCAACTGATGCGCCCGATCCTTCGTCGAGTACTCGCAACTTTTGCGCCGGAACAGATGCGGCAAGCCATTCGCGCCTTCCTGGCAGAACACCCCGGCTCGGATTCGCTCGACCAGGTACGCTGTCATTTCATCTCGGGAACCGGGACTTGCCCGGGCCGTGCGGCTTTTGACGCCCTGCTGGCCGGTACTGCGGCTGAGCACCTCGTTTATACCGGAAGCTGCCCGGGCGTCAGTCCGGACAGTGCATCGACGGATTACAAGCGACCGGTCAGCTGGCTTTGCTTCAACGACTGGTACGCACATCTCCACATCAGTCCGGATGCGCCGATCTTGACTGTCACTCACGCAGACTATCGCTGCGCGCTCGGCCTCGATACAGGTCAGATCCTATGCAACGAACAGGTACTCCGATAAAACGCAATGCCGGTTTCTCGCTGCTGGAACTCGGCATCGTGCTCGTCATTCTCACGATACTCGGCACCGGAGCCCTCTCCGCATTGCGACTCCAGACAGAACGCAGCCGTCTGCTGGAAGCGCACAGCATGCTCGCCGACGCCCGCGAAGCCCTGCTCAACCACGCCGCCATCAGCGGACATCTGCCCTGTCCGGACACAAACGGTGACGGCGAGCCGGACTCCTGCAGTGGATCGGGCCCGATCAGTGGCCGGCTCCCGTGGCATCTTCTCGCATTGCCCGAACGCGATCCCTGGGGAAACGCGCTTTATTACAGCGTCCATTCGAATTTTCTGGCGGATCGGACCATCACGCTAAAGAGCACCGGGGGCATTGAAATACAGGCCGGCAGCAGCTCGAACACACTGGCCAATGCGGAGTCGGTTGTATTGGCCCTGTGGTCCAGCGGTGCTGACGGGAAACAGGGCGCGGCGAGCGAATCGCCATTCCGACTGCATGCCGAAACGCCGGACAACGACGACCAGGTCGTCTGGCTGTCCCGTTTCGTCTTGCTCGGCAGAATGCTTGAAGCCGGCAGGACACTCTAGGGATAGAATTCCCGCCAAGATGCGCCTGCACCTCCTGCACCTCTACCATCGCCTCCGCACCTCCGGCATCGACGCCGGGGACAGCGACGAGTTGCGCATGCAGAAACGCCTGCTTGCACTTCTGGGGGGATTGTTCAGTATCGCAGCAGGCGTCTGGCTGCTCACCTACTGGCTCACCGGCACGGATCTTCCTGCCTTCATTCCCCTGCTGGCTCAGTGCGTGATTGCACTGAACATGCTCGCTTATGCGCAGTGGCGGAATTTCGTGCTCTATCGCAACATCCTCATCAGCACGCTGCTGATCTTTCCATGCATCGCGCAGTGGGCCCTGGGGGATTTCGTTACCGCTTCCGGCCTGATCCTGTGGGGCATGCTTGCGCCGATTACGGCACTTCTGTGTCTGGGCATGCGCGAATCAGCCCCCTGGTTCGTTGCCTACCTGATCCTGGTGGTGCTGACCGGCGTCGCCGACTATCTGCTCCCGGGCGTGGGCCTGACTCAGGCGACGATTTCCCGTGAAGTCGGCGTGCTGTTCTTCACGCTCAACTTCGCAACCCTTTCAGCGGTCGTATTCCAGTGCCTGCGCTTTTCCGCCCGTGAGCGCTCACGAGCCCAGCACCTCCTGGAGCAGGCGCATGCCAAACTGGCCAATGAGCAGGCGCGCTCCGAGCGCCTTCTGCTCAACATCCTGCCCGCCCCGATTGCCGACCGGCTCAGAGCCTCGGATGACACCATCGTAGATGGCTGTCCCGAAGCCGTCGTGATGTTTGCCGACATCGTGAATTTCACCGGCATGGCCTCCGATCTTCCTCCCGTCGAGATCTTTCGCATCCTCAATCACGTCTTCAGCAAGTTCGACGATCTCGTCGAAGCCACCGGCCTGGAAAAGATCAAGACGATTGGCGATGCCTACATGGTCGCGGGCGGACTCAGTGAAGCCCCCGGGGACAGTTGCGCGGCGATGGCAGAACTGGCGCTTGAAATGCGCCGCTGGATCTCTGAAGACGCAACAGCGGCCGAGCGCGGCCTGCAGTTGCGGATCGGAATCTGCTGCGGGCCCGTTGTAGCAGGTGTCGTTGGTCGCCGGAAGTTCATTTACGACCTATGGGGCGACGCGGTCAATCTCGCCAGCAGGATCAGCTCCGAGTGCCCGCCAGGGTTGATCCAGTGCGATTCAAGAACCTTTGCGAAGCTCAAATACCGCTTCATTTTCGAAGATCCGGTCACCCTTCGCCTGAAGGGCAAGGGCATGGTCAGCGTATGGCGCCTGCTCGCCCGCGGTAACGATCCGGCGCCGGAGGCGCCACGCTACACCACGGTCGATATCGACTTCAGCCGGCTCGACTAGAACTCCAGCAATCCCTTCCGGGCAAGACTTCCGGACGTTGAAGGCCCTCTTTGACTTTGGGCAAGATGTCGCCGCAGTCAAAAAACCTTAACAAGGACAACTGGAGACAACAATGAAACACTCGCAAGCCGGCTTCACCCTGGTCGAAATCGCCATCGTGCTGGTCATCATCGGTCTGCTGCTGGGAGGAGCGCTCAAGGGACAGGAGCTGATTCACAGCGCCAAGGCAAAAGCCGTGGCGGCCGAATTCCGCAACACAGCCACCATGATCGCGGCATATCAGGATCGTTTCCGCGCAATGCCGGGAGACGACCGTGCCGCAACCACGCATCTCGGCGGATCCGCAAATGGCAATGGCAACGGCACGATCGACGGAGCCTGGAACAGCACTGCCCTCAGCAACCCGGATGGTTCTCCCGCCGAATCAACCTATGTGTGGCAACACCTGCGTCTGGCCAACCTGGCCCCGGGCTCAGCCGCCAGCCCCTCGGCGGGCGACTGGGAGCCGCGCAATGCCGAAGGCGGGCGGATCGGCATTCAAAGCGCCACGCCCTTCACCGGCATGCGCGGCAGGGTCTTCGTATGCCAGGACAATATTTCCGGCCGCATCGCCCAGCAGGTAGACACCACCATGGACGACGGCAAGCCTGACGAAGGCGCTGTTCGTTTCGGCAGCGCACTTGGCTCTGCCGCCAGCACGGTGGACGACAATCAGTCCTACATCATCTGCACGGGTCTCTGATCCCGATCCGGCAAGGCTCATATCCTGAGGATGAGGTCACGCCGACCTCATTCTCAGCGACCTTTCAGGAGTCGCACCTCTGCAGCCGCCAGGCAGTTGGGCAGTCCGAGCAGAACGACGACATCGCCCGCTTCGAACACCATGTCATTTGCCGGATCAAGACTCCTGACGCCACGCCGCCGGACCGCAGCAACCCGGGCACCGGTTACTTCGAACCCCAGATCGCCGATGCGCCGGGACACGGCATAGGCTCCAATCGGCAGCGACACTGAATGCAGGCGCTCCTCCTGCGCATCCGGCCCTTCATCAATATCGGTAGCGCCCAGGAAAAAGCCCCGCATGAGACTGTATCGCTGTGTGCGGATCTGGCGCATGCGCCGGATCACCCGCGCAACAGGCGTGCCGATCAGAGTGAGCGTGTGCGTCGCCAGCATGATGCTGGTCTCAAGCATTTCGGGCACCACTTCCGCAGCCCCCTGCTCGATGAGCCGCTCCATGTCGCGCTCATCCTGCGAGCGGGCGACCAGCGGGATATCCGGGCGCGCGGCCAGCACATGGTGCAGCACCTTGCTGGTGGCATGTTCATCGTTATAGGCCACCACAACGGCACTGGCCCTCATGAGGCCCGCCGCCAGCAGGGTCTCGTTCCGCGCCGCGTCGCCAAAAACAACCGGATCGCCCGCTGCCGCAGCTTCCTGTACACGATCCGGATCGAGGTCCAGCGCAACATAGCCGATCCCCTCCTGCTCGAGCAGGCGCGCCAAGTACTGACCTGTACGTCCATACCCGCAAATGATCACATGGCGTTCTGTCGAAATGGCTTTGGCGGCGACGCGCGTCAGCTCCATCGAACGCAACATCCACTCTGAAGCCACGAACCGCAAGACAATGCGGTCACTGTACTGGACAAGCAATGGCGCAATCAGCAAAGACAGAACCAGCGCTGCCACCACGAGCTGCAATACGGTGTGTGGTACGACATTCACATCTGCGGCAAGTGTGAGCAGGACGAAGCCGAACTCGCCGCCGGCGCAGAGCCAGAGCCCTGCCCGGACCGCTGCGCCATCCTGTCGCTCCATCCAGCGCGAAGCCAGTGCCACCACGACGAACTTGAGCACGAGCATGCTGAAGAGGAGGAGCATGACCCAGAGCAGGTTGGCCAGAATGACAGCCACATCGAGAAACATCCCGACCGTCACCATGAACAGGCCGAGCAGGACGTCCCGGAACGGCTTGATGTCCTCTTCGACCTGATAGCGGAACTCTGTTTCGGAAATCAGCATCCCGGCCATGAACGCACCCAGCGCCAGAGAGAGCCCGGCCATTTCCGTCACCCAGGCCAACCCGAGGGTAATCAGAAGGATGTTGAGCATGAAAAGCTCGGACGACTTCCGTCGTGCCACCACCGTAAACCAGCGCTTCATCAGCCGCTGCCCGAAAAACAGGATCAGCGAGAGCACGACGATGGCCTTGACCGCGGCAAACGAGAGCGTCAGCCAGAGCATCTCCCCTGGCCGCGCAAGTGCGGGAATCAGGATCAGCAAGGGAACCACCGCAAGATCCTGAAACAGCAACACACCGATGATCTGCCGGCCGTGCGCTGACTCAAGCTCCATGCGATCGACCAGGAGCTTGGAGAGCATGGCGGTCGACGACATGGTGATCACGCTCGCCACCGCAAAGCTCGCGGGCCAGCTCAATCCGAGGATACGTCCCAAGGCACCAAAGAGGACAAGTGTTGCCACCACCTGCAGTCCGCCCAAACCCAGCACGATCCGCTTCATCGCATAGAGTCTCGGCAGCGAAAACTCCAGGCCGATCGAGAACATGAGGAAGACAACGCCGAATTCAGCGAGGTATCTGGCCTGTTCGCTATCAGGCACCAGCCCCAGCGCATGAGGCCCGAGTGCGGCACCGACCGCCAGATAGGCAAGTACGGCAGGAAGGTTGAACGCCCGGAAAACGGCCACCAGGGAAACCGTCGCGGCCAGCAACATCAGGACTGAGGTGAATGAGCCGTGCATGGTTTCGATCTTTGCTTTGTCTTGGCCCGAACCCTGTCAAGCGGGCCTTCGAGCGGCTTTGTTATACTTGCCGATCAGTTTAACCGCAGCCTTCCCATGTCCCCAACAACCCAGACGAACATTTCCGCCCGTGCTGCCGGATCGCTTGAGACGGCCCGCAAGGTGATCGCTATCGAGGCCGCAGCAGTGAGCGCGCTGGGCGAACGGCTTGGTCCGGATTTCGAGCGTGCTGTATCGCTCATCCTCGCAGCCAAAGGACGCGTCATCGTCAGCGGCGTTGGAAAATCAGGGCACATTGCCCGCAAGATTGCGGCAACGATGTCGAGCACGGGAACGCCCGCCTACTTCGTCCACCCCGGAGAGGCGGCTCATGGCGACTTGGGCATGATCCAGCCGGACGACGTGCTGATTGCCCTGTCCAACTCCGGCACGGCAGAAGAGCTTCTCATCATCGTTCCGCTGATCAAACGCATGGGGGCAAGCATGATTGCCATGACTGGCCGGGCGGACTCCCCGCTTGCCAGACTGGCTGATGCGCATCTCGATACGGGCGTGACAGAGGAGGCCTGTCCGCTGAATCTGGCCCCCACCGCCAGCACGACCGCGACCCTTGCCATGGGTGACGCGCTGGCAGTAGCCCTGCTCGAAGCGCGCGGATTCGGCCCCGAGGACTTCGCCCGCTCGCATCCTGGCGGCGCCCTGGGGCGACGTCTTCTGACGCATGTACGCGACATCATGCGGACGGGCGACGCTATTCCGAGCGTGGGCATTGACGCGGGCTTTGGTGAAGCGCTACTGGAAATCTCCCGCAAGGGACTCGGCATGACGGCCATTCTGGCCGCCGACGGCAAGGTCGAAGGAATCTTCACCGATGGCGACTTGCGGCGCCTGCTCGAAAAGGCGCCCGAGATGAAGGGGCTGCGTATTGCCGACGTCATGCACAAGAATCCGCGCAGCATCGGACCGGACGCGCTGGCGGTAGAAGCGGCAGAGCTCATGGACCGCCACCGTATCAGTCAGGTCCTGGTTGTGGATGCAGCCGGCATACTGGTGGGCGCTCTCAATACGCACGACCTGCTCAGTGCAAAGGTAATCTGATGATGCTGCGTCCCGATACACGCGAGCGCGCAAGCCAACTGCGTCTGATGGGTTTCGATGTGGATGGCGTCCTGACCAACGGCGACCTCTACTTCACTCCTGCAGGCGATGAAATCAAGGTTTTTTCCAGCCTGGATGGTCACGGCCTGAAAATGCTCCAGGACTGCGGCGTCGAAGTCGTCATCATTACTGGTCGCAAGTCCGGCATGGTCGAACGCCGAGTCGAGAATCTGGGCATCCGGCATCTTTTCCAGGGCGTCAAAGACAAGCGGGCCGTCATGGCCGGCCTCTGCAGAGATCTTGGCATCCAAACCAGGGAGGCCGGCTACATCGGAGACGATGTCGTGGATCTTCCCGTCCTGCTCAGCTGCGGGTTTTCGGCAACCGTGGCGGATGGACATGACTACGTCAAACAGCACGTGCACATGGTAACGTCCAGAGGCGGCGGCCGCGGAGCTGTTCGCGAGGTCTGCGACTTCATCCTTGACGCCCAAGGCAAGCTCACCCCGATGCTCGAAAATTACCTGCTCCCATGAAGCGGATTTCCTCCTTTTTTCCGGTGCTGATCGTTGCGCTGCTCGCCATGGCGAGCTTCTGGCTGGAATACGTGGTCCGGAACGAGAATCATGGCGGCCTTGGCAACAACCGGCATGATCCGGACGCAATCATTCATGATTTCTCCGTAGCACGCTTCGATGCGGAAGGCAGGAAGCGCTCGGACCTCTCGGCAGACAAACTCACCCATTTCCCGGACACGGACACTGCCGAACTCGTGTCTCCCCGCATCAGTTTCCTGCAGGAACACCGAACGACTACCTTCACCAGTGACCATGGCCTGGCAGACAACCATCAGCGGGTTGTCACCCTGATCGGAAACGTTCAGGGCTCAACCCCCGCGGGCGCCGACACGCCAGCCCAAACGCTCGCCACAGACGAACTTGAAGTGCTCGTCGATGAGGAAATCGGCCGCACCAGACACCCGATCAGCTTCTCGCACGGCGCCAGCGAGCTGACCGGAATCGGAGCCAACTGGAACAATGTCAGCGGACAACTCGATGTTCTGAGCCACGTCAGGACAAAGATATTCCGGGCCCCAAAACACGACATGCAAAACTGAAACCGGACCGGAAGTTCATGAAATTTCAAATCATTGCACTCATCACCACATCGCTCGCAATCAGCTTTGCCGGATTGGCCCACGCCGAGCGCGCTGACCGTGAAAAGCCTGTCACCATCGAATCGGACAAAGCCAGCTACGACGATCGGAATAAGGTCCAGATCTTCGAAGGCACAGTCAATCTCAAGCAGGGAACGCTGGTCATCGTCTCCGAAAAGCTGGTGGTAACACAGGATGCGGAAGGTTTCCAGAAAGGCATTGCCACCGGTGGACAAGGTGGCCTTGCCCGCTTTCGCCAGAAACGCGAAGGCAAGGACGAATACATCGAAGGCGAAGCCGAGCGGATCGAGTACGACGGCCGCACGGACAAGGCCAGGCTGTTCAACCGGGCGATGACCCGCAGCGGCCAGGACGAAACCCGTGGTCAGTACATCGAATACGACGGCTACACCGAGCAATACACCGTCACCAACGGCGCCAACGCCAACGTGGTGAAAAACAGCAAGGAGCGGGTGGTCACAACCATCTACCCAAAATCCGCCAAGCCTGCAGCTCCCGGCAAACCCTGACGCGCCTTGGCAAGCCAGGGCAGCCCGTTGGTCTATACGCAAATCATCAGGCAAACTGCCTGCCTTTCTGCACGCAGACCGACACAAACAACTGAATAGAAAGACTTTTTGCAGCGCACAACTCTTTCTTGACTCTGTGGTTTTCCTACTTATAATTCTGTTTGTGCGATGCAGCATTAGCGCACGCAAATGCCCGCGTCATCGAATTACATACAGGAGACCATCATGTCCTTTCCCGAGCAACTGGGTAGCGCCAACAAGGCCAGCATCGAAGCCGCACTGACCATCGCCAACACGGCTTTTTCATGCGCTGAAAAACTGGCTACCCTCAACCTGAATACGGCGCGCACCCTTCTCGAGGAAAGCGTTGCTAACGCCAAGACGCTCATTGGCGCCAAGGACATTCAGGAGCTTCTTTCCCTTCAGGCTTCGCTGGCTCAACCCACGATCGAAAAACTCGCTGCTTACGGTCGCAGCGTGTATGAAATCGGTGCCGCTGCACAGGAAGATTTCAGCAAAATCGTGGAATCCCAGCTCAGTGAAGTGAACAAGAACGTTTCCGCCGCACTGGACAAGGCTGCGAAATCGGCGCCGGCTGGCTCTGATGTCGCTGTCGCCGCCGTCAAGTCCGCCATCGCCGCAGCAAACTCCGCTTACGACAGCATGAACAAAGCCGCGAAACAGGTCGCGGAAATCACCGAAGCGAATGTTGCGGCAGCCACCAGCGCGACCGTCAAGGCAGTCGGCAACGCGGCACCCAAGAGCCGCAAGGTCGCCTGACACAACCCGTCATCGGGCCCCGGCAGCAACCGCCGGGCTTTTCAACCCGCAGCCGCAATGGCTGCGGTTTTTTTGTCACCCGTCAGGCCACAAATCGCACGGCATGCCATCAGGCGATAAGTCTCGGAGACTCTCTCTGGCCCGCTGGCGCTCACCTCATCAATCTCCGACCTCTTGCCTTACACCACGGCGCGGAACAGCAACTTGAGACAGCAGCCGACCGCACCGTCAGTCGATAACCCACGCTTCGACTCATCGAGAACCTGAGGCTGAATGAATTTTCAATACTCTGCCAGATCGGTGTTGATCTAAAAATAAAAAAGGCAGCCCGAAGGCTGCCTTTCCAAGAAGCTGATTTCCTTGCGGAGATCAGAATTCCTTCATGATACCGACCTTGACCACGCGGCTGTCTTGCTTGCTGATGTTGCCGACGAAGTTGGTGCCCGTACCGGTGTACTTGCCGCCGGAGATGGTGCCTTGGTCGTAGTCGAAGTTGGTCTTGGCAACGCCTGCGTACAGCTGAACGCTCTTGCTCAGGAAGTACGAACCGCCCAGCATGATGGCACGGCCACTGTTGCGGGAGGCGCCAAGGTCATTCAGGTGTGAGATGCCCAGACCGACTTCCGCTTTGCCGTCAAAGTTGTAGGACACCACGAAGTTGGTGTTCTTTTCCTTGAAAATGTCGGTGACCACCGTCGGGTTATAGCCACGATAGGTGTTGAACGAGGCGGAGATCTTCAGGTTACGGCTCGGCAGCGGACGCAGGCTCACATAGGTGTGCGTGTAAATCATGCCGCCAGCCCCGCCAGAGCTGAGACCGCTCGTGGAACGACGTGTGTAGTCGTGGTCGAAATCCAGCAGGCCATCAAGAACCACGGCTTCCACGCCCACAGAATACGCATCTCCCGAACCATAGATATTCGTATCAGCGGAGTTGGCGGTCTTGCGGTTGTCGCCCGTTGCAAAGCTTGCCTTAACCAAGCCCTTAACCGGGCCAGCCGACAGCACCGGCGACCAGTAGGAGGTGTTACGCGAGGTCAGAGACTCTTCGCGCAGTTGGGACACGCCAAACTTGACCAGTTCGGTGTCCTTCGGGGTGACCATGTAGGGCTTCTCGACCAGCTTGTATTCGTTCGAAACCAGGTTGGCGGTACCCCACTGCAGCGTACCAGCCGGGGTCGTGAAAGCCATGGCCTTCTTGTCGTTCGAAGCCACGCCCGACTTGCCTTCATGCACGTTGCCAAAGCGAACGTCGTAGTCAACGCGGACGTCGTATCCCGGAGCGATGGTTTCCTTGGCGCCGATGGTGATACGGCTCGAGGAGTTGCAGCCGTCGGTCAGAGCCTCGGTGGTTTTGCCGGCCTGATAGCCAGTGCGGGTAAACGAATAGCAGGCGTCGAACTTGCCGCCGAGGGTAACGGAGGTTTGGGCAAAAGCCGCGCCGGACATCAGACCAGCAACAGCGAGAGCAATCAGTTTCTTCTGCATGAGTTTCTCCTCATAGTTGAAGATCGGGGGCATGGCCTTTGTTACCTTGCTTTCCCATCCCACCTCTCGCGATTCGAGAAGTTGGGTGGATTCTGGCAATGGCCTCGTCCCCCGCCAACCGAAAACACAAGTCCGCCGCAGCGTTCAAGGGTTTTGCGTTGCGCCGGTGCAACAAGAACACAAGCATCCGGCTAAAAAAACACGAGCCAAAAACGAACAACTCATGCGAAAACATTGCTTCAGAAAAGAAAAAGCCGGGCCAAAGCCCGGCTTTTCCTGTTCGAACAGATTCCCGATCAGGCAGGCAAATCTGCCAGATACAGGGCGGGCTCGCCCTGGAAGTCGGAGGTAAACAGCACGCGCTTGTCATCCGGCGTGAATGACGGATGGGGATGCGTGACCTGACGATCTTCCTTGTAGACCTTCCACGAAGTGCTGTGCTTCGCGATCTTCTTCGTGCTCATGGTCTTAAGATCGAAGAGATACAGGAACGGGTCGTTCTCGTGCTCATGCGCGGCGGTGTTCGACACATCAGGCGGTGTGTCGCAGCCGTCGCCCACCAGCAAGCTGCCGTCATAGTTCGAATAGAGGTGCGAACACGCAGGCATGGTCAGCAGGGCTTCATTCTTGAGCGTGACGGGGTCGGCGGCGCAGATCCAGCGCTCGACGCTGCCTTCCTTGTAGGACACGTAAATCATCTTCGAGCCATCGGGCGTAAAGAACTCATGCGTGCAGGACTCGCCCTTGCCGTGCTCCTTGACCTTGCGAACATTCGTGCCGTCTTCATTGACGAACCACATGCGTGCATCAACCAGGTCATGCGGGCCCTCATGGCAGAAGGCAACGGTGTTGTCGTCGAACGGACGATAGAGCGGATGCCCCATCCATTTCGCCTGCTCGTAGATGACTTGGGCGGTGCCGGACTCGATATCGATGCGAACCAGCCGGCAGCGCGGATTCTTGTGATACTGCTCGGCAAACTCCTGCCAGGTCTTGAGCGGCAGCAGGTCGCCTTCGACCACTTCGATGCCGACGAGTTTGGTGCAGGCGGAGTTCGCCACCCAGGTGCCGTAGCCCTTGTAGCCTTGCGGCACCGTGTAGAGGACTTCTTCGGCCAGCGAATCGAGGGCCACGCGGCGCAGCTCACGACCACCCTTCACGTAGTACAGATACTTGTCATCCGGCGAAAGGAAGTTGCCGAAGGTGTTGTCGATCTTGCCGACCCCATCCGTGAGCTGGCGAGCCTGCTGGGTCTTGAGATCCAGCAGATAGGCGTTCCAGCTGCCACCGTCGAAGAGGCCACCGAAGAGCAGCTTGCTGCCGTCATTGGTGAAACACTTCTGATAGAAGTAGTTACGGTGACAGGTGACATCCACCGGAGTCAGACGCGTGACGCGCGCGCCAGTGTCCGAGTCGATGATGTCTTCGAATTTGAGCTGGATGATGTCGCCCTTGGCCATGATGAATCCCCTGATTGAAAACGGCGGAGCTGCAGTATCTGTCTGCAGGGAGTCCGGCATTTTACGGCAAGCCTTCAGGTTTTAAGCGGGCAGTCGAGCAAGAATCTCGCAACATTACCGGCGCCTTGACGCAGGGCAAGCGGTTTTTCCGTCCTGCTCCCTATCCTGCCGGTCTGTCACGAATGGATTCCTGTTCTCATGCGCAAACCCGAACTGGTCTGCCCTGCCGGCGCCTTTCCGGCGCTCAAGGCTGCTGTCGACAACGGCGCCGACACGGTCTACATGGGCCTGAAGGATGCCGCCACCAATGCCCGGAATTTTTCCGGCCTGAACTTTGACCAGAACACCGCCCGGGAAGGTATCCGCTACGCGCAGGATCGCGGCCGCAAGGTGCTCATGGCCATCAATACCTTTGCCCAGGCCGGCGACGAGGCCCGCTGGCACAAGGCGGTCGATACGGCAGCGGAACTTGGCGTGGACGCGGTCATTCTTGCAGACATGGGCCTGCTCGATTACGCCCGTCGCACGCATCCTGACCTGCGCCTGCATCTCTCCGTCCAGGGCTCGGCCACGAACTACGAAGCCATCAACCTATGCCGCGACCTCTTCGGCATCCAGCGGGCCGTGCTGCCGCGCGTGCTGACACTGGCCCAGGTCGAGCATGTGATGGCGCACACCGACGTCGAGATCGAAGTCTTCGGTTTCGGCAGTCTGTGCGTGATGGTGGAGGGACGCTGCCTGCTCTCCAGCTATGCCACCGGTGAGTCGCCGAACACGGCCGGGGTGTGCTCTCCGGCCAAGGCCGTGCGCTGGGTCGAAACGCCCACCGGCACCGAAGCCCGCCTGTCCGGCATCCTGATCGACCGCTATGGTCAGGACGAAGCCGCCGGCTACCCGACGCTCTGCAAGGGGCGTTTCGAGGTCAACGCGGAAACCTATTACGCGCTCGAGGAGCCCACCAGCCTCAACGTGATGAGCGCCTTGCCCGAGCTCATGCGCATGGGCGTCGCGGCCATCAAGGTCGAAGGGCGTCAGCGCAGTCCCGCCTATGTCGCCGAGGTCACCCGGACCCTGCGGGCCGCCATCGACGCCGCCATCGCGGACCCGGTCCGCTTCGCACCGAAACCGGCCTGGGAAGCCTCACTCGGCAAGGTTTCCGAAGGCCAGCATGTCACGCTCGGGGCCTATCTGCGCCCCTGGAAATAGGAAAGTCGCTCCATGTCCGACACCCGAATGAAACTCACCCTGGGCCCTCTGCTCTATTTCTGGCCACGCGAAGCCACCCTTGCTTTCTATCGCGACGCGGCGGACTGGGCGCTTGACACCATCCATCTGGGCGAAGTGGTGTGCAGTCGTCGGCAGCAACTCAGGCTCGACGACTGGATCGGGCTCGCACGCGAACTGGCGCAGTCCGGCAAGGAAGTCGTCCTCTCCTGCCAGGCGCTGCTGGAATCCGAAAGCGAGATGAAGAGCCTGCGCCGCCTCTGCAATAACGGCGAGTTCCTGGTCGAGGCCAACGACCTGGGTGCCGTGGGCGTGCTGCGCAGTGCAGGCATCGAGCACTGGATCGCCGGCCCGCACCTGAACATCTACAACCTCGCAACACTCCGGCTGTTTGCCGGCATGGGAGCGAAGCGCTGGGTCGCCTCAATCGAGACCGGCCGCGACAAGCTGGCCACGCTGCTCGCCGATGCGCCCGCCATCGAGACCGAGGTATTTGCCTGGGGTCGCATGCCTCTGGCATTTTCTGCACGCTGCTTCACGGCTCGTCACTTCAATCTGAAGAAGGACGACTGCCAGTTCCGTTGCCTCGAATTTCCCGATGGACTCGCGCTCGACACCCGCGAAGGTCAGCACTTTCTCGCCATCAACGGCATCCAGACGCAGTCCGGCGCCACGCAAGCCCTGCTGCCGCATCTGTTGCGCGAACAACCGGCGGGCGTCACGCATCTGCGGATCAGCCCGCAATCGGCTCACACGGCGGAAGTCGTGGCGCTGCACCGCGCCGCACTGGACGGGGAAGCAGTCAATACGTCCCGTCTTCAAGCACTGGCGCCGTCGGAGTTGTGTGACGGCTACTGGCGTGGAGAAGCGGGCATCCTGCAGGAAGCACTGGCAAGCGCCTGACCCGCTTCAGGGCAGGCGCCCCGAAGCCCGCAGGCGCTGCAGCACGGCGGCTTCCACACGCTCGAAAGACGGAATGCAGAGGAACGCGCCCCGGTTTTCAGGCTTGGGGCAACGATCGATCACGCCGCAGTAATCGCGACACAGGCCCTTCACATAGGTCGCTCGATAAAGCGGGCTCTCATGCCGGATGACGGCATGCCGGCTCCATTCGACCGACTTGTCGAGAATGACGCATTCGGTCTCGGTCGTGCCCGCCAGCACGGCCAGCCCGTTCTGGCAACTCACGAACAGGCCGGCATGCGCGATCGTGAATCGGGTCTGGTCCAGACTCAGTTGCCCGACCAGATCAACGCAGCCCGCGAGCGCAGGCGAACGCTTTTCCATCTCGTCCGATGCACTCCGGACATCCTTGCCGACCACCGCAACGCTGAGTCCACGGGCGACCAGCGAATCGGCCAGCCGCTGCCAGTTCTCCTGCACCCAGGTCCGGCTGGGCCAGGTCATCGAGGTGTTGAGGACCACATCGAAATGAGAGGCGCAATCCTGCTCGACCGGAAAATATTCGAGCTGCTTTTCTTCAAGGGTGAGCTGGCCGATACCGAGCGGAATGCTGATGAAATCGCAGGTGTTCATCGCCCAGTGCGGCAACGCCTGAAGATCGAAGAGGCGGGCAATCCGGTTATTCGCCGCATAGATCGCCACAGCTCCTTCATCGAGCCTGTGGTTGCCGGCCACATAAGGACAGGCGCGAAAGAGGTCCGGATGATGGCTGAACAGGTCGAACACCGTATCCGGCGCCTCGATCTGCCTCAGCTTGCGAATCACCGGAATCGCGAACAGGCAATCGCCCATGCCTTCGCTCTGCAATATCAGACCTATCCGACCAGCCATGCGTTGCTCGCAAAACTTGTCGCTTCGCGATCCATCTCAAGTTATCCCAGTCGCCCGGACGCTATAGTCGCGAGCAGTCGAACAATTCAGCCCCCTATGGAGACCTGACATGATACCCGCGGACTTCAAACTTCCCTCCGTCCTGGCGAGACTGGGCGTCAGGCTGCCCCAGCGCCCCTGGAGCGACGGACTCTGCGCCACGCTCGAACTGGCCCGTCTGACCCGTCAGCTTGACGCCGACTTCGGTTTTCTCGAAGGCCGCACGGTGCGCATCATCGTTGAAGACATGGGTGTTCGCGCCACGCTTCGCTATGCCGACGGGCATTTCCGTCCGGCCTCCTCCGCCATCGAAGCAGATGTCAGCTTCCGGGCGGCGAGCCCCGACTACCTCAAGCTGCTGCGCCGGACCGAAGACCCCGATACTCTGTTTTTCCAGCGCAAGCTGCGCATCGAGGGCGACACCGAGCTCGGACTCACGCTGAAGAACCTGCTCGACAGCATCGAACCGCCCGCCTGGCTGGGTCGCCTGCTGGCCTGAAGCCGCATCAGCCGCGCGGGCCGCTAGAATCACGTTTTTTTACGGCCGCTTCCGATGCAGAAACTCAGCCCGCACAAACTCCAGGAACTGAAAGCCCTGCTTGATCAGGGCATGTACCTGCTCCGGGGGGGCGACGCCGCGGCGGCCTGTTACGCCTTTGAAGCGGCGGAAAAACTCGCCCCGCGCGAGTTCGATATCCTGCACATGCATGGCGTCGCGCTCAGCATGGCGGGGCGTCATGCCCAGGCGGAGCCCAAGATCGGACTCGCCATCCGGCTCAAACCCGATTCCGGACGTGCCCGACTGAATTATGCCGTGGCGCTTTCTGCACTCGGGCGCCGCAACGAGGCCCTGCCGCATCTGCGGGAAGCCGTGCGGCGACTGCCGGCCGACGCAACCGCCTGGTACAACCTTGCCAATACCCTCCGCGATAGCGGCCAGCCCGGCGAAGCGGAGACGTGTTATCGCAAGGCACGCGAACTGGCGCCCGCCAATCCCGACGTCATCAACAACCTGGCCAACCTGCTCGACGCCCAGGACGCCTTGCCCGAAGCCGCCGCACTGGTAGCGGAACTGCTGCAGTCAGGCAGCCGCCTGCCCTGGTTGCACGGCAGGCAGCAAAACCTGATGGCACGCCAGTGCGACTGGACGGAGCATGAAGCACGAGCCCAGCGCCTGCTGGCCGCAGTGGAAGCCGGTGAGCCGGCAGCCACCCCCTTCTCGCTCTTCTCGCTGCCCGCCACGCCAGCCCAGCAACTGCAGGCGGCACGCACCCGCGCACGCCACGAGTACCCGCTGCAAGCCCCGCTGTACCGGGGCGAACAATACGCTCACGACCGCATCCGTCTGGCCTATCTGTCCGCCGACATGCATGAGCACGCCACGGCCTACCTCATGGCCGGACTGTTCGAGCAGCATGACCGGAGCCGGTTTGAAGTCTTCATATTTGCATTCAACTCCCCCGGGGGAGATCAAATGCGCGAGCGCCTGAGTAGAGCGGTCGAGCATTTCATTGACGTCAGCGATCTTGACGACGAAGCCGCCGCCCGCCTGCTGCGAAAGCATGAAATCGACATCGCGGTGGATCTCAAGGGCTATACGCGGGATGCGCGAACCGGCATCCTGGCATTCCGGCCGGCGCCGATCCAGGTCAATTACCTCGGCTATCCCGGCAGCATGGGCGCGGACTTCATCGACTACATCGTGGCCGATTCCGTCCTCATTCCGGAGGGTTCGGAAGCGGACTACAGCGAGAAGATCCTGCGCCTGCCACGCTGCTACCAGCCGAACGACCGTCTGCGTCCGATCGCGCATGAGGCCGGCAGCCGGCAGGATCACGGTCTGCCCGACAATGCCTTCGTGTTCTGCTGCTTCAACAACAACTTCAAGATCACGCCAGACGTCTTCGACGTCTGGATGCGCTTGCTCGCCGGCGTCCCCGGCAGCGTACTCTGGCTCTTCGAAGACAATCCGCATGTCGTGCCGCGCCTGCGCGCCGAGGCGGAAAAGCGCGGCATCACCGGCGAACGCATCCACTTCGCCGCGCGCCGGCCGCTCGCCGAACACCTGGCGCGACACCGTCATGCCGACCTGTTCATCGACACCTTCCACTGCAACGCCCACACGACCACCAGCGACGCCCTGTGGGCCGGGCTGCCGGTGGTCACGCTCGCCGGCCAGACCTTTGCCGCACGCGTGGCGGCAAGCCTGCTCGAAGCCTGCGGCCTGCAGGAGCTGGTCACTCAGTCACCGGCTGACTATGAGGCGCTGTGCCTTGAACTGGCGCGCAACCCGGCCAGACTCCGGGCGATTCGCGAAAGGCTCCGTGCACAACGCGACGAACTCCCGCTCTTCGACACCGCCGGCTACACCCGCGAGCTGGAGTCCGCATGGACGCACATCCACGATCGCTGGCAAGCCGGGCTGCCGCCGGCGCACATCACGCTCACCCACTGAGGCACGCATGCCCCGCCCTTTCAATGTCACCGTCATCCAGCCGCCGGACTATCCGCATTCCGCCGCGCTCTATGAGGCCGCGGAATACGTGCAGGATCTGATCGGCCGCAGCGGCATCCCCGCCATGCTGAGCGGCAACCGGATCATGCCCGATCACCACAATGTCATTTTCGGCGCCCACCTGCTCTCCGCGGCGCACGCTGCGGCGCTGCCCGCCGGAACCATCCTCTTCAACAGCGAGCAGCTCGGCAACAGCGAGGGCTGGTATTTCCGCAGCGGCGTGTATCGCCAGCTGCTGGCGCGTTTCGATGTGTGGGACTACTCGCTCAACAACCTGCGCCACATCCCGCACCAGAGAAAGCACGCCATCCCCTTCCTGTTCAGCCCCGCGCTGATCCGCGATACGCCGCCCGGCCCCTCGCCGGGCCTGCTCTTCTACGGTGCGGCCACACCACGACGTATCGCGATCCTGGATGAGTTGCGGGCCGCCGGCGTACCGGTGACCGCAATCTCCGATCTCTATGGCCCGCAACGCGATGCAATCATGCGTTGCGCCTGGGCGGTACTGAATCTGCACAACGCCGACACCGTCGAGAACTTCGAGGCGATCCGCTGTTTCCACCCGCTCATCAACGGCATTCCGGTCATTTCGGAGGATTCGACCGACGATCCGTCCGCTGACCTCTACCGCGATTTCCTGTTCCGCTTCCGGCGCGAGACGCTGCTGCCGGGCATTCTCGGTTTCATGCAGGATCCCGCGGGTTTCGGCGAAGCGGTGCGGGCACGGCTGGAGGCCTTCCGCCAGACCCGTCCGCTTGAACACTTCGCCCCGGTGCTCGAGGCCACGCTCGCCGGTCATGGATGAAACGCTGAAGATCCTGTACCGGGATGACTGGCTCGTTGCGATCGACAAGCCCTCCGGCCTGCTCGTGCACCGCTCGGAGATCGATCGTCACGAAACGCGCTTCGCCGTACAGATGCTGCGGGACCAGATCGGCCAGCATGTCTGGCCGGTACACCGGCTCGACCGTGGCACCTCGGGCGTGCTCCTCTTCGCGCTGAATCGCGACACCCTGAGCGCCGCGGGCAAGATCTTCGAGCAGAACGCCGTGCTCAAGCACTACCTCGCCGTGGTGCGAGGCTGGCCCGCGGAAACGGGCGTCATCGATCATGCCCTGAGTCGTCAGCTTGACGAGATGGAACGTCGCCCCGACACGCCCGCCGAAGCCCAGTCGGCGCTCACGCGTTTCACGCGGCTGGCAACGATCGAGCTGCCGATTCCGGTCGATCGCTATCCTGCCAGCCGCTACGCACTGTTGCGCGTGTTGCCGGAAACCGGTCGCCGCCATCAGATCCGGCGCCACCTCAAGCACATCGCGCATCCGGTCATCGGGGACGCCACGCACGGCAAGGGCGTTCACAACCGCATGTTTGCCGAGCGCTATGACTGCCGGCGCATGCTGCTGATGTGCGAGGCCATGACGCTGCAGCATCCAGTCACCGGTCTGGCACTGTCGCTTCGAGCCGGGCTGGACGAAGCCTTCACCCGGGTCATCCAGGCTTTCGGCTGGCAGGACGCCTTGGCGAGCTGATGCTCAGGCCTGCCCGACAAGGCCGCTGAAACTCACCCGCACGAGCAGACCCTGCCCTCCCGGCGCATCCAGCAGTGCGAGTCTGGCCTGATGCGCGCCGGCAATTTCATGGACGATGGCAAGCCCCAGCCCGCTGCCCGTGCCGACCGTTCCCGGCAACCGCACAAAGCGCTCCAGCGCCGCGGCACGCAATGACGGCGGAATTCCCGGGCCATTGTCTTCGACCTCGATGAAAGCCTCCCCTGCCAGACACCCGCTGCGCAGGGTGACGTGTCCGCCCGCCTGCGTGTACTCGAGCGCGTTGTGGAGCAGATTCACCATCAGCTCCCGCAACAGCAGCGGCGAGCCCCTGACCGGAGCGGCCTCAAGCTCGAAGCCCAGATCGATGTTGCGCGCAATGGCTCGCGGCACCCACTCGTCGACGAGTTCGGTCGCCAGGCGCGCGAGATCGAGCTCGACACGCTCATCCGCCATGCTGGCACCGGGTTCGACGCGGGCCAGCGAAAGCAGTTGCACCGCCAGACGAGCCGCGCGTACCGCGGATTCATGAATGCCCCCCAGCCGCGCGCGCGCCTCCGGATCCGCCGTTTCGAGCTGTGCCAGTTCGATGCGGGACTGCAGCCCCGCCAGCGGCGTGCGCAGCTGATGGGCCGCCGTGGCGAGGAACTTCTGCTGGGCAGCCCCGGATTCGGCCAGCTGTTCCATGAGCCGGTTCACCGCCTCGACCAGCGGCTGGACTTCGCCCGGCACATCATCGACGCGCACCGGCGAGAGCTCGCGCGGCGAGCGGCGGCTCACCTCGTCCGACAGTCTGACCAGGGGCTTGAGGCCGGAGCCCAGCCCCGTCCAGACCAGCGCCATCGAAACGATGCCGGCCAGCACGACCGGAATCAGCGCGGAGAGCTGAACCGCTTCGACCAGCTCGGTCCGCTTGTTGAGTGTGCTGGCGTTGATGACCCCGCACTCGAGCACGCCACAGCGCGTCTTCACCGCCACCGCTCGCACCGGCACGCCATCGACGATCGTGTTGAAAAAGAAGGGCTCGCCGCGCGGAATATTCGCTGCCGGCCAGTGCAGATCGGGCTCGCCGGCGATCGGCTGGAACTGTTCGTTGAAGGCGGTAAACCAGTTGTCATCGAGCGCATCCGCGTCGAGCAGCTCGGCCGCTTCGTCAGACAGATTGAAGCTGACGTCTCCCGCCTCGCTCACGCCCATCCTGTCGGCCAGGGCGATCGCCACGTCGGCCAGCGAGCGGTCAAGCTGGCGCTCGAGCGGGCGGACCGCCAGCAAGTACTGCGCGGCCGCGGCGGCCAGCAGCAGCAGGATCATGCAGGGCGCCAGAATCAGCGCCAGGCGGGCGCGCAAACCGAGATCAGGCCGGATCGGCATCAGACTCCTCGAGCAGATAGCCGAATCCGCGCACGGTGCGGATGCGCAAGCCGGAGCCCGTCAGCTTGCCGCGCAGCCGGGAGACGTACACCTCCACGGCGTTTTCGCTGACGTCGCCCTCCCAGCCGGACAGCGAGCTGACCAGATGCTCCTTGCTGACCACCTTGCCCAGATGCCGCAGCAGATATTCGAGCAGCTGCCACTCGCGCGCGGGCAGTTCGATCTCCTGCCCGGCCACCCAGGCCCGGCGCGCCGAGGCATCCATCACCAGTCGGCCTACGGCCGTCCGGGTCCCGGCTGACTGACCCCGCGCACGGCGCACCAGCGCCTTGGCACGCGCCACCATCTCGGGCAGGGCAAAAGGCTTGACCATGTAATCGTCCGCCCCAAGTTCGAGACCATGAACCCGGTCATCGATCGCTTCGCGCCCGGTAAGTACCAGCACCGGCAGCCGCAAGCCGGCAGCGCGCACCCGGCGCAGCACCTCGAAACCATCGATGCCGGGCAGCCCGATGTCGAGCACCAGCAGGTCATAGTCATCACTCTGCAGGGAAACGGTGACCGGCTCGCCGCGAGCCGTCCAGTCGACCTGAGCGTCGACCTGGCTTTTCAACGCCCGGCTGATCGTGTCGGCCAGAGCGGGGTCATCTTCAACAAGCATCACGCGCATGTCTGCAATCCGGAATCAGGCGGTCTCATCTTGCCAGAAAACGGGCCGCCCCTCGTGCGGCCTCGGCGCAAGCAAGGCCCGCTTCAGATGTACAAACGCCCGCTCGGGGCGGGCGTCGGTGCGTGCCCCGGCAGGGCCGGAGCATGGATCGGCAACGATCAGTTTGCCGGGGCTGCGTCAGCCGGGGCGGCAGCCTTGGCCTTGGCCTTCTTGGCAGCCTTGTGAGCCACCGGCTTGACATGCTTCTTGTGCACCACGGCCTTGGCGGTCTTGGCCGGGGCGGCAGCCGGAGCAGCTTCGGGGGCGGCGGGCAGGTCAGCAGCAAAAACGGAACCCATGGCAACGGTAGCGATCAGGGCGGCAAGCATCTTGGTCATGTTCATTCTCCGGTAACTGGTTGGATCGGACGAGGTCTTGATTGCCTTGCCGATGGAGACAGTGTGCTGACCGAAGCTGACCGGAGTCTGAGTGGAAGCTGACGGCAATCTGACAGCGGCGCGTGCCGCAGCTCAACCCCGCTGGACCGAGATCACGCCCTGCACTTCCGCGACCTGCTGCACCACGCGCTGCACCGGCTCGGAGCCCGACACCTCGATGGTGAAACGCATGTGCGCCCGGCTCGATTTCGAGACCGTGTTTACGCCAATCACGTTGAGCCGCTCGCGCGTGAAAATGTCGGAGACATCCCGCAGGAGGCCGGAGCGGTCGTGTGCCTCGACAACGATATCGACCGGAAAAACCTCGTGCCGGGCCTTGGCCTGCATGGCATGCACGCCCCACTCGGCGGGCACGATGCGTTCCGGATGCTGCTGGGCGATGTTCTGGAAACTGCTGCAGTCGGAGCGGTGAATCGATACACCGCGGCCGCGCGTCACGAAGCCCTGGATCTCGTCCGGCGGTACCGGCTTGCAGCAGCGCGCGAGCTGGGTGAGCAGACGCCCCACCCCGACGACGAGCACGCGGTCGTCGCCTGAGTGCTTCTTCTCTTCATGAATGATCAGCTCGGGCTCGGGTACGGCAGGCGCCTCGGGCAAGACCGCATGATGGATCTGGCGGGCGCTGATATCTCCCCGCCCCACGGCCAGATACAGGCTCTGCGTGTCACGAAACCCCAGCTTCACAGCCAGCGCTTCCTGGTTCGCTTGCGTCATGCCGCCGCGCTGCAGCTCCCGGGAGACGATGGCCTTGCCATGCGCGGCCGTCTCTTCCTCCTCCTGCTGCACGAACCAGCGCCGCACCTTGGCACGCGCATTCGAGGTAACGAGGTAGTTGAGCTGCGGATTGAGCCAGTCACGCGAAGGGCCGCCCTGCTTGGCCGCCACGATCTCGACCTTCTGCCCGCTCTTGAGCTGCGTGTCGAGCGGCACCATCTGGCCGTCCACCTTGGCGCCGCGGCAGCGATGCCCGAGATCGGTATGCAGGCGGTAGGCGAAGTCGATCGGCGTGGCGCCGGCCGCGAGATCGATCACCCGGCCCTGCGGCGTGACCACATATACGGTGTCGTCCAGCGCAGCGGCCTTGGTGTGTTCTTCCCACACCGCGCCGTCCGTGACCTCGTCTCGCCAGGAGAGCAGGTTGCGCAGCAGCGCGATCTTTTCGTCATACACCGAGCCGCCCGGCTCGGTCGCGCCTTCCTTGTAGCGCCAGTGCGCGGCCACGCCGAGCTCGGCATGCCGGTGCATGTCGTAGGTACGGATCTGCACTTCCATCGAGCGGCCATCCGCCGCACGCACGGCCGTGTGAAGCGACTGGTAGTTGTTGCCCTTGGGCTTGAGAATGTAATCGTCGAACTCCCGCGGGATCGGCTCCCAGAGTTCGTGGACCAGGCTCAATACCGCGTAGCAGTCACGCACTTCCTCGACCAGCACGCGCAAGGCGCGTACGTCATAGACCTGGTCGAAGCCGACGTTCTTGTTCCGCATCTTGTTCCAGATGCTGTAGATGTGCTTGGGCCGGCCATAGACTTCGGCCTTCACGCCGATCACGCCCAGATCGTGCTTGAGCCGCGCAATCGACTCGGCAATGAAGGCTTCGCGCTCTACACGGCGCTCGTCGAGCTGCTTCGCGATCGTCTTGTAGGTATCCGGCTCGAGAAAGCGGAACGAGAGATCCTCGAGCTCCCACTTGAGCTGCCACACACCCAGCCGGTTGGCGAGCGGCGCATAGAGGTCCATGCTCTCGCGGGCGATGTCGAGATTCGTGCACTCCTTGTTCGCGGCGAAATGGCGCAGCGTCTGCACGCGGGAGGACAGGCGCAGGAGCACGACGCGAATGTCTTCTGCGAGCGCCAGCACCATCTTGCGCAGGATCTCCGTCTGCGCGCGCAGATCCGCCGGAGTGCCGCCGTCGGTGCGCGAGGTGATACGCAAGCGATTGAGCCGGCGCAGACCTTCGACCAGTTTGGCAGTCAGGGGGCCGAAACGCTCCTCGATGCCCTCACTCGCCTTGTCGTCGAATTCATGCACGGCGAACAGGAGCGCCGCCACGCGGGCGTCCAGATCCAGACGCAGGGACACTGCGATCAGCGCCATGCCCAGCGCGTGTTCGAAAGTCCCCTCGCCGCTGGTCAGGCGGCGATCGCCATAACAATCCTGGGCCCACTCGATCGCCTGGGCGAGCACCGGACGCGCGTCGGCCGGCAGGCCATCAGCCAGGACTTCTTCGTAGGGAGTGACGCCGTCGGTATTGGCGACTGAGTGCTGAACGGAAACCATGCGGCGATTATCCCACAGGCGCCCTCCACATCCGGCTACCCTCCCGGGGGAAAGCATCAAGCCGACACCGAAATGTTCAGATTCCTGCAAAAAATCTTCAGGACCGGGCCCGACCCGGCACGCATTGCCGCGCCGCTCTGGCAAGCGGTGGAGGCCTGTCAGCCCTGGCTGGAGCGCCTCGCCCCGGCCGACCGCACGGCCCTGCGCTCGCTGGCACTCGAATTCCTGGAAACCAAGGTCTTCTCCGGTGCGCAAGACTTCGAGCCGGACAACTTCGTGCGCCTGTCGATCGCCCTTCAGGCCTGCCTGCCGGTACTGCGGCTCGGGCTTGCCGCCTATTCCGGCTGGCAGGGCGTCATCGTCTATCCGGACGATTTCGTAATCCCCCGACGGATCGTAGACGCCGACGGGGTGCTGCATGAATACGAGGAGGACGCACTGGGCGAGGCCTGGGACGGCGGGCCGGTGATCCTCGCCTGGTCAGCCAGTCGCGAGATGCAGGAGGGAATCAACGTCGTGATCCATGAATTCGCGCACAAGCTCGACATGCTGGGCGGAGAAGCCGATGGCGAGCCGCCCCTGCACGCCGGCATGAGCGTGGAGGCCTGGCAGCATGCACTGGACGACGCCTTCGACGATTTCCGCGACCGCGTCGACCAGGGCGAAGCCACAACGCTCGACCCTTACGCGGCTGAGCACCCGGCCGAGTTCTTTGCGGTGTGCTCGGAAACCTTCTTCACCGAGCCCGAAATCCTGATGACGAGCTATCCGGAGTTTTACCGACAGCTCAGCCTTTTCTATCGCATCGACCTTCTGGAACCGCCTGGCACAAGGGAAACAGGCGCCCATTCCAAAATTTGATTGGCACAGCGCCAAGCCGGCTTCCTAGTCTGACTGACCGGCCCCGGCAGCCTGCCGGCCGGATTTATCCCTCACGCCGCGTATCAAGGAGTCTCCGATGTCGATGACCTGGATTGTTGTTGCCAATGCCCGTCACGCCCGCATCTTTTCGCACAGCGGGCCCAACAAATCACTGGAACTGATCCAGGAAAGCGCACTGAACGAAAGTGACATGAACGTGGCGGAATCCAGCGGCCGGGCCTCTCCGAAATGCAAGGCACCCGACAAACTCAATGCCCAGGGCTTCGCCCATCGGCTTGCCAATGATCTCTACAAGGCGCGAAGTCGGGGCGCCTTCCAGCGAGCCATCCTGGTGGCGCCGCCCGCCTTCATGGGCCTGCTCAACGCCGAACTCGACGCGCCGACCGCATCGCTGGTCAGCAGCCGGCTCGACAAGGACTACACCCGCTCCGAATCCGGGGCCCTGAGCGCACACCTCGGGCACTGCCTCTGCGTCTGAACCGCCCGCCCCGGCACCGCCATGCGGAGCATGAATCACCGGTAGAATCGAGCTTTACGCTTACGCTACCTGCCCATGCTCCGCTGGCTGCCCGCTCCCCTGAAGGCCGTTTTTTCGGGCCTCTGCATTGCGATCAACACCCTGCTGATCTGCATTTTCTTCATCCCCTTCTCGCTGTTGAAGCTCTGCATCCCGCTCAAGCCGGTGCGTACCTTTGCGGACCTGTGCCTCAACGCACTGGCCGATACCTGGATCCGTGGCAACAACTTCTGGATGCTCGCCATTGAAGCGCGGCGCTGGCAGGTCTCCGGCGTAGAGGGACTCAATCCCCGTGGCTGGTACCTGGTCAGCAGCAATCACCAGAGCTGGGCCGACATCGTCATCCTGCAGAAGGTTTTCCAGGGCAAGATCCCCTTCCTCAAGTTCTTTCTCAAGAAAGAGCTGATCTATGTCCCGGTGATCGGGCTCGCCTGGTGGGCGCTGGACTTCCCGTTCATGCGGCGGGGTGGCCGCAATCTGGCCTCCGCTGCGGCAGACATGGCCACGGCGAGAAAGTCCTGCGAGAAATTCCGGAACATCCCCACCTCGGTCATCAACTTCCTTGAAGGCACGCGTTTCACGCCCGCCAAGCACGCTCAGCAGAAGTCTCCCTATCAGAACCTGCTCAAGCCCAAGAGCGGCGGCGCCTCGATCGCGCTGGGCACGATGGGCGAGCTCTATGAGTGCATGCTGGATGTCACCATCGTCTATCCCGATGGCGTACCCAACTTCATCAACGTCATGTGCGGCCGCATGGGGCGGGTCGTGGTCGAGTGCCGCAAGCTGCAGATCCCTTCCGAATTCATCGGTGAGGCGGCCAGCAGCGAGCCGCACTACCGTGCCCACATCCAGACCTGGCTCAACGGCGTCTGGCAGGAAAAGGATCAAAGGATCGGCGAACTCCTGGCGGAGCATCGCGGCTGAGTCATTGCACGGCGGGCCAGCGCTCCAGGATGGTGTAGCGCCCGGCCAGCCGCTCGCCTGCCGGCAGGGAGGCCGCCAGGCAGAACGAATCCAGCGGCCAGAGCGGCAGTCCGGCCACTTCACGGGCACTGAAGGTGCCGTCACCTGAGGGTCGAGCCGCCTGCTTCAGCAAGGTCAGATGCGGCACGAAGGGCCGCTTCTCCAGTGAAAAGCCAGCAGCCATCAGGCTCCTGAGCAACTCCGAATGAAACCGGGCCAAGGGCTCCGGCCACGCTTTCAGGCCGGCCCAGAGAATCCTGTTGTGTGGCCACCAAGCCAGGCGATCAGGCTGCAAGTCGAGCGCAGGCAGGACGAGCCTGGCGGCGATCCGTGAAACGGCATCGCGACCCGCATCATCAAGATCCCCAAGGTAAGCCAGCGTGAGGTGAAGATCCTGAGCCGGCACCGGCCTGCCGGCGAGACCGGCACAACGCTCGAGCAAGGTGCTCGCCAGTGCGGCCGGCGGCCACAACGCAAGAAACGCGCGCCGTACCTCAGCCTCCATGCCTTGCGATCAAGGCAATGGCCTGGGTCGCAATACCTTCACCGCGACCGAGATGGCCCAGCTTCTCGTTGGTTTTGCCCTTGACGTTCACGCACCCCGTCTCCACCTGCAGGTCCGCCGCAATATTGGCAACCATCGCGGCCGCATGCGGTGCGATCCTGGGCGCCTGGGCAATGATCGTGGCGTCCACATTGACCACGCGCCAGCCCGCCTCGTGAACTTTGCGGACCGCCTCGCGCAGCAGGACGCGACTATCCGCCCCCTCATTCGCGGGATCGGTGTCGGGAAACAGCCGCCCGATATCCCCCAGCCCGGCCGCCCCGAGCACGGCATCAGTGATGGCATGCAGAAGCGCATCGGCATCCGAATGCCCCAGCAAACCCCGCTCATGGGGAATCTCGACGCCGCCGAGAATCAGCTTCCGCCCTTCGACCAGACGGTGCACATCGAGCCCCTGACCGATCCTGAATGCAAATGTCATCAAAAACTCCTGGAATGAAGGATCAGTTCCGCCAGCGCGAGGTCCTGCGGATAAGTCACCTTGAAATTCGTGGCATCCGCCGGCACGAGCTTAGGCGCGAGGCCACAGGCTTCGACCGCGCCCGCCTCATCCGTCACGCCGGGTTTCTCGTCCAGAGCCCGGATGAGCAAGCCGGCACGAAACATCTGCGGTGTCTGGGCCTGCCACATCGACTCGCGCGAGACCGTCTGCTGCACGCGTCCCGTCTCGTCGCTGCGCTTGAGCGTATCCGCCACCGGCTGGGCAAGCAGCCCACCGACCGGATCGTCGGCGAGCGTCTCCAGCAGCACTTCGACATGATGCCGTGCAAGACAGGCGCGCGCAGCATCGTGCACCAGCACCCAGTCTTCCGGCGCCAGATCATCGCCCAACTCCCGCAAGGCATTCCTGACCGTTTCGGCACGCGTCGCCCCACCCGCCCGCAGGACCTGCAGACGTCCGTCAAAACAGGACCAGTCGTGGGCGACCCACCATTCATCCTCCGCCGAGATCACGACAACAACCCGTTCGACTTCAGGCACCGCGCACAGGGTCGCCAGCGCATGCCAGATCAAGGGACGTCCTGCCAGGGGCAGATACTGCTTCGGGCGCTCGGCCCCCATTCTGCTGCCGCTGCCTGCGGCCGGTACTATCGCAAAATATCGGTTCATGCCGGGATTTTACGCGAAGCGCCCCCGCCAGCCCGTCCGAGGCAGGCGTAAAAAAACCGGGCCTGAAGCCCGGTTTTCATTGCGTCAGACCTGCAACTCAGTCTGCCTGCTTGCGCAGAAAGGCCGGGATGTCGTATGTGCCGAAGCCGTTGTCGCTCATGGCCTGCGCCGTGCTGCGCGTGCCACGACGGATCACCGCCGGCATCGCCAGGTCGTCGTAATTCACTTCCATGGCGACGTTGTCGGTACCGGTCTTGACCATCTGGATCACCGGCTGGCGCACGGCTGCGCGGCTCGAGCCCAGACCGGTAGCCAGCACGGTCACCCGCATGCGGTCTTCCATCGAGTCATCAAACACGGTGCCGTAGAACACGGTGGCATCTGCGGTGGCAAACGCGCGCACCGTCTGCACCGCCTCGCGCACTTCCGACATCTTCAGCGAGCGGCTGGCAGTGATATTGATCAGCACGCCACGTGCGCCGGAGAGCTCCACGCCTTCAAGCAGCGGACTGGCCGCAGCCTGCTCGGCAGCAATGCGCGCACGGTCCATGCCGGCTGCTTCAGCCGAACCCATCATGGCCCGCCCCATCTCGGCCATCAGTGTGCGGACGTCCTGGAAGTCGACGTTGACCAGGCCAGGCACATTGATGATTTCGGCGATGCCACCGACGGCCTTGCGGAGCACGTCGTCAGCATTGCGGAAGCACTCTTCCATGCTGGCATCATCACCATAGACTTCCATCAGCTTGTCGTTGAGCACCACGATCAGCGAATCGACATGCTTGGAAAGCTCTTCCACGCCGCTGTCCGCCACGCGGAAGCGGTTCTCGAAATCGAAGGGTTTGGTGACCACGGCCACGGTCAGGATGCCGAGTTCCTTGGCCACCTCTGCCACGACGGGTGCTGCACCAGTACCGGTACCGCCACCCATGCCGGCGGTAATGAAGGCCATGTGCGCCCCTTGCAGCGCCGCCATGATGGCTTCGCGCGCCTCGAGCGCTTCGGCACGGCCGGCTTCGGGCTTGGCACCCGCGCCGAGTCCGGAGTCCCCGAGCTGGATCTTGCGCGTGGCCAGCGAGCGCTTGAGGGCCTGGGCATCGGTATTGGCGCAGATGAATTCAACGCCCTGCACGCCTTCCCGAATCATGTGATCCACTGCATTGCCACCGGCACCGCCGACACCAATTACCTTGATGACGGTACCACTCGGTTCCTTGTCGACAACTTCGATCAGATCCATGTTTTCCCCTTTGAAACTGGCTTAATGGTGTTTTGCGTTGAATCAAAACAGCCTAAATATAGTAGATCGATGCGGAGTTTACTACTAAATAACCGCACCGCACACAAGCAATTCCCCTTAGACCATGAACGCTTGCAAGTTCATGACTAATCAGAAGTTTTTCTCGAACCAGGCTTTTATCCTGTCAAATGAATGACGCAGGTTCCGTGTTTCCCGCGCCTGCAATCCGCGTCGGCGTTGTGCGGCACCTTCCAGCACCAGCCCCATTACGTTCGCGTATTGCGGCTGGCATACCACGTCAGCAAGCGATCCCTGATAGGCCGGAATACCGATCCGCACCGGTAGATGAAACACTTCGTCCCCCAGATCGCAGATACCGCCAAGCTGCGCGGTACCGCCGGAAAGGACGAGCCCGGAGGACAGCAGTTCCTCGTAACCGCTGCGTCGCAACTCTGCCTGCACCAGTTCAAACAGTTCCTGCACGCGCGGCTGGATCACCGCAGCGAGGCTCTCGCGCGAGAGGCGGCGCGAAGCGCGCTCGCCAACGCTCGGCACCTCGATCGTTTCCTCGGGATCCACCAGACTCTGCATGGCCACTCCGAAATCGATCTTGATGCCTTCAGCCTCGGCAGTGGGCGTGCGCAGCGCCATGGCGATGTCGTTGGTGATCTGGTCGCCCGCAATCGGAATCACCGCGGTATGACGGATGGCTCCCTGTGTGAACACGGCAAGGTCGGTCGTGCCGCCGCCAACGTCAACCAGGCATACGCCCAGTTCCTTTTCGTCCTCGGAGAGTGTCGCGAAGCTCGAGGCCAGCGGCTGCAGGACGAGGTCCACGACTTCGAGACCGCAGCGCCGCACGCACTTGATCAGGTTCTGCGCGGCAGACACGGCGCCAGTCACGATGTGCACCTTCACCTCAAGCCGTGCACCACTCATGCCGATGGGTTCGCGCACGCCATCCTGGCCGTCGACGATGAACTCCTGGGTCAGGATGTGCAGGATCTGCTGATCCGCGGGAATGGGCATGGCTCGCGCCACTTCAATCACCCGTTCGACGTCAAGCGGCGTGACTTCCTTGTCCTTGATCGCCACCATTCCGTTCGAGTTGAAACTGCGGATGTGGCTGCCGGCGATGCCGGTGTAGACGTCGCGGATCTTGCAGTCCGCCATCACCTCGACTTCCTGCACCACGCGCGAGATGGCGTCCACCGTTGCCTCGATGTTCACCACGACGCCCTTCTTGAGGCCGGAACAGGGCTGGGTCGCCACGCCGACGACCTCCAGCCGGCCATCCGGCCTGAGTTCGGCAACCATGGCGGTGACCTTGGAAGTGCCAAGATCGAGTCCGACGATGAGATCCTTGCTGTCCTTGCTCATTGCTTGCCTTTTCTCTGTTCGCTGCCTGCCATCCGGATCGCGAAGCCCGTCGTGTAGCGCAGGTCGGCAACCTGCACCGGACGGGGAAGCGATGCCGACAGCTGGGGCCACAACTTCACAAAACGCTTGAGCCGCTCATTGAGCGGCGCTCTGCCCTGATCCTTGCCGAGTTCGACGACCATGCCGTTGTCAAGTTTCACCTGCCATGCCTGACGCCCTGACAGCGACAGCGTGACCACCTTGCGATCCATGGGCTTGAACATCTCGTTGAGGACGTGCAACTGTCCGAGGATGGCAGCACTGGCGTCCGGCGGTCCGCTGAACACCGGAAGGTTTCCGTTGCTGGCGCCGTCGAACAGCTCACCGAAGGTATTCACGAGACGCGTGTCCCCCGAATCGATGCTTCGCCAGTAAGCGGCAGCCACATGCTCCTCGAGCTGCACGACAATCTCTCCGGGCCAGACCCGGCGCAAGGTTGCACTACGCACCCAGGGCAGGTTCTCGAAGGCCTTGCGACCGCCTTCGAGATCGACGGTGAAAAAATTTCCATTCAATGCTGACGAGGCGACGTACTCCAACTGTGCCCGGGTGACGTGTGACAGCGGCGAAACCACGGTGACCTGCCGCAAGCCGAATAACGGCAGATTGGCGGCAAACTTCACGACGGCCACGCCAAAAAGAACGGATGCAAACAGCATCAGGACATCGGAAACGAGTCCCATCCAGTCCGGCCTGTGCCAGAAGCCGCGTGCCACGGCACGCGCACCGGTTTCCGGCTTTGCGGCCGGACCGGTTTTTCCGAAGGCGGGCTGCTGTGCTCCCATGTTCAGTCGAGGCTGGCCTGCTCGAGAATGTCCAGACACAGTTGCTCGAAACCAAGACCAGCCGTGCGGGCGGCCATCGGGACCAGCGAGTGTCCGGTCATGCCCGGTGCGGTGTTCATCTCGAGGAAACTGTAGCTGCCGTCCTCGCGCAGGATCAGGTCTGCCCTGCCCCAGCCACGACATCCGAGCACCTGGAAAGCCTTCAGGGCATCGGACTGGATCGCTTCCTCGATTTCGGGTGCGATGCCGGCGGGGCAGTGATAGCGCACATCGTCGGTGAAGTACTTGTTCTGGTAATCGTACTCACCCTTGAGCGGCTCGATGCGCACGAGCGGCAGCGCCTTGTCGCCCAGCACGGCCGCCGTCATTTCCTGGCCGCTGACGAACTGCTCCGCGATCACGAGCGGGTCCAGGCGATGGGCTGCCTCGAATGCCGCGGCAAACTCTGCTGCGTTGCGAACCTTGGTCACGCCAAGAGAAGAGCCCTCACGTGCCGGTTTGATGATGAGCGGCAGGCCCAGCTCATCAATGACAGATGCGTAATCGCAACCTGGCACGAGCATGCGGTAAGCCGGTGTCGGTACGCCTGCAGCAAGCCACACGAGCTTGGTGCGCCACTTGTCCATCGCGATCGCGGAAGCCATCACCCCGCTGCCGGTGAAGGGGATCTTCATGACCTGAAGCGCGCCCTGCACCGTGCCGTCTTCGCCGAAGCGGCCATGCAGCGTGATGAATGCGCGATTGAAGCCTTCTTCTGCCAGCGCCCAGACCGGGCGCTCGGCGGGGTCGAAGGCATGCGCATCCACACCCTGCGAGCGCAACGCGGCCAGCACCGCATTGCCGGACAGCAGCGAGATCTCGCGCTCCGCTGACGGGCCGCCCATGAGCACTGCCACCTTGCCGAAATTCCGGGTTGCCTCTGTCACTGCACGTTCTCCACTCATCATTCCGCCGCCACGAGCCGGGCCGGCACGCCACCGATCGAACCCGCGCCCATGGTCATCACCACATCACCATCACGCGCTGTTTCCATGATTGCAGCAGGCATGTCAGCCACCTGCTCGACGAATACCGGCTCGATCCTGCCTGCGACACGCAGCGCGCGCGCGAGGGAGCGCCCATCTGCTGCCACGATGGGCGCTTCGCCCGCGGCATAGACCTCGCCGAGCACGAGGGAATCAACCGAGCCCAGCACCTTCACGAAATCCTCGAAGCAGTCGCGTGTACGGGTGTAGCGGTGAGGCTGGAAGGCCAGCAGCAGACGCTGGCCGGGGAAGGCGCCCCGGGCCGCGGCAATCGTGGCCGCCATTTCGACCGGATGGTGGCCGTAATCGTCAATCAGCGTGAAGCTGCCGCCGGAAGGCAGCGCGACCTGGCCATAGCGCTGGAAGCGACGTCCGACCCCCTGGAAGTTTTCGAGGCCGCGCGCGATGTCCTCATCTGACACGCCGACTTCGCTGGCCACCGCAACCGTCGCCAGCGCGTTGAGCACGTTGTGCATGCCGGGCAGGTTCAGCCTCACGGGGAAGCGCACGCTGCTGCCATTGCTGCGGATCACGTCGAAATGCATCTGGCCACCGACGGCCCGCACGTTTTCGGCGCGCACCTGCGCATCCGGCGAGAAACCGTAGCGGATCACCTGCTTGGACACGAAAGGCAGGATCTCCCTGACGTTCGGGTCATCGGCACACACCACCGCCACGCCATAGAAGGCCAGGCGGTTGAGGAAGTCGATGAAGGCATGCTTGAGCCGGCCGAAATCGTGGCCATAGGTCTCCATGTGATCGGCGTCGATATTGGTGACGACCGAAATGACCGGGCTCAGCATGAGGAAGGAAGCATCGGACTCGTCGGCCTCTGCCACCAGGAAGTCACCACTGCCCACTCGCGAGTTGGCACCTGCTGCATTGAGCCGTCCGCCGATCACGAAGGTCGGGTCAAGCCCGGCTTCCGCGAGCACGCTGGAGACAAGACTCGTGGTGGTGGTCTTGCCGTGCGTGCCGGCAATCGCGATCCCCTGCTTGAGCCGCATGAGCTCGGCCAGCATCTGTGCGCGCGGCACCACCGGAATCTGCCGCGCCCGTGCCGCGAGCACTTCCGGATTGTCGTGACGCACGGCGGTCGAGGTGACGATCGCGTCCGCGTCGGAAACGTTCTCTGCGGCGTGCCCCTGGATCACCCGGATGCCGAGCGAAGCCAGGCGACGCGTCGTGGCATTGTCCGCGAGGTCGGACCCGCTCACGGCATAGCCCTGGCTGGCGAGGACCTCGGCGATGGCACTCATGCCCGCGCCGCCGATCCCTACGAAATGGATGTTCCTGATCTTGTGTTTCATGCCTGCACTCCCGTGCCGGCACTGCTTTTCCGGGTCATTTGAAAACCTGTTGCGATGAATGGGACCGGTGCCGGGCAAACGCCCCGGCACAATCGCGGAAGTGTCGCAAATTTCAGGCGCCAAGGCACGCTTCCGGAGGCCTTCAAGCCCGCTTTGATGGATCGCGTGTGCACCGCGCGCGTCACTGGCACAACTCCTCGCAGACACGGGCCACGTCTTCGGCCGCATGAGGCCTGGCGAGCGTGCGCGCGGCCTCGGCCATTGCGAGCAATCGGGCGCGGTCCAGCCCGGCCAGGCAGTCGGCGAGGCGGTCGGCATCAAGCTCACGCTGCTGGATCAGCACGGCAGCCCCACGCTCCGACAGAAAACCGGCGTTACCGGTCTGGTGGTCATCCACTGCGTGCGGGAAAGGCACCAGCACGCTGGCCACGCCCGCGGCAGCCAGCTCGGCCACGGTCAGCGCCCCCGAGCGGCAGATCACCAGATCCGCCTCCGCATAGCGCTGCGCCATGTTGTCGATGAAAGGCAGCAACTCGCCCTTCACGCCAGCCGCGGCATACGCGGCCTCAAGCGCCTCGAGCTGGTTGGCGCCGGACTGATGCGTCACCTTCGGTCGCTGCGCTTCCGGCAGGCGCGCAAGGGCGGCCGGTACGACATCGTTGAGCGCCCGCGCGCCCAGTGAGCCCCCGACCACGAGCAACTTCAGCGGCCCGGAGCGGCCTGCAAAGCGTTCGCCCGGAGACGGCAGCGAAGCGATGTCGGCACGAACCGGATTGCCGAGCCATGCGCCACCAGCGATCACATCGGGGAAGCCGCAGACCACACGCCGGGCAAGACGTGCGAGCACGCGATTGGCCAGCCCCGCCACCGAGTTCTGCTCATGCACGATGACCGGCTTGCCGAGCAAACGCGCCATCGCGCCGCCCGGAAAACTGACATAGCCCCCCATGCCGATCACGACGTCGGGCTTCACGCGCCGGATCGCCTGCGCTGCCTGCCAGAATCCGCGCAGCAGATTGACCGGCAGCATCAGCTTGGCGAGCAATCCCTTGCCGCGCAGGGCGCCGAAACGGATCCAGGCCAGCTCGTAACCGTAAGCCGGTACGATGCGCCCCTCCATGCGGTCTTCGTTTCCCATCCAGGCAATCTGCCAGCCGCGCGCGCGGAGCGCTTCGGCGACGGCGACGCCGGGATAGATGTGTCCGCCGGTGCCGCCGGCCATCACGAGCAGTTTTTTCTGGCGCGAACTCATACCGGATCTCCTCCACGGCGCACCGCAGCCGGCCGCGCTACGGCAGCCGCACCGTAGCCGGAGCCCGCCGTACTGCGCGGCAGCTGCCGGTTTTCCCAGTCAATCCGGAGCAGCACGGCCAGCGCGAGGCAGTTCGCCAGAATGCCGGAGCCACCGAAGCTCATCAACGGCAGCGTGAGGCCCTTGGTCGGCAGCACGCCCATGTTCACGCCCATGTTGATGAGCGATTGCGCGCCGATCCAGAGGCCGATCCCCTGGGCGACCAGTCCGGAAAAGTGGCGCTCCAGATGATGCGAGCGGCGCGCAATGGCAAAGGCCCGCTGCACGATGATCGCGAACAGGACGATCACGACCAGCACGCCGGTGAAGCCGAGTTCTTCCGCAATCACGGCGAGCAGAAAGTCGGTATGAGCTTCCGGCAGATAGAAGAGCTTCTCGATGCTGCCGCCCAGACCGACGCCGAACCACTCGCCGCGGCCGAACGCGATCAGTGCGTGCGAGAGCTGGTAACCGCTGCCCAGCGCATCCTTCCACGGGTCGGAGAAGCCGAACAGACGCTCGCGCCGGTACGGAGAAGTCAGCACCAGGATCGCGATCATGATGACCGCGAATACGCTCAGCGCCGCGAAGATGCGCACGTTCATGCCGCCGAGGAACAGGATGCCGAACGCGATGCAGGCAATCACGATCAGCGCGCCGAAGTCGGGCTCGCGCAACAGCAGGAAGCCGATCACCGCCACCATCGCGGCCATTGGCACGAAAGCCTTCATGAAGCTCTTCATCACCGGCAGCTTGCGGGCGGTGTAGTCCGCCGCGTAAAGCGCCATGGCCAGCTTCATGAACTCGGAAGGCTGGATGTTGATCGGGCCGAGCGGAATCCAGCGACGTGCACCGTTGACCTCGCGCCCGACATGCGGAATCAGCACCAGCAGCAAGGCCAGAATGCCTGCCGCGGCCAACCAGGGCGCGAGCTTCTGAAGGTTGCGCACCGGCACCTGGAAGGCGATCAGCCCCGATACCGCACCGAGCGCCAGAAAGATCGCATGACGGGTGAGAAAGAAGGTCGAGTTGTGACTCGAGAGGCGGCTGCCTTCGGCAAAGGCTATCGACGAGGAATAGACCATCACCAGGCCGAACAGCAGCAGCAGGGCCGACGACCAGAACAGCCAGCCATCCAGCTCGCCCGCCCTGGCCTGACCGCTGAAGCGGCTGTCATCGGAGCGGAACAGCGCGCGCACGCGCGAGAGCAGCTCGCCGCCGATCATTGACTGCACCCCGGCAGGCGCCGCACGGCCGCCACGAAAACCTCCGCACGGTGAGCATAGTTGCGGAACATGTCCATGCTCGCACAGGCGGGTGAAAGCAGCACGGCCTCGCCCGGTGAAGCCAGCCTGTCGGCAGCCAGTACGGCCTCGTCCATGCTCTCCGCGAAGACGAATTCGACACCGCTGTCGCGTGTCTGCGCTTCGATGATCCGGGCGTCGCGACCGATCAGGACCACCGCGCGCGCATGATCGCGAAACGCGTCACGGAGCGGCGTGAAGTCCTGCCCCTTGCCATCGCCGCCGGCGATCAGCACCACGCGACGACCGAGCCCCTGCAGGGCGGCGAGCGTAGCACCGACATTGGTTCCCTTGGAGTCGTCGTAGAACACGACGCCGTCATGCCGCTCGGCGACCTTCTCGACCCGGTGAGGCAGACCGGCGAAGCCGCGAATGGCCTCCAGCATCGGGCGCATCGGCAGATCGATCGCGCGGCAAAGCGCCAGCGCGGCCAGCACGTTGGCAAGATTGTGATCCCCCGCCAGCGGCACTTCGGCAGCCGGCATGAGCAGCGCGCTGCCCTCGGCCAGCCAGCGCTCGCCGGCATGGCGAACGAGGCCGAAATCCCCTGCAGCAGCCGGTGCGTCAAGGCCGAAGCTGTGCTGCGCCAATCCGGCCCTGCGCATTGCAATGGAAAAAACGTCCTGCCGATTGAGAACCTGAGCCGGCGCGCCAGCAAAGACTGCAGCCTTGGCGGCTGCGTAGCCCTGCATGCTGCCGTGGCGATCCAGATGATCGTCAGTGACATTGAGCACGGCCGCCGCATCGGCATTAAGCGCGCGCGTGGTCTCAAGCTGAAAGCTGGAGAGCTCCAGCACCCAGACCTCAGGCAGACGTCCCTGATCCAGACGCTGCATGAGTGCGTCCAGTGCCGCGGGCGAAATATTGCCGGCGACCATCGCATCCCTGCCCGCCGCGCCAGCCAGCACGCCGGCCAGCGTAGTGGTGGTGGTCTTGCCGTTCGTGCCGGTAATGGCCAGCAGACGACACCGCTGGCGCTCGCCCAGATCCTCGAGCGCCTCGACGAAGAGTTCGATCTCGCCGGTCACGTCGATGCCGCGCGCACGCGCCTGCACCACCAGCGGCGCATCGACCGACAGCCCGGGGCTCAGCGCGACACGCGTCACGCCATCCAGCAATCCTTCGCCGAACGGACCGCATATGACTTCAGCATCGGGACACTGCGCGCGCAGCACATCCAGCCCCGGAGGATTCGGCCGCGAGTCAGCCACCCGCAGTGCGACACCCTTGCGGGTAAGCCATCGCGCCATGGCCAGGCCCGACTCACCCAGACCGAGAACCAGATAGTGTGCGGCCCGTTTCATTTCAGCGAAGCTTGAGCGTGGAGAGACCGAAGAGCACGAGCATCAGGGTGATGATCCAGAAGCGGACCACCACCTGCGTTTCCTTCCAGCCACTGAGTTCGTAATGGTGGTGAAGCGGTGCCATGCGGAAAATCCGCTTGCCACCCGACCACTTGAAGTAGGAGACCTGCAGCATCACCGACAGGGTTTCGGCCACGAACAGACCGCCCATGATGAAGAGCACGATTTCCTGACGCACGATCACCGCGACCGTGCCCAGCGCGGCGCCCAGCGCCAGTGCGCCCACGTCACCCATGAACACATCCGCGGGATACGCGTTGAACCACAGGAAGCCCAGCCCCGCGCCGGCCATCGCGCCGCAGAACACCGCCAGCTCGCCAGCCCCCGGAATGTAGGGCACGCCGAGGTAGGCAGAAAAACCCTTGTGCCCGGCCACATAGGCAAAGATCGCCAGTGCGGCCGCCACCATCACGGTCGGCATGATGGCCAGACCATCGAGGCCATCGGTCAGATTCACCGCATGGCTGGTGCCATTGATCACGAAATAGGTCATCGCGATGAAACCGAAAATGCCAAGCGGATAGGCAACCGACTTGAAGAACGGCACGATCAGTTCGGTGTGGGCCGGCGTTCCGGCATTGAAGGCGAGGAAGATCGCTGCGGCGAGTGCAATGGCCGAGGTCCAGAAATACTTCCAGCGGCTGGCCAGCCCCTTGGGGTCGCGATGAACGACCTTGCGCCAGTCATCCACCCAGCCCACCGCACCGAAGCCCAGCGTGACAAGCAGCACGACCCAGATGTAGTGATTCGAGAGATCCCCCCACAGCAGCGTTGTGATACCGATCGCGATGAGGATCAGCGCGCCTCCCATGGTTGGCGTGCCAGCCTTGGTCAGGTGTGACTTCGGACCATCGTCACGCACGGCCTGACCGATCTTCTTGGCGGCCAGCCAGCGGATCAGCGGCGGCCCGAAAATGAAGGAGATGACCAGCGCGGTCAGGGCGGCGAGCATGGTGCGCAGCGTGATGTAGCCGAACACGTTGAACGTGCGCACATCCTGCCCGAGCCAGAGAAAAAGTTTGAGTAGCATTTGGATCAGTCCTTGTCCGGGTGCGGGCTCAGAGCCTCCACCACGCGTTCCATGCGCATGAAGCGCGATCCCTTTACGAGCACGACTGCATCGGCGTCCAGCAGGGGCAGCACCGCAGCCGCCAGCGCCTCTGCCGACTCGAAGTGCAGGCCCCCGGAGCCGAAGTTCCGCGCAGCCAGCCGGCTGTGCTCCCCCAGCGCGAAGAGGCGGTCGATGCCTGCGCTGCGAGCATAGCCACCGATTTCGTCGTGGCACTGCGCGCTCATCTCGCCGATCTCGCCCATGTCACCGAGCACCAGGAACTTCTTGCCCGGCGTGGCAGCCAGCACATCGATCGCGGCACGAACCGAATCAGGGTTGGCGTTGTAGCTGTCATCGATCAGGATCGCCCCGCCTGCTGCAAGCTTGCGCTGCAGTCGCCCCTTCGCGCCCTGGAATGTGCAGAGGCCGCGCACCACGGCATCCAGCGGCGCACCGGCTGCCATGCAGGCTGCGGCAGCCCCCAGAGCATTGCGTGCGTTGTGCAGCCCCGGCGCGCTCAGTTCGACAATCGCGTTGCCGGACGGCGTGCGCAGGCTGAGGCGGGAGCCCAGGCGCGCAGGCTCCACCGTGGCCGACACGTCAGCCGCATCCGAAAAACCGAAGCACAGGCTGCTGCAGCCGGGCAGACGCTCCAGCCAGAAAGAGGCATGCTCGTCATCGGCATTGATGATGGCCGTGCCATCGACGGCGAGGGCCGAGAAGATCGCACCCTTTTCCTCCGCCACGGCGAGCAGGCCGCCCATGCCTTCGAGGTGTGCGCGCTGAGCGTTGTTGACGATCGCGACACCGGGCGCGGCAAGACCGGCCAGATAGGCGATCTCGCCGGGATGATTCATGCCCATCTCGATCACGGCCGCACGATGCCCGGCGTGAAGCCTCAGCAGCATCAAGGGCACGCCAATGTCATTATTCAGGTTGCCTTGGGTGGCCAGCACGGCGTCGTCACCCAGCCAGGCCCGCAGGATGCTCGCGCACATTTCCTTGACCGTCGTCTTGCCATTGCTTCCGGTAACGCCGATCAGGGGAATGCGGAACTGCGCACGCCAGAAAGCTGCCAGCTGGCCCAGCGCCAGGCGCGTGTCCGGCACACGGATCAGCGGCAGCCCGGCCGGCGCCGACAATCCTTCACGTTCGTCGACAAGCGCTGCCACCGCGCCCTGCGCCGCCACATCGGCCAGAAAATCATGGGCATCAAAACGATCGCCCTTGAGTGCAATGAAAAGCCGGCCGGCCAGATCCTGGCGCGAATCGGTGCTGACACCGGAAAAGGAAGCGTTGTCCCCTTCAAGTCGGCCCTGCGTGGCTCGCGCTGCCGTCAACAGATCCATCATGCCCGGCCTCCCTGCCCGCCGCGCACAGCCAGTGCGGAAGTGGCGTGCTCAGCATCGCTGAAGTGGTGCTTGCGGCCATTGATATCCTGATAGTCCTCGTGTCCCTTGCCCGCCAGCAGAATGACGTCATCATCTGCCGCATCACAGATCACGCTCCGGATGGCTTCGGCCCGGTCGATGATGCGGCGGGCCTCGGGTGCGCCCTCGGCAATCTGTTCGATGATCCGATCGGGTGCTTCGGTACGCGGGTTGTCACTGGTGATCACGACCTTGTCGGCCAGGCGGGCCGCCACCTCGCCCATGAGCGGACGCTTGCCCGGGTCACGGTCGCCACCGCAGCCGAAGATGCAGACAAGCTTGCCCTGGCGAGAGCTGCGCGTGCGCGCCAGGGCTTGCAGAGCCTGTTCCAGCGCGTCGGGCGTATGCGCGTAATCAACAATCACCAGCGGCTCGCCCACGCCTCCGACGATCTGCATGCGACCCGCCGGTGGCGTGAGCTCGCCAGCGACCCTGACCGCATCCTCGACACTGAATCCGGACTCGAGCAGCACGCCCATCACGGCCAGCAGATTCGAAACATTGAACTGCCCGACGAGCCCCACCGACATGTCGAAGCGCTGTCCGTCCACACTCACGACGAACTGCATGCCGGTTTCACTGGTACGGAGGTTCTCGACCAGCAGCAGGCGCGCGGCCGGAGCGGCCGTCGCGTTATCGGGCACGAGACTGTAGCCGACGACCCGCACGTTGCCCGCTGCGAGCCGACGCGCAAGCACGACGCCCATCAGGTCGTCGAAGTTGAGAACCGCCGACTTCAGCCCGGCCATGTCGAAGAGCTTCGACTTGGCCGCGGCGTAGGCTTCCATGCTGTGGTGATAATCGAGATGGTCGCGGGTGAGGTTCGTGAACACCGCCACATCCATCCTGCAGCCGCTGACGCGTCCCTGATCGAGGCCGATCGACGACACCTCCATCGAAACCGCGTCTGCACCCGCCTCGCGGAAGCGAGCCAGATCCTCTTGCAGGACAATGGCATCCGGCGTGGTATTGCCGGTCTGCTCCAGACGGCCCGGAAAACCGGAGCCCAGCGTGCCGACGACCGCACACTTGCGCCCCAGCGCATTGAAGGCACGCGCAACCCACTGCGAGATGGAGGTCTTGCCGTTGGTGCCGGTGATGCCGACCATCCACAGCACAGCGGACGGCCGACCGAACACCTCGTCGGCAATGTCGCTGGCTAGCCAGCGCAGGCCGTCCACCGGCAGGTTCGGCACAGCAAACCCGGCGTCCCAGTCAAAGCCCTCGCGCTCCCAGAGCACCGCTACCGCGCCACGCGCCACGGCATCCGAAATGTAGCGACGACCGTCGCTGGCGTGCCCCGGATACGCCAGGAATACGTCACCCGGCCGGACCTTGCGCGAATCGGCACACACGCGTCGCAGCTCGCCTCCCGAGGCCCGCAGCAACGCAACGATGGCTTCAGCCAGCGGCGTGGTCACATGGCCTCCCGGGTCGCCGGATACTGCTGCTGGGCAAGCTGCTGCGGCACGATGGGCGCATCCGGACGCACGCCCATCGAGCGCAGCGAACTGGCCGCGATCTGCGAGAACACCGGGCCGGCCACATCACCGCCGTAGTGCTTGCCGGCACTGGGCTCATCGATGGCGACGGCAATGATCAGCCTGGGGTCGGAGACCGGCACCAGACCCACGAACGCCGCCACGTATTTCTTCGTGTAACGCCCGTTCTCAAGCTTCATGGCCGTGCCGGTCTTGCCGGCAGCACGGTAGCCTGGTACGGCAGCCTGCGGTGCGGTGCCGCCAGGCTGCAGGACGGACTCCATCATGTGCAGCACTTCACGCGACACGTCCTGGCTGAAAATGCGCTTGCCATGCACCGGCGGTGCATCGAGCTTGGTCAGTGACACTGGAATCAGCTCGCCGCCCCGTCCGAAAACGGTGTAGGCGTGCGCCATCTGCATGAGCGTGACCGACACACCGTGACCGTAGGCCATGGTGGCCTGCTCGATGGGGCGCCAGCTCTGCCAGGGGCGCAGGCGACCGCCAACCTCGCCGGGAAAGCCCAGCTTGAGCGGCTTGCCGAATCCGAGATCGTCATACAGATCCCACATGTGCTGCGGCGGAAAGCTCAGGGCCATTTTGGCCGCGCCCACGTTGGAGGACTTCTGGATGATCTGGGCGACGGTCATGATGCCGCCACCACCGTGTGCATCGCCGATATTGGCGCCATCGATGATGAGGCGGCCATTGCCGAGATTGACCTGGGTGTTCGGACGGTACTTGCCGGACTCCAGCGCCATTGCAGCCACGATCGGCTTCATCACCGAGCCCGGCTCGAAGCTGTCGGTCATGACCCGATTGCGCAGCTGCTCACCGGTGAGCTTGATGCGGTTGTTCGGGTTGTAGGTCGGGTTGTTGACCAATGCCAGCACTTCACCCGTGCGTGCGTCGAGCACCACCGCCGAGCCGGACTTGGCCTTGTTGGCCTGTACCGCCTGCTTCAGTGTGGAGTAGGCGAGGTACTGGATCTTCGCATCGATGGCGAGCTGGACGTTTTCGCCGTCTTGCGGATGCCGGATGTATTCCACGTCTTCCACGATGTGACCGCGACGATCCTTGATCACGCGACGTGCGCCGGTGCGGCCGACCAGGCTCTTGTTGAACGCGAGCTCGATGCCTTCCTGCCCCTGGTCATCCACGTTGGTAAAGCCGACCAGATGCGCCGCCATTTCGCCTGCCGGATAGAAACGACGATATTCCTCCTGCGCCTGGATGCCGGGCAGCTTCAGGGCCTGCACACGATCCGACACATCGGGTGCCACGGCACGCGCCAGGAAGACGAAATCCTTGCCGCTGGCAAGCTTGCGGTTGACCTCCGAAACGGGAATCTCCAGCGTCTTGGCCAGCAAGGCGATATCGCCCGGGCTCAGCTGGGCAAGATCGGGCAATACGGCGATGGACTTCACCGGCGTGCTGGTCGCCAGCGTATCGCCATGCCGGTCCACCACCTTGCCGCGATTGGCGGGCAATTCCAGGACACGTGCATAGCGGGACTCACCCTTGCGCTGCAGGAATTCCTTGTTGACGCCCTGCAGATACATCGCGCGGCCAACGAGCACGAAAGAGCCGAGCATCAGGCAGCCCAGAACGCAACGAGCCCGCCACTCGGGCAGGCTGCGGGACAACAAGGGATTGCGGTTGAACGTATAGGCTTTTGTCATCTTCACCCTCCTTTGGCAGGGTTCAGTGTCAGCTGGTCGCCCTTCGCCGGCGCCGCCATGTGAAGTGTGCCTCTCGCGAAGCGTTCGACCGTGGGCAAGGCGGCCACGGCCTGTTGTTCGATGTCGAGCTGATTCCACTCGACTTCCAGATTCCGGGTATGTACCTGTTCGCGCTCGATGGCAGTCACGAGCTTGCGGGCGTTGTGCTGGCTGGCGACAACACCCAGCGCACAGCACACGGTCAGGATCGCCAGCAGCGCGGTAAGGCGTGTCATGCCGGCGCTCCCGCAAACGGCGCCGTCGTGCGCTCCGCAATACGCAGCACGGCGCTGCGCGAACGCGGATTGGCGCGCACCTCTTCTGCCGACGGCTTGATGGCGTCACCGATCAGACCCAGTGCCGGCCGTGGTCGCTCGGACTCCCGCACCGGCAGGCCCTTGGGCAGGGCTGGCGCGCGCGCGTTGTCACGCATGAAACGCTTGACGATGCGGTCTTCGAGCGAATGAAAGGCGATCACAGCCAGGCGCCCCCCCGGGCGAAGTCGGGACACTGCCTGCGGCAGGATCAGCGAAAGCTCCTCAAGCTCGCGGTTGACGCAAATCCGTAGAGCCTGGAAGGTACGCGTCGCCGGATGCTGCCCCGGCTCGCGTGTGCGGACGGTCGCCGCAACGATCTCGGCAAGCTGTCCTGTGGTAGCAACATTGCCCCCTTGCCTAGCAGCGTCAATCGCCTTTGCAATCGCGTAAGCAAACCGCTCATCCCCGTACTCCCTCAGCACATTGGATATTTCGGCCACGCTCGCGCGGGCCAGCCATTCCGCGGCGGTTTCACCCCGCGTCGGATCCATGCGCATGTCCAGCGGCGCATCAAACCTGAAACTCATTCCCCGGCTGGCGTCGTCGAGCTGCGGAGACGACACGCCAAGGTCCATCAGCACGCCATCGACCTGCGTCACGCCCAGTGCATCAAGCTCGCCGGCAAAAGCCGAAAAGGGTTCGTGCACCAGCGTCAGGCGGGGGTCCGCGAGCGCCCTGCCCGCTTCGATGGCCCGCGGATCGCGGTCGAAAGCCACCAGCCGCCCATGTTCGCCGAGCGCCGCGAGAATCCGCCGGCTGTGCCCACCGCGGCCGAAGGTCGCGTCTACATAGGTGCCGTCCGGCCGGATCGCCAGCGCGTCGACTGCTTCATCCAGCAGCACCGTGATGTGGCTGAACTCGCCGCTCACAGCGCAATGTCTTCAAAACCAGGTGGCAGCTCGCCACTCTGGAAGCGGGCAGCAGCCTCAGCCTGCTGTTGCTGCCAGACGTCTTCAGACCAGAGTTCGAAATGGGTACCCAGCCCCATCAGCCGCACCTGCTTGTCCAGCTTCGCGTACTCGCGCAGGGCGGGAGCGACCAGCACCCGGCCGTTGCCATCCATTTCCTCGTCCAGCGCGTTCCCGACCAGCAGCCGGCGCATGTCGGCCGCACTGCGGTTGTTCAAGGTAGGGATCGCCAGGATCTTGTCGCGCATCGGTTCCCACACCGGAAGGGGGAAAACCGCCACGCATCCATGGGGGTGAGTCGTCATGACCAGGTTGCCTGCGCACTGCGCCATCAGCGCGTCACGATGCCGCGAAGGAATCGACAAGCGACCCTTCGCATCGAGACTGAGCACTGAAGCGCCCTGGAATGCCATGAAACCTCCTGAACCGGAGAAGAGGCGGAATCAGGGGCACGCAAGGCCACCCGCACTTTTTCCCACTTTTACCCTCTTTCTCCCACTTCAACCCACTTTAGTTGGAAAAAAAAGGGTGGTCAAGCGCACAGGACGGATAGACAGGCGGGAACGCACGGACGGCGGCCTGCGATGCAACGCGTCGCAACAGGGGGATAGAAGGCGTTGAAACAAAAGGGGAACTCACGCAGCCAGGCGAAGAAACGTTTTTTAACGTTCTGCGGGCGTCAGGACCTGCAGGAAAGCGCGACACGGCATCGCACCGGCCTCAGGCGACAAGGCGCCGCGGAGGATTCGCTGGATCGGGAAGTGGGAAGTCCGCCGATAAGCCGGGTTCTGTCGCGCCGGCTTTCGCCGGCGGGGCAGTCATTCCTCTGGGCCTTGTGTTGCCACAAGGCTCTAGCAGCCTACCCGGGGGCTCTGCGGGCCACATCAACGCCCCCCTATTTGGCCTTGCCCCGGATGGGGTTTACCAAGCCAGCCCTGTTACCAGGGACTGCGGTGGGCTCTTACCCCGCATCGCTTGCGCAATGCGCCAAGCTTCGCTCGCGCTCGGCCCGACACCATTTCAACCTTGCCTGATCGGTCTGATCAGGAAACCTGACCAGATAGATATCTCATCAGGAGACCTGATCAGATAAAGACTTTGCGGCCTTGCGGCCGCGAAGTCCCGCCATCGGCGGTATGTTTTCTGTTGCACTTTCCGTCGCCTCACGGCGCCCGGCCGTTAGCCGGCATCCTGCCCTGCGGGGCCCGGACTTTCCTCCATGTGCGCAAGCGCACACAGCGACTGCCTGGCGAACTTCCCGGCGCGATTATACGGCCCGCCGTCTTCACAAACTCCGCAAACGGGGTTCATTTTTTCCTCGTTGCTGCCGTAGACGCGGAAGTGGGCAAGAAACAGCACCGGAAAACATGATCAAGAAAATCGACTCCTCCGAATTGCGCGTCGGCATGTACATCCATGAGCTCGATTGCGACTGGCTCAGCCACCCGTTCCTGAAGAACCAGTTCAAGATCGGCACGGAAGCCCAGATCGAGAAGATCGTCGAGTCCGGCATCCACTACGTCTACATCGACACCGACAAGGGCGTCGACCTGCCGGATGCGCCCACCGAGGAAGAGGTGCGGGAAACGCTGCAACAGGAAATGATCGAACTGGTCACCGCCGAGCAGCCCGCGATCATTCATGCCACCCGCGAAGAGGAAGTCCGCCGCGCCTATGCGATCAAGGGACGCGCCCAGGCGCTGGTGCGCAATGTGATGGCCGACGCCCGCCTCGGTCGCGCAGTGGAGATGGAGAAGGTCGACCATGTGGTCGAGAACATCACCGAGTCCATTCTGCGCAACAGCGGCGCCCTCATCGGACTGATGACCATCAAGAGCAAGGATGACTACACCTTTCTCCACAGCGTGAGCGTGTGCGCCCTGCTCGTCGCCTTTTGCCGCACCGTCGGGCTGGACGCCGAAACCACCCGCCAGGCCGGACTCGGCGGCCTGCTGCACGACACCGGCAAGGCCTTCGTGCCGGACGCGGTGCTCAACAAGCCGGGCAAGCTGACCGACGAGGAGTTCGAACTCATCAAGCGCCACCCGCGCGATGGCTACGAAGTGCTGCTCAAGACGCCTGAAATCGGACCGATCCCGCTCGACATCACGCTCCACCACCATGAGCGCATGGATGGCAGCGGCTACCCGGACCGCTATCGCCCCGAGCAGATCACCCAGCTCGTCCGGATGTCCTCGATTGTCGACGTGTATGACGCGATCACGGCTGATCGCTGCTACCACCGCGGCATACCGGCCACCGACGCGCTGCGCAAGCTGCATGAATGGAGCAGCTTCCATTTCGACCCCAAGCTCGTGCAGGCCTTCATTCGTTGCGTCGGCATCTACCCGGTCGGCGCGCTGGTCAAGCTGGAGTCGGGCCGGCTGGGCGTCGTGCTGGAACAGAACGACAGCAACCTGCTGCAGCCACGGCTGAAGGTGATCTTCAGCACCCGCTCGAACTCGCGTGTCGAGCCTTACGACCTCGACCTCTCACGCCCGATGGGCTCGGGCGGTGCGGATCGCATCGTGGGTCATGAAGATCCGGCGCAGTGGCAGATCGACACCACCCAGTTCATTACGGTCTGAGCGCATCTGCCGCAGGCTGTAGCCGCGCGTCGCGCCACAAGCGGAAGATCGTGACGACCGACACCACCGTGATCATCGATTCCATGATCGTCCCGCCAATCGATCCGGTATGGATGTTGTTGAGCAACCAGAGCAGCGTCGCCACCAGCATGCCGCAGCGCAGCCGCAAGCCGTTCAGGCGGAACATCGAAAGCGTGGCGACTGCGGTCGCCAGCAAGGGCAGCACATTCCACAGCGAGTGCACGAATACGAAGCCCAGCGCCACGTTCAGGCTCAGCAGCAGAATAGCGACCCAGAGCGCGCGGGTTTTCATCGACAGCACGTTGCGGGTGGCTGAAAGCAGCGCGCCCGCCATGGCTGCCGGATTGCCCATCAGATAGAAGTGGGTCGCGTAGAGCAGGTTCTGCGCAGTCAGCCACTGCTTGAAGTGCGCATCACTCTTGCGCGAAAAGCTCACCATTCCGAGCAGGAAGGTCGCGTGGCCGAACATCTGGGCCACGGAAAAGAAATCTGGACTCATGAGGAATTCCCGGAAACCGGGCGACTCGGTGCATCACACCGGAGCACGGTGCGCATCGGGACGCTGACGACGGAATTCAGTGTGAGCCGAAAGTTGTCAGGCAGCAATGCGTGGAATTACGGGGCCGGAACAAAATGCAATTCGGAGCCCTGCTTCTCGAAGCTCCCTACCAGACGCCCCGGCGGTGCTTCGGGACGATCCTCCGCCTTGAAGGTCTGTACCTGGCAGGCTTCGGTTCCCAGCGCATACCAGTTTTTGCCCTGCTGCGCGGCATACAGCATGGGCGCCACCTCATAGAGCGAGACTTTCGCCATCTCGACCGGACTGTCTTCCACCGTGAATCGCCGCTGGCAGACCGGCGCGCGGGACACGACAAAACGCTGCGATACCGGGCCGAACACCAGACTCTGCTCGCGCACGAAGCTGATCGAATGATCCTTGTTGCCATCGATCTGATAGGAAGCCGCGTTGTTCTCGCAGCCCGCCAGGAGCAGAGTCAGCACGAGCATCGCGGGAACAGGCAGCTTCTTCATATGAGGCAATCCTCAAACCAGTTTCCAGGCCACCGTCTCGCCCGCACGCAGCGGCACGACCGGGTCGCCCGGCAGATAATCAATCGTAGCGGGCACCGTCCACGCCTCCTTTGCCAGCGTGATCGTGTCCGCATTTCGCGGCAGGCCATACCAGTCAGGCCCGTTGAAGCTGGCAAAGGCTTCCAGCCTATCCAGCGCACCGGCCTGCTCGAAAGCCTCGGCGTACAACTCGATACCGGCGTGCTCCGTATAACAGCCGGCGCAGCCACAGGCGGCCTCCTTGGTGCTCTTGGCGTGCGGCGCCGAATCGGTGCCCAGGAAGAAGCGCGGGTTGCCGGAAATTGCAGCCTCGACCAGCGCCTGACGGTGCACCTCACGCTTGAGCACGGGCAAGCAATAATGGTGCGGACGGATGCCACCCGCAAAAATCGCGTTGCGGTTCATCAGCAGGTGATGGGCCGTGATCGTGGCCGCCACATGCTCACCGGCACCACTCACATACTGCGCCGCCTCGCGGGTCGTGATGTGCTCGAAGACCGTACGCAGACGCGGGAAGCGTCGCGCAAGCGGCGCCAGTACGCGATCGATAAAGACAGACTCGCGATCAAAAATATCAACGTCACCATGGGTCACCTCGCCATGCACGCACAGGGCCAGACCGAGCTCTTCCATGCGTGCCAGCACGGCATGAACCTTCTCGATCGACGTCACCCCGGCATCCGAATTGGTGGTCGCGCCGGCGGGATAGAGCTTCACCGCATGAATGAAGCCCGAATCCTTCGCCCGTGTGATCTCGTCCGGCGAGGTGTTGTCTGTCAGGTACAACGTCATCAGCGGGTCGAACTTGAGCCCCCCCGGCACCGCCGCCAGGATGCGCTCGCGGTAGGCCGCCGCCTGCTGCACGGTAGTCACCGGCGGGCGCAGGTTCGGCATGATGATCGCGCGCCCGAAGCGGCGCGCGGCATCGGCCACAGTCATCGGCAGGGCTGCGCCATCGCGCAGGTGAAGGTGCCAGTCATCGGGGCGGGTGATCGTCAGGGTCTGCATGGGTGTCTTTCAGGCGGGAAAATCGTCCGCCCGCATTCTAGCTGCGTGCCGCCAAGCCCCAAAGAAAAACGGCCGGGTTGCCCCGGCCGCGACTGTCAGGATGAAACCCGCCAGCTTACGGCGTCGGCGTCCAGCCCGTACTGCTGTTCCACTGGGCAAACACTTCCTTGCGAGTGTCCAGCCCGGTGAGATCAACGGAGCTGCTGGAGTAGGTCGCCAGACGGCTGCTCAGGTCCACCGCGCCCCCGGTCAGCGTCGTCGTACCGCTCTCGCGATAGCCAGTGGTGGCGGTCGGCAGCATCGGCAGGGTGCTCTGCGAGTACCAGCCCGCCGCAGCGATGTGACCATCCATCTTTGTATTGATGTAAGCCACGTTGTTGCAGCCGTAGTTGGCGTTCGCAAGAGATCCGGTCGTGGTGGCTGTCGTGCAATAGCCGGTGAAGTTGCTGGCCTGACGCGAGAGGTAGGTCGCGCCATCCGGCACGCCCGAATCCCGTGTCAAAGAGCTGTTGAGCACCACGATGCCGGGGAAGCCATAGGCCATCCGGGATTCCGTGACATAGCCGCCAGAAGTCGGAGCGGTGGTATCGACGATGGTCCGCAGCTCGCTTTCCTCAAGCAGGATCGCGTAGGCAGCGCCCCAGATGAAGTCCACATCTCCCTTGACCAGCGACTGGTAGATCCACGCCCAGCCCTTGGTCTGAATCGTGTCCTGGGTGCTGTAGAAGTTCATGTAGGTAGCGATCAGACGACCGCCGGACAAGGAGCCGCTGTTGAAATAGATCGTCTCGGCCTGGTTGCTCATGCTGGCCGTCGTACCCTCCCAAACGTTCTTCACGTGAGTATTCTGCAGCGTGAAATTCGTCAGCTTGAGCAAGTCGGCATTCTCGACCAGCAGCACGGCGCGACCACCATTGAGGCGCGTTCTCGTCGTGGCGCCCGTCGCACCCGTTACGCTTCCAGCCAGGGTGGAGTAGACCGCCGCGGTGGTGCTGCCTCCTGTTCCGGGGTTGTACTGGTCGAAGTTCTCGGAGCGCACCAGCACCCCGGCGCGGCTTTCGCCCTGGATGATGAGGTTGTTGATGTTGCGGACAAACATCTCACCGTCATACGTTCCGTTTTTCAGCGTGATGGTCTTCGGGACGCTGATATCGGTACAGCTGGAGTCGGACCCGGCCGTCCCGCATTTGCTCGTCACCCAGTTGATGGCGCCCTGCACGGTGCGGAAGTCCGCCGTGTCACCGTCATCATCCACCGTCACGCTGGCCGACACCGTCGGCAAGGAACGCGTCGTGAACGCCCAGCTTGTCTTGTCAGTGATTCCGCCAAAGGCAGAGCCCTTATAGGTGCCAGACAGTGTGCCGTTGTCGATCTGGACGTAGTACGCCGTGTTGGGGCTCAGCACGCCGTCATGCAAACGGATGGTGGCCGTGTTGCCGGAAATGCTCACCGGCTTGTAGAAGATCCAGCGCCACTGAGTCAAGGCCGAGCCCGCACCATTGCCGAGCTTGTCGATCTCGGTATTGGCCGTCGACACCGCTGTCTGCGTGTTGTATTGCGCCAGCACCGCTGCCGTGTATTGCGATGCGATCGTGCTGCCCGTGCTGAACACGTTCAGGCTGATCGTATCGACCAGAGAATCATCGCTGGCCTTGTAGACCTTGATCGTGCCGCTCGAACCGAGCGTGGGCACGGAGTCGAAGGTAATCTGGAGACGGGTATCGGTATAGGCCGCGGTGGCACCATTCGCGGGGACCAGTGCCCCTGAAGCCGTGCTCGAACTGGATGATGAAGCCGCGCTGGAAGACGAGGCAGTGCTCGAAGCCGTCGAGGACGAAGCCGCGCTCGATGCTGCAGAAGATGTCACGCTCGAGGCCGCGGAGGACGACGCCTTGCTCGAAGACGAACTCGACGCCGCGCTCGACGACGAAGTTCCGTCAGAACCGCCCCCTCCACCGCCACATGCGGCCAGGATGGATGCGAACAGGACTGCCGGCACGAGGCCAGCCTTGACGGGTGATGCCATGTTTGAGTCTCCTTCACTGCTTCTTGTATTGGTGCGCTACAGCCAGACGGATCGGATCCGACCGGATATCAGCCGTCTTTGTGACCGATAACAAGCATTGTTACCGATACCAAAACATCAAAACAATGAAGAAAAAACGCCAGCACAATCAAAAAGCACAAATTTGTGACGCAAAAATTACACTGGTAGAAACCCCTACGAACAAGCTTTATCCTCAGGACGCAGAGACAGCGAAAAGCGCGTAAAGCCCCTTTGGAAGCGGCTTTCGACGTCTGCGCGCAGACGGACAAGGGGGTTGATTCCTACGCAGCCCCTACCGGATCGCTGACAATCTCCGCAGCATCGGAATAGCGCCGGGAGTGACGGAATAACGCTTCAACCCTTCGCGATTTTGATAGATTTGTCATATTTACTTGCAAGCATCCCCGCAGGCACCTCACCTCATGAATCGCTTGAACTCCTTTCTCATTCCCGCGCTGTGCAGCGTGCTGGCCCTTGTGCTGACCGCCCTGGGCTGCTTCCAGCTCAACGCGGCCTATGAACGACATCAAATAGAGCGTTTCAATGCTGCGGCCGGCGAGGTCGTGCGCGCCCTGAAGCGTCAGCTCGATGAAGACAATGGCGTACTGGATGCGGTGTCGGCCTATCGGCGGAGCAGCCCGCAAGGCAATCTCGCCGGCTTCCTCGAAGCGCGCCTGCGCCAGCACGCCCCTGCCGGTCTTCATGCCATCAGCCTGGCCCCGCTGATCCTGCCCGAGCAGCGGGAGACCTTTGTCGCCAGTCAGGTCCAGCGGGGGCTCGCCGATTTCGCCATCCGCCCCGCTGGCGAACGCCCGCTCTATGCGCCGGTTGCGCTTTCACAAGGGCCTGGCAACCAGCCCGGACTTCCCGCCGGGCTCGACCTGCTGGCAGACCCCGGTCATCAGGAAGTGCTGACCGAATCCCGCGACACCGCCGAGGCCCGGATTTCCGGCCAGGTCCGCCTGCACACCAGCGCGGGCGGAGAGATTCCCGGCTTCGTGATGGTGGCGCCGGTCTTTTCCTCCGGACAGGTCGCGGAGAACGCAAACGAGCGGCGCACCAGCATCGAAGCCTGGGTTGTCGCCAGCTTTTCTCTGGAAACCTGGGTGGCACAGGCACTCAAGGGACTGCCGCCCGACCTCGCGCTGAGCCTCGTCCGCAGCAGCGCCAACGGGGAGACGAACGCGATCTACCCGGTCGCTGAATCCACTCCTGCGGCAGGCCAATCCTTGCTGGTATCCGAGCAGCCCCTGAGCTTCGGCACTCAGACCTGGACGGCGCGCGTTACTGCCCTGCCCGGCTTCCTCGCCCGTGACGGCGGCAACCCGGCCAAGTATTTCGGGCTGCTGGGGCTGGTGCTGGCCACCCTGCTGTTTTTCATCACCATGACGCTGACCACCAGCCGCCGCCGCGCCCAGCTCGAGACGGAGCGCCTGAACGAAGCGCTGAGCGAGTCGGAAGAACGTTGGCGCTTCGCACTCGAAGGCTCGGGCGACGGGGTGTGGGACTGGGACGTGCGCACCGGCAAGGTCAGCTTCTCGCCGCGTTGCGACGGGATTCTCGGCATGTCGGACGGCAAGGCGGCCGAAGCCCGCATCCATCCGGAAGACGAAGCCGGCGAGCGCAGCGCGATGCAGGCCTGCCTCGAAGGCCGCAGCACGCAATACGCCAGCGAGCACCGCATGCAGGGCGAAGACGGTCAGTGGCGGTGGATTGCGGCACGCGGCATGGTGACGCAGCGCACGATCGCGGGTGCGGCGGCGCGCATGATCGGCACGATGAGCGACGTGACCGAACGCAAGACGGTGCACGACAAGCTGCAGGACATGCCGCAGATCGACGCGCTGACCGGCCTGCCCAACCGCACGCTGTTCTTCGACCGCTTGCAGCAGAGCCTGCGCCTGGTCAAGCGCCAGCGCGAAACCCTGGCCCTGATCCACACGAACATCGATAACTACAAGGGCCTCATCGACAACTTCGGCCAGACGGTCAGCAACAAGCTGATCCAGGAAGTGGCTTACCGCATTTCGGAATCCATCCGGGATTCGGACACGGTCGCCCATCTGGGTCGGGACGAGTTCATGATCCTGCTGCCCCATCTGAGCGACGAGCAGGATGTGCACATCGTGCTTGAAAAAATCCGCAGCGCACTGAGCACGGATTTCGTCATCCATAACCGTCACATCGGCATCAGCCTCAGTTACGGTGTCTCGCTCTTCCCGCAGCACGCTCGCACCGCCGAAACGCTGTTCAACGCGGCTCAGCGCGCCACACAACAGGCCCGCAAGGCGGGTGGAAACGGCGTTGCATTCAGCCTGGCGCAGTAACTGCCAGGGCTTGAAAGGGGTCAGGCCCCGACACGCTCAAGCCGCGACCGGAGCGTGCGTCGGCGTCATCAGAAGTCGTCCAATCCGGAAGCACAAGCGCTGAGACAAAAAGCCGGGATGCTTCGGACTCGGCACCCGAAGCATCCCGGCCTTCAGCGGAAGCTCAATAGATTTTCTCGCCCAGGATCTGCAACAGATACTGACCGTAGCCGCTCTTGCCAAGCCGCTTCGCGTGCGCTTCAAGCGCTGCGTCGCTGATCCAGCCATTACGCCAGCAGATCTCTTCCGGGCAGCAGATCTTCAGCCCCTGGCGCTTCTCCAGAGTCTGGATGAACTGGCTCGCTTCGAGCAGGCTGTCATGCGTGCCAGTGTCCAGCCAGGCATCCCCCCGGCCGAGCAGCTGCACGTCCAGCTCGCCACGCTCCAGATAAATCCGGTTCAGGTCGGTGATCTCCAGCTCGCCGCGCGCGGAGGGCTTGAGGTTCTTCGCGAACTCGACGACCTGGGTGTCGTAGAAGTAGAGGCCGGTCACCGCATAGCGGCTGCGCGGCTGCTTCGGCTTTTCTTCCAGGCTCACCGCCTGGCCCTTGGCGTCAAACTCCACCACGCCATAGCGCTCGGGATCGGTCACCGGATAGGCAAACACGCTGGCGCCGCTGCTGCGGGCATCGGCCGCCTTCAGGCGGCCGGCGAGGTCGTGGCCGTAGAAAATGTTGTCGCCCAGCACCAGGGCCGAGGGCGAATCGCCGACGAACTGCTCACCAATGATGAAAGCCTGGGCGAGTCCGTCCGGGCTCGGCTGCACGGCGTATTCGAGCGACACGCCCCACTGGCTGCCATCGCCCAGCAGTTGCTGGAAGCGCGGCGTGTCCTGCGGCGTGGAAATGATCAGGATCTCGCGGATGCCTGCCAAGAGCAGCACCGACAGCGGGTAGTAGATCATCGGTTTGTCATACACCGGGATCAGCTGCTTGGAGAGCGCCAGCGTGGCCGGATGCAGGCGGGTGCCGGAGCCGCCGGCCAGGACGATGCCCTTGCGGGACTTGTTCGAGGGCAGAGTCATGTTCGTGGGCTTTCTCAGAGGATTTCGGTGAGCATGCGGGCGACGCCACGCTGCCAATGCGGCAGGGTGAGGCCAAAGGCTTGCTGGAGTTTGGCTGTCGACAGGCGCGAATTCAGCGGGCGCGTAGCGGGCGTCGGGTAGGCGCTGGTCGGGATCGGGCTGACTTCCTGCACCTTGAGTTCGCGCCCGGCCTTGCGGGCTTGCGCAAACACGAACTGCGCGTAGTCGTACCAGCTGGTCTCGCCACCGGCCACGCAGTGATAAAGGCCGTAGGGAAAATCAGTGCTGGGTGCTGAGTTCTGAGTGCTGCCAGCTTCGGCGGAGTGCTGGGTGCTGTGTGCTGAGCGCTGAGTGTTCAGGTATTGCTTCACGGCGTGCGCGGTCACGTCGGCCAGAAAATCGGCACCGGTCGGGGCGCCAATCTGGTCACTGATGATCTTGAGCGTGTCGCGCTCGCTCGCCAGCTTGAGCATGGTCTTGGCAAAGTTGCCGCCGCGTGCGGCATAGACCCAGCTGGTGCGAAAGATCAGGTGGCGGCAGCCACTTTGCTGGATCAGCTGTTCGCCTTCGAGCTTGGTCTGACCATAAACACTGAGCGGGCCGGTCGAGGCGGTTTCATCGCGCGCGGCGTCCCCACTGCCGTCGAAGACGTAATCGGTGGAGTAATGCACCAGCAGCGCGCCGATCTCTTTGGCAATCCGTGCCGCCGCACCCGGCGTCGTGGCGTTGAGCAGGCGCGCAAAGTCGGCTTCGCTTTCGGCCTTGTCGACGGCGGTGTGGGCGGCCGAATTGACGATGACGTCAGGCTTGAGCGTGCGTACGGTTTGCGCCACGGCTTCCGGCTGGCTGAAGTCGCCGCAGTAGTCGGTGCTGTCAAAGTCGAGTGCGATGACTTCGCCGAGGGGGGCGAGTGCGCGTTGCAGCTCCCAGCCGACCTGACCGCCGCAACCGAGGATGAGGATTCGAGAGGCCATGGAATCAGCGCGCCTCGTAGTTCTTGGCAAGCCACTCGCGGTAGCTGCCATTGAGTACGTTGGCCACCCAGTCCTGATTGGCGAGATACCACTCGACAGTCTTGCGGATGCCGGTCTGGAAGGTTTCGGCCGGACGCCAGCCGAGTTCGCGCTCGATCTTGCGCGCGTCGATCGCATAACGGCGGTCGTGGCCGGGGCGATCGGTGACGTAGGTAATTTGCTCGGCGTAGGACTTGCCGTCGGCACGCGGCGAGAGTTCGTCCAGCAACTTGATGAGGGTCTGGACGATTTCGATGTTGGGCATCTCGTTCCAGCCGCCCACGTTGTAGACCTCGCCGACCTTGCCCTTGGCGAGGATGGCGCGGATCGCGCTGCAGTGGTCCGTGACGTAGAGCCAGTCGCGGATCTGCTGGCCGTCGCCGTAGATGGGCAGGGCCTTGCCGGCGAGCGCATTGGCGATCATCAGCGGGATCAGCTTCTCGGGGAAGTGGTAGGGGCCGTAGTTGTTCGAGCAGTTGCTGGTGGTCACCGGCAGGCCGTAGGTGTGATGCCAGGCGCGGACCAAGTGGTCACTTGCGGCCTTGCTCGCCGAATACGGGCTGTTGGGCTCGTAAGGATTGGTTTCGGTGAAGGGCGGGTCGGTCGGCTTGAGCGAGCCGTAGACTTCGTCCGTGCTCACATGGTGGAAGCGGAAGGCGGTCTTTGGGTCGCCCTCCAGCGCACTCCAGTAGGCGCGCGCGGCTTCGAGCAGGGTGAAGGTGCCATCGATATTGGTACGCAGGAATTCGCCCGGGCCGTGGATGCTGCGATCCACGTGAGATTCAGCCGCGAAATGGACGATCGCGCGCGGCTGGTGCTCAGCGAGCAACCGGTCGATCAGGGCGCGGTCGCAGATGTCGCCCTGAACAAAGGTGTGGCGCGCGTCGCCTGTGAGCGAGGCGAAGTTCTCCGGGTTGCCGGCGTAGGTGAGTTTGTCCAGATTGATGACCGGCTCATCCGACTGCTTCAGCCAATCGAGTACGAAATTGCTGCCGATGAAGCCGGCACCGCCGGTCACGAGAATCGTCATGGATCAAATCCCAGCCAGTAAGCAAAACGGGATTATACGGCGACTGCTTCAGCCCTCCTGAATCCGGACGCCATAACGCTTGGCCAGCCGATCAATGTCGGCTTTTTCGTCAGATGTTCCATCGCGATGACGCTGCAGCAGCCAGGCATGCAGATCGGCAGGCGCTTCGGCCCACATTGCGAGCACGAGTTCTTCCGCCATCTGCTTGACCGGCACCTCATAGGGTCCGTATCGCAGCGCCTGGCGCAAGGCTCCAAAAGCCGCCGGGTGATCTTCCAGTGCGAAATGGCCCAGCGCCAGACTCGCCCAGGCGGCACCGTTTTCCGGTCGCAAGGCGAGCGATATTTTCTGGAAGCGCAGGGCGTCGCTGAAATATGCCTTGCGCAGCTCGGGCGCCTCCCAGGCGCGGCGGCCGCGCAGCGCGTTGAGCTGCGCAAGATAGTCGAAGGTCAGCGGATTGTCGGGCGCAATGCGTGAGGCTTCGAGCAGATCGTCGCGCGCTTCGATCCATGCCGGCACCGTCCATTGCGACTTGCCTGCGGCCCAGCCGTCAATGCGATAGCGCGCCTGCATGGCGGTGAAATCCGCCCGCATCACCCGCTGTGCCTGCCAGATGCCCCAGGCTGCCAGCAGGCAGACCAGCGCCACCAGAGACAGATTCAGGATCTGCTTGCGCGAACGTGGCTCAGCCATGCTGACTCCTCATGCCGCACAGACGGGCCGGGCCGCTCACGCAGAGTTCGCTGGCCAGCGCTTCGCCGAAACGCCCGCTCAGGATGCGGTGCGCCTCGCTCATGCGCGGCGGCCGGCCGGAGAGATTGTGCGCATCGCTCGCCACCACGGTGACGAGTCGCTCCTCCAGCAGGTAATCGGTCGTCTCCAGCACGCGCGGGCCGAACTGCCCCGTCACCGACGCTGCCGTCACCTGCAGGTAGCAGCCGGCATCCACGAAAGGCAGCACGCGCTCCGGCATGTCCATGATGGCCTTGTTGCGCTCCGGGTGCACCAGCACCGGCCGCACGCCTTCGCTGAGCAGGTGCCGAACCAGGTTCAGCGCGCCGAGCGGAATCTGCGCGTCGGGCAGCTCCAGCAGCATGATGCGGAACCCCTCGCATTCGCCGAGAAAGGGAATCTGGTCCTGCGCGAGCAGATCGATGACTTCGGCACCAAGCCGCACTTCCCCGGCAAACGAGAGCGCGAGCGGAATGCGGTGCAGGTCCAGCAGCTCGCGAAAAACCTCTGCCGCGCGCGCGATGCCGCTGCGGCGGTTGTCATAGCGCCCGGCAAACACATGCGGTGTTGCCACCGTGTGGCGAATGCCATCGGCCACACAGGCTCGCGCAAGGTCCAGCGCTTCATCAACGCTTTTCGGACCATCGTCGATGCCAGGCAGGATGTGACAGTGAATATCGATCATTGCTCTACAACCCAATTCGGCGGATCTTCCAGAACGACGCCACGCGCCCTTCCCGCCCGGTAAAACACAATGCCCGCTCTCGCGGGCATTGTCATCCTTTCACCGCTGCCGCTCACACACTGAAGCAGACAGCGCACCGCCCGCCCCACCAGCCTGCGCCGCGCTGCGGCGAGGCCCGGGGGCTCAGGCCGCGTTCTTCTTCTGGCCGTAGCCGTAGCCCTCGTAGCCCGATTTGCCGTAGCCGGAGTATTCCCCGTAATAGCGCTGCGACTTGCTGAAGTCGAGGTGATTGAGCACCACGCCCAGCACATTCGCCCCGGCGCGCTGCAGGCGCACCAGGCTCTTGCGAACCAGCGGCGACGCCGTTTCCATCGCGCGCACCACGAAGATGGTGCTGGTCGCCAGCGGCGAGATCACCAGTGCGTCGCTGACCAGCTCCACCGGCGGCGAGTCGATGATGATCACTTCGTAGTGACGCGCCAGCGCATCCAGGGTTTCGCGGAAGCGTTGCGAGAGCAGCAGCTCCACCGGGTTCGGCGGCACTTCGCCGGCCGGCATCACCGCCAGCGGTGAGCCCTTCACCGTGAAGATGCACTCCTCGACACGCGCCGTGCCGGCCACCAGCGCCGAGAGGCCCTTCACCGTGGGCGGCAGCGAGAGGCGACGCGCCACCTGCGGGCGGCGCATGTCGGCGTCGATCAGCAGGGTGCGCTTGGTCTGCGCATGCGCCAGCGCCAGGTTGGACGACACCGTCGTCTTGCCTTCGCCCGGCACGCTGGAAGTCACCACCAGAATGCGGCAGGGCACGTCCAGGTTGGAGAGCAGCACGCCGGTCCGCGCGGTCCGCACCGCTTCAGCCAGATGCGACTCGGGCTTGTCGATGAACATCGTCATGGCCGACTTGCCTTCGGCGGCGCCCAGCTCAGGCAGAGCGGAGAGCACCGGCACCTGGAAGCGGCGCTCGGCATCCTCGATGCCCTTCACCGTGTTGTCGAGCTTGTCGAGCAGCAGCGCGATCAGCACGCCGGCAAAGAGCCCCAGCACCAGCGCGATTGCGATCACCTGGCTCTTCTTGGGCTTGACCGGCAGACGCGGCGTCACGGCCGGGTCGACCACGCGGGCCACCGCACTCTGCAGATCGCTGCTTTCGTGCGTTTCCTTCGCGCGGTTCATGAACATGTCATAGAGCTGCTTGTTCGACTCGACTTCGCGCTCCAGCACGCTGAGCTGGAATTCCTGACGGTTCACGTTCTGCACCGTGCCCTTGGCGGACGACAGCGCACCTTCCAGCGCGCGCTCGGTGGCGCGAGCCGATTCGTATTCCCGCGTCAGGCTGGCAGCCACGGTCTGCATCTGGCGCAGGGTGTTTTCCTTCGCCGCCTTGAGTTCGGACTGCGCCTGCACCATGCGCGGGTGCTCCGAGCCATAGCGTTGCTGCAGCTCGGCCACCTTCAGCGCGGCGGTCGACTCCTGGCGCTTGGCTTCGCCCACCGCGGTGCTGCGCACCACGGCCGGCACCGACGAGTAGTCGCCATCACGCACCGACTTCATCTGCTCATAGGCACTCTCGGCTTCGGCGCGACGGGCCTTGGCTTCCACCAGGCGCTGCGTCACTTCGCCGATCTGCTGGCCGATCACCGTCTGTGCCGAGCCGGAAAGGCTCACGATGCCCTGCTTCTCGCGATAGGCCTGCAGCGCCTTTTCAGAGGTTGCCAGCTTGTCGCGCAGCGCCTGGGTGCGCTGCTGCAGCCAGTCATTGGCCTGCTGCGTCATGCTGAACTTGGCTTCGCGGTCGGCGCCGATGTAGGCGTCGGCCACTGCGTTCGCCACCAGTGCGGCGAGCTGGCGGTCTTCGGCTTCGAAGCTCAGCTTCACCAGTTGCGAGAGGCGCACCGGCTCCACCGACAGGCTCTTCGAGAAGGTTTCCACGGTCGCCGCCACCAGGCGGTCTTCATTCCAGGCGACCTCTTCAGCCTTGATGCCCAGCGCTTCCTTGGCCTTGCCGATCAGGCTGGTGTCCGGCTTGCGCGGATCGAATTCCGGGTACTCCCACAGGCGCAGACCGCGCACCGTGCGGTTGGCCACTTCGCGAGACTTGATGATCTCGACCTGCGTCTGGTAGTACTCCTTCTCCTGCGACATGCCGCCGTACACATCCTCGATCGAGAGCACCTTGCGCTTGCCCTGCTCGATCAGCACGGTTGAGGTGGCGCGATAGACCGGCGTGAGCGAATACACCACAGCCGCGGCCAAGAGCGCCACCAGCAGCCCGAGCCCGAGAATGGCCCACTTCCGCTTGGTGATGCTGCGCCAGTACTCGAGCAGCTCGAGCTTGCTTTCTTCAGACAAGCCGCCGCCCAGGGAAACGAAGGGCTGGTCAGCGTCCGGGACAGTCCGGGAGTTTTGATTCATGTTCATGGAAGCCGTGTTGAATTCGATGTTGCAAAGCCGTCAGCAAACGCGCCGGCACTCTCAGAAGAAGCTCTCTTCCACCGTCACGATGTCGCCGGGGAACACCGGCGTATTGAGATCTGCCTTGAACTGGCGCTGCTGCGGGTCATCGCCGCGAATCACGAAAAGCTTGCTCAGCGAAGCGCGCTCCTTGAAACCACCGGCGAGTGACGCCGCCTTGCGCAGCGTGAGGCCCGGCTGGAAGGGGTAGCCACCCGGCTTGTCGACCATGCCGTTGATGAAGAAGGGGCGGTATTCATCGACCGACACCGACACCTTCGGATTCACCAGGATGCGGCCCGAAAGCCCGTCCACCACCATCTTCTCGACTTCGCCCAGCGTCTTGCCGCGCACCACCATTTCGCCCAGCCCCGGCATGAAGATCGAGCCCGAGTCGGTCAGGCGGATCTTCTCGCGGCTGAGATCGTCTTCACCGAACACCCGGATCGACACCACGTCTCCCGCCCCGAGGCGATAGCCAGACAGGAATTGCGAGGCAATCGCCGCAGGCTCGGCACTCCCTGCAGTCTGGGCCAGCCCGAGCGAACTCCAGAGCACCAGCATCACAAGACTCATTGCGCGGAAAAACATCAGCATCAATCCTCCAGAAAAAAACCTGCATGAACCACAAGCAGCGCTTGCCGGTCCAGGCCTGCCCCGGCGGGGGATGTCACCAGACCCCGAGCAAGAACCGCGCTCGCGGGTCCGGCATCCGACCGCCGGTGCGAAAACCACCTGCCCTGCACCAGAACACGCCCTGCGCGCGCCAGCCACGGCTCATTTTGCACACGCCCGGGCAGAAATGCGCCACACCGGCCGTCGCTTGCACCCGATCAGGGCGGCCCGGCTTGCGCCGCGCCCTGCCCGGTTTTCCCGGCAAGCCGGGTCTGCCTGAGCGACCGGAACACCCTGCTCCGCCCGCCCATGCAGCCTGTCAGGCATCAGAACGATGCTTCAACCTTCACCATGCTCATGCGGCGCATGTAGTCGTAGGTATCCAGCGTGGAATCACGACGTGCCCATGAGTACTCGAAACCGATGCCCAGCCAGCGGCGCATGTCGTACATCACGCCGGCGGTGGCCACGTCTTCCACATCCTTGCGGCCGTCACCGTTGTAATTGGTGCGCATGCGGCCCGCCGAGAGCTTGCTGTGCACGAAGCTCGACCAGTCATGGTTCCAGGCCAGGCTCAGGTTCTTGGCAATCGGCACACCTGCGTTCGAGCCGCTCGGGTCGTTCGCGGAGCGGCCGGTCACCAGATCAAACGAGCTGTAGGTCAGCGGCTTCCAGCGCAGCGAAGCCTCCCACGACAGACCGGAATAATCCTTGTGGAGTGTTTCGTTCTTGTAATCCTTGACCTGCTCACCGACCTTCACCGTGCCGGTCACGGCCGAGCTGGCATCCCAGCTGGCACCCGCGTAGTAGCGCGAATCCACGTTCTCGAGCTGGTTCAGGTCATTCACGTAGTTGTAATTCGTGCGGCGCACTTCGGCGAGCAGACGCGTCTTGGGCGCCACGCGGTAGTAGAAGCGGGCACCCAGATTTACGTTGTCGACGTCTGCCGACTCGGTGGTGGCGCGGTTGTTCTGATAGCGCTTGGAACCGGCGCCCAGATCAAACTCCAGGCGGCCCTTGGCTTCTTCGGCACCGTAGCGGTAGGTCGCGTTGGCGGCCAGCGCATGGTAGTGGTCGGCCTTCGAGTTGCCCACGCTGCGGTCGGTGGAGCCTACCGGATCATAGTGATCGCCCGCCGAAGCCCCCCAGGCCAGCGCGTTGCGCGCGGTGAACACATTCTGCGCAGCGAAGATCAGATCGTTCTGCATCAGCGTGTTCGGGCTGTAGTTCGGGTAATTCACGTAATCACCCTTGTACGACAGGTTGTAGGTGTCCGCACGGTACTTGGACTGCGCGGTCAGCGTCGGGCGGATCCGGAAGAAGGAAGACGACACTTCCGAACCGCGGCGAGCCTGGGTCACGTTGTCGTCATAACCGACGGCCGTGCCCACATCGGCAAACAGGTTGATGCCATCGGTCAGGCGGATCGGATTGATCGCGCGCTTGGTCGAAACGGGAATGCCGCTGGATTCGAACACATTGCCCGACACCACGCTGGCCGAGTTCGGCACTGCGCTCGAGCTGGGCGCCACCGCGTCAGCCGACGAAGCCTGCGCAAACGCCACGCCCGCGCTCAGCGCGAGCGCGCCTGATACTGCCAGATGAACCCGAGTCCGTTTCATGCCTACTCCCTTCATTTAAAGTTTGAACATCGCCTGCCCTCAAGCGGGATCAGGACTGACCTGCGTGGCGGCCGATGATCGCCCACTCCCCCGGGGCGGTCGTGGAACTAATGCCCACATGACGGCTAAAAGCACACAAAACACCAGCGCATTGGCCGGCATCTGAAGATTGAAATCCACCCAGCTGTGAATCAGCAGCGCACAGATCGCCATCGCCGACCCGAAGGCCAGCCCGCGATGAAAGCGGGATTCATGCGCGCGCCACAGCAGCATGATCCGGCCGATTGTCATCAGCACCACGCCCGCAAGCAAGCCCAGGCCGACCAGCCCGGTCTCTGCCGCGATCTGCACATAGTCGTTGTGCGCGTAATCCCAGTAGGCCTCCTTGTCCGCGCTCTTGAAGCGCGGAAACACCGTATAGAAGCTGCCCGCACCAAAGCCCGCGACCGGCCGTTCCCTGACCATGCCGAGCGCCAGATAAGGCGTTTGCGCCCGTTGCTCCAGCGACTCTTCGCCGCGCGCATGCTCGGTCCGCACGGAGGTGTTCTGCAGGCGCTCCACCACATGATCGATGCCCACCCACTGGCCCACGATGATCACATCCACCACGATCAGGCTGAGCACCAGCCAGAAAGCGCCCTTGCGCAGCCGCGGATTGCTCAGCATCGCCAGCCCGCCCACGATCATCAGTGACGAGAAAAACGCCGCATTGCCCATGCGCGAGCGCGTCAGCACCAGCGTGATCACCATGATGACAAGCATCAGGCGTACCAGCATTTTTCCCGACATCATGAACTTCAGGGCTGCCACCAGCTTCTGCCGGCGATTGCTGCGCCGCTGCTCGCCGCTGCCCATGTGCGCCAGCATCAGGCCCACACCGGCCGCGATGCAGAGCTCCATGAAGCCCGCCAGATGGTCGAAGTTCGCAAAGGTGCCCATCGCCCGGGTGCCCTGCTGGTAATGCATGAAGAGGTAGATGTGCTCCGCCTGCGAAGCAAACAGCAGGATCGCGATCAGCGCCTGCACCAATCCCACCACCAGAATCGTGCCCAGCAGCCAGCGCAGCCGCCGCTCGCTGCGCGCCAGCAGCAGCACCAGCGCAAAAGCCGCGCTCAGCATCAGTGTGCCCAGCAGATATTGCAGGGAATTGAAGCGATCCGCCGTCGCGATCCCCGGCAGCACGCCCGCATATTGCAGCCCGATCCAGCCGGCATAGGCAAACAGCAGTGCCAGCGGCCAGCGGCCCACCCCCAGGCGATCCAGCAAGGCCTCGCCGCGCCGGGCAGAAGCCACGCACACCGCCGCCAGCAAGGCCAGCATCGCGGCAGAGAGCAGCCCCAGCGCCCAGGTGCGGTTACTCGCCAGCGGCAGCGGCGCCCAGGCCAGCAGGCCCATCAGGCACCAGAAGGCCCAGCCGTCATGCTCAATCTTCTGCTGTCGCCGCCTCACGCCAGACTGCCTCAAACTCGCCACCTTCCATATCCAATCCGGATAAACCGGATCAGCAAACAAAAATGGCAGCCGAAGCTGCCATTTCAGGCCTTAAACCCTGCTCAGCTACGGCTTGCGCCGCCACCGCTACCACCGAAAGACGGTGCAGTGATGGCCGGAGCCGTCGACGGCGCACCGCCCACACCGGCGTTGTCACCCGTCGCTTGCTGGCCGGAATTCGGACCTGCCGCGGTGGAGGGCAGCGCAGCGGTCGGGTCACCACCTGCAGCGATCAGCGCGCTGTTGGCCTGGGTTGCCGGCACACCTGCGGCGCTCAGCGCAGCCACAGCCTGGGAGGAAGTGAGACCGGCCTCCAGCAGCGCCGCAGCGATCTGCGCCGGGGACACGCCCTCAGCCGCCAGATCCTTGGCCACCTGGCCTGCGCTCTTGCCAGCCTTCAGCTCGGCTTTCACCTTCGCCTCGACAGCCGCCGGAGCCTTGACGACCACGGGAGCCGGAGCAGCAGCGGATTGCGCCATGGCAACACCGGTCACAGCGCAGCTCAGCGCCAGAACCAGCACGGAAACACTCTTCACAACGGCCATAAAGCCTCCTCAAAAATCCAGCAAGAAATCTACGCGAAGTCTAGCACCCGCGATTTCTCGCCCTTGTTCGATTCCGCTACGAAAGCGGAACTAATTCACACCAACCGCACAACGCGCCAGGCAAGCCGTCGGTCGAAAGCCCACACAAGGCGCCCAAATACCTCGGAGGTCGCCCAACTGCCACGTAGGGCGCCCTGAGCAAAGCGAAGCGCGCCGCCCCCCACCGCCCGCACACCCCAAACTCAAGCCGCCCACCCAAACCACCCGGCACAACAAAGCAAGCGCCCGGGCCACACCCGCTGCGGCGCAGTTCGCTACCGCTCAGTGCGCCCTACGCCAAACGCCGAAACACCCGCAGGGCGCCCGACTCCTCCGTAGGGCGCCCTGAGCAACGCGAAGCGCGCCGAAGCAGCCCCACAACAAGCCCGACCACTGCGGAGCCCTGCAACTCAGCCCTTAGTCCTCGGCACTGCAGCAGGTGACCCAGGCAGCCACCCCCCGGCCAGAACTTCATCCTGAATAACCCAAGGGCATTCCTCGGGAAAACAATCCAGCCCGGTTTCGCTCACCGCTTGAGCAATCGCACGCGCCCACACCATATCCAGCCAACGAGGCTCTTGCAATTTAGGCGCCAAGCTCGGCGACTCATCCAGCGCATAGCTGATTTCCTTGCGTTGAGCCGTTATCGTCTTTTCCCAACTAGCGCCTCTGCGCTCAGGCTGATACGCCCACTTGAGCAAGTGCGCCAGCAAAACAACCATACGGCTGGCCAACTCACGCTGTTCGCTTTTGCCCACGTCTTCAATCTCCCCGGCAATATGCTCGATGTCCAGCAAGTCAAACCGCCCGGCACGCAACAAGCGCGCTTGCTCAATTGCCCAAGCATTGATGTCATGTTCGTAGGTTTGCATGGCAAAACTCCTTCCAACCGTATCCCGCTAAATGCTAGCACGCCCATAACTGCGAACCCGGGCTTCACCGGGATGGCATCGCAAGGCGTGCGGCCTGACCCGCGCAAGCGAGAAAGGCGCCTGGAGGAGCCGGAAAGGCATTTCACGGCGCCCGTTAAAGGCCTGCGGCGCGCTTCCCCCGTGGGGCGCCCCGAACAAGCTCGTAGGGCGCCCTGAGCAAAGCGAAGCGCGCCGAAGCCCACCGCCCGCACACCCCAAGCTCAAGCCGCCCACCCAAACCACCCGGCACAACAAAGCAAGCGCCCGAGCCACACCCGCTACGGCGCAGTTCGCTACCGCTCAGTGCGCCCTACGCCGAACGCAAGGCCGCGCCTTCGGCGCTGATTGTGGTGGATGGTGTTTGTCGCAGCCGAAAAAAGCGGCTTCATCGTTTTCAAATGCAGGCGCTTGTGAAGATGCTGATATTGATGCATATTTACATCAACCTCAGCACAAGGAGAACCCAGTGAGAACGACCGTGACGATTGAGGATGCCCTGTACCAGCAAGCGCTTGACGTGGCAGATCCGACGATGGACAAGGCCGACCTGTTCCGCGAAGCAATCAAGACCTTCATTCGGGTTCGCGCGGCCAAGCGCCTCGCCGCCCTGGGCGCCACTGAGCCAGACATGCAGAACGTGCCGCGCAGGCAAGCGGCGCCTGCGCAATGAAGGATGTACTCGTAGACACCTCGGTTTGGGTCGAGCATTTTCGTGAGCGCAACGACGCGCTGATTGATCTGCTCACCTCTGACCGCACCCTGATGCACCCCTTGGTTCTGGGGGAGCTTGCTTGCGGAACGCCGCCTGCGCGCACCCAGACGCTCGGGGATTTAGCGCTGCTCCGCCCGTCCCAACAAGCCACCCTGCCTGAAGCAATGGCGTTCATCGAGCGAGAAGCACTTTTCGGGCTGGGCTGCGGGCTGGTGGATGTGCTGTTACTGGCATCAACGCTGATGACGCCCGATGCTCAATTGTGGACGCTGGACAAGCGCCTGGCCGACCTGGCTGTCCGCTTTGGGGTACTGCACCGACCTGCGCTGCATTGATGGCCCCAAGCGCATGAGCCGGCGCAGCCAACTGCTCAAGTCAGGCCACCGAGGCGGTCAAGTTCGCTGGATTGCACACCAAAGGCTGAAAAAGTGAAATGACCCGCGCAAAAGTGAAACGCCCCCTCCAAGGTCGCCACAACAAGGCGAGGCTCGCGGGCACTGCGTGCGGGAACGAGACTTCCGGGAGCTCGCCCCAAGCCTGCGGCGCCCTTTCCCGTAGGGCGCCCTGAGCAACGCGAAGCGCGCCGAAGCCTCCCCCACAACAAGCCCGACCACTGCGGCGCGCTTCGCTGCGCTCAGGGCGCCCTACTCCGAGCGAAGCGCATCGAAGCAGCCCCACAACAATCCCGGCCACCGGGCTCGGGCGCCCGGGGCGTCATGCCAGTCAGTCAAGGAAAAATCGCCGTTCGCCCTGAACCTGTCGAAGGGCAAAACGGCGATTTTTCCAGGGGGAGCAAGCCATTCATGGTTCGACAGGCTCACCACGACTCGCTTGACTGACGGGCATTACACCAAGACCCGAAAAAGTGAAACGCCCCCCCCCTCCAAGGTCGCCACAACAAGGCGAGGCTCGCGGGCACTGCGTGCGGGAACGAGACTTCCGGGAGCTCGCCCCAAGCCTGCGGCGCCCTTTCCCGTAGGGCGCCCTGAGCAACGCGAAGCGCGCCGAAGCCTCCCCCACAACAAGCCCGACCACTGCGGCGCGCTTCGCTGCGCTCAGGGCGCCCTACTCCGAGCGAAGCGCATCGAAGCAGCCCCACAACAATCCCGGCCACCGGGCTCGGGCGCCCGGGGCGTCATGCCAGTCAGTCAAGGAAAAATCGCCGTTCGCCCTGAACCTGTCGAAGGGCAAAACGGCGATTTTTCCACGGGGAGCAAGCCATTCATGGTTCGACAGGCTCACCACGAACGGCTTACAAGCCCTACCTCTACGGCGCAGTTCGCTACCGCTCAGTGCGCCCTACTCCGAGCTAAGCACGCCGGCCGCAGGCCGGCCCGCCACTTCCCGTAACCCCAGTACTCAGCCGAAGGCGCCCCCAGCACTCAGCCCCCTGCCGAAGGCACGCCACATACTTTGCCAGCACCGCATCCCGATCCAGGTTCTGTTCCGCCCAGGCCCGGCCGGCGGTGCCGAGGCGCTGGCGCAGGCAGGGGTCGGCCGCGAGTTGCAGCACCACATCGGCCATGGCTTGCGGCTGCTCGGGCGTGACCGTCAAGGCCGCACCCTCGCCAACCCCAATAGCTCTTTCTCCTTCCAAACCCTCTTGAAATCGGTTTGCAAAGAAAAAACGTTGTTGCATTGCACAAACACAGCTTGCCTGAGCATCCCAACGCGCCGGATGAATTTGTCACACTCCTCACTCTTTCGTCTTTTTATCGAACGAAAGAAGACTAAAATCCCGCCCTCCGCGTCAGGCAGCACCATGCAGCACAAGCATCACATCGACAGTTTTCGTGCACTCTCAATCCTCTTCGTCATGGCAGGCCACTTGAATACGCCGTCAATGGCGGAGGGTGGCTCAAAGTGGTTCTACTTTCTGGTATCCAATGCCACGGCTTGGTTCGTATTCATATCGGGCTACCTTTTTTGCGCACTCGAATCCCTACGCTTCAACTATCGGCGCTACCTCGCCCGGAAGCTGAAGAACGTCGTTTCGCCCTACGTGATATTGATCTGCCTCGCGAGCACGATCTCTATCGTGCGCGGACGGCATGAATACCTCGACCTGAGCGCTCCGGCTTATTTCATCTGGTCAATCATCGTCGGCGGAGATTTCATAGGTCCGCTCTGGTTCATGCCGATGATCTTCGTTTTCTTTCTGCTCTCACCGGCATTCCTTGCCACAGCTCAAGCCAAATGGCTTCACCTGGCGACCATTGCAGGGCTCATGATTTCTGTATTTACCTGCAGGCCGATCTACAACCTGAATCCGGTCCTGAGCTTCTTACACTTCGCCGGCTTCTACCTCGCTGGAATTTCAGCTTGTCGTCTTGAAGAAATCGGACACATACAGAAGCACTGGATCATCTGGACACTCATCGGCTTGCTTGTTTTCGGATCATCAATAATCGTAAATTCTGAAAACACACATACACCACCGGGCTTCATGGCAAACATCGGGCGACTGGATGTCGCGCAAGTCTCGAAACTGGGGCTGCTCATGATACTGATGCCATTACTCATGAAGTTCATGAACCGGGAGGTTCGTGCATTAAGATTTCTGGCTTCCATCAGTTTCGGTCTCTTTTTTCTGCATGGCTTTGTAAGCTTTGCATTCAGCTTCACATTGCCGATGCTCCCCGAAATGAGCTGGATGTCGTTATTTATCATGGAAACGCTCGTGGTTTTCGGCGCGTCGATCTTTATCGTACGGACAATTCAAAAAACTCTAAGAGAGAGAAGTCGTCATGTCATTGGTTGCTAAGTCTCTGTTCATATCGGCCGGGATACTCATCTGCTCCAACGCTATTGCCGCGGAATCCACAGATCGGCATTTGCGCATTCTCGTCGCCGGCCAATCAATTTCTTCCAACTGCAATCAGCATCGATTCGGTCCCGAAGCGGGGGTCTTCCAGGTATCAAAAGATGGTTTAGAAATCGAAGCACGCGACCCTCTGCAATGGGCAGACTGCGACGGCGGCTCAATCTGGCTGCCACTGGGAAAGCGGATCATTGAATCCGGTATGGCGCAGAAAGTGACTTTCATGTCCATCGGCGTCGGAGGCACGAGCGTGCATGACTGGCGCCCCGGCGGTCGTGCCTACGCCAAACTCCAATCAGCGTTCAAACTGATCGAAGACAAAAAAATACGCTTTGATTACGGATTCTGGCTCCAAGGGTCGAGCGACATTGGAAGCGACCCCATTCGATATGAAAATGCGCTGAAAGACCTTGTCCGGGAGCTCAGACAAACAAGCGGTGCACGAGACTGGCTGATCGCAATCCATTCAAGCTGCTTCGGGCAGTCTGACAATCGAATTGCACAAGCGCAGGAGCGACTCGCCCGCAACGCCCTGCACGGCTACTTCAAGGGCCCGGACATCAACAGTATTGAGAAAGGGCTCCGCACAGACAGCTGTCACCTGAACAAGGCTGGGCAGGAGGTCGCCGCTGGACTGTGGTTTAAGGCGTTGCAAGACGCCCAGAGAACAGACCATGTCACCGAAGAGGAAACGCTCTTGCGATTCTTCCGATGAGCTCGCCAGTCAGGCTGCCATAGCCGCCTGACTCAAACCAAGAGGCCGCCACGGAAAGCCAAGGCGATTCACAGGCAGCCTCATTACGGCTCACTTAGAAAAGATCAACTGCCTCGCAGCGCCCATGATAAACAGCGTGTTCGTCACGAAATAACGCTTCCACAAGCGGCGTGGCTCGGAGCACAAACGATGCAGCCACTCCAGGCCATTGCGCTGCATCCACAGCGGTGCCCGGATAATCGTTCCGGCGTGGTAATCAAAGGCCGCGCCCACACCGATCATCACGGCATTGATCCGGCCGCGATGCCCAGCCATCCATTTCTCCTGCTTCGGGCAGCCCAAGCTCACCCACACCGTGCCCGCACCGGACGAATTGATCCGCTCAACGATCTCGGCATCCTCCTCGGGCGTCGCTGCGCGAAAAGGCGGCGAATAGGCGCCAGCAATCTTCACTCCGGGAATCTTCTCGCCCAGCACCCGCTGCAAGGTATCCAGCGTTTCGGGCGTACCGCCAAACAGATAGATCGACTCTTCCGACCCAGCGATGGCCTCGCAGTACTTCCACATCAGATCCGGGCCATTGATCCGCTCTTGTGAGGCATGTCCGAGCTTGCGCAGCATCCAGGCAACGGGCGCACCGTCAGGCGTCGACATGTCAGCGCCGTCAAGCACCGCACCGAAAGACGCGTCCTGCGCAGCGGTCACCACAGAATGCGCATTCACGATGCAGACATAACGGCTCTCACATGCACGTCCCCATGCCTGAATCCGGCGTATGGCTCCATCCCAGTCGATGACATCGATGGGGGCCGTCAGCACAATTTGCGTCTTGCGAACCAGATCATTCATTTCCTAATTTCCTTCGCCTTGGCTTCGATCGCTTCTGCGTAAATCGCCATCAACTGCTGATAATTCGTTGCCGCCGTGTACTTGGCCTCGTACTCGGCACGCGCATTCCGCCCCATTCGCGCCATCTCATCGGGGTTCGCCTCAGCCCAGGCCAGCTTCTGGGCCAGATCGGCCGCATTGCCCGGCTCGAACAGCAAACCTGTGCGCCCCTCCTCCACGATCTCGGCTAATGCCCCCAGGCGGCTGGCAATCACCGGCAAGCCCGAAGCGAAAGCTTCAACAATCGTGCGAGGAAAACTTTCGTAACAAATGCTAGGCACTACCAAATAAACCGCATTACGCATGGCTTCGAGAATGAAGGGCAGATCCCGGAAACCGAGATAGCGCTCGCCAAATGCCTTCTCTGCAATCCCGGCCAACTCGCCGCCACCGATCACCGAAACCCTGGCAGCACACTGCTCAGCCGCCCCCGCCAGCACAGCTATGCCCTTTTCCGCAGAGAGTCGGCCAACGAAAAGTCCGCCGCTGCGCGCGCCTTCAAGATCCGCCGGGCCGGCATCGATGAAATTCGGCTTGATCACGATGCGCTCAGCAGGCAAGCCACCTTCAATCAACTTATCGCGACAGAAATGATTCAGCGCGATATAGCGGGTCACCTTCTTGTCGTAAGTACCCATGGCCCGGTGAACGCTCACCATCCCGGCCAGCACGGCAGACTGTGCATAGGAGTTCCGGTAGCACTTGCGAACCACGCCACGCCAAGGCAGATTGCCCTTACAGTCTTCACAAACCTCTCCGCCACGCAAAAACATGGCCTGGGGGCAATGCAGGCGGAAATTGTGGATAGTCTGGACGACGGGAATACCCAAATGATCCGCAGCCCAGTAAATGGAAGGAGAAATCAGCGGAAAGGTGTTGTGCACATGAATCAGGTCGGGCCGGAACGCCTTCGCCCTCTCCTGGAGCAACGCCTTGTTGCCCGGGTTCCAGAACGTCGCCCTGATCAACTGCGGCCTGGACATTCCGTCGATGGCATCGTTGGAGGCGAAACAAGTTTGAACGCTTGAGCCGTGCGAAGAGAGAAGCTGTTGTTCGGCGTCGACAACAGAATCCTCCCCACCGCGATTTTTATAGGCATTATGAACTAGCAGAATTTTCATCTTTTGTGCAGATCACGACACCAGAAACGAACGCAACTCACTCGCCACGCGAGTCGTTTCAAAATAATTCAAAAACCTCTCTCGCGCTGCACTTCCAGCAGACTGCAACATATCTTCGTCAGAAAAAATCGCAATCAACACTCTGGCTGCAGCTTGAACATCCCCAAGAGGAATCCCCCAGCCAGTCACCCCGTCTTCAAAAGCCTCCCCCATACCACCTGCCTTGGGGGCAAACACGGGCACACCACAAGCCTGCGCTTCAATCAATACAATTCCAAAACTCTCCATCCGGGCTACATGGATATAGGCTCTGTGCCCGGAAATTAAACTAGCCGCATTAGGCACGAATCCCTTAAAAAAGATTTGAGACTCAACATCCAAATGTTTCGCACGTTGCTTCATCCGGCTCAAGTCAGGCCCGTCACCTACAACAGTCAGGGTCAGAACGCGTCCCATACTTTTCGCCGCAGCAAGAATCTCGACGAGATAAAGCTGGTTCTTCCTCGGCTCGACAGTCCCGATCGTAATCAAATCCGCCACAGGGGAGGCAACTGAGACGTCACGTGGGTCTGATACAAAATTCGGCAATACCACGGAGCGCACAGCCTTAACGGAGGGGATCCGGCTTTCTACATGCTCTTGCATGAAGCGCGACACATAAACAATTCCATCCAACTGCGGCAACACCCTAGCCTCAAATGCAAGAATGCTCCGGTAAAGCCACCCATCTTTATCGATCAAGCCCATGCCGACCCACTCGTCGGCTTGAGAGATATTGAAATGAGCCACCAGCACAACGCGCTGCCCTGGACGCCTGACACGCAATGCAGCGGCTGCGGACAATGGGCACTGTGCATACACGACGCAACCCTCCGCATCACGCAAACTGCGCCGCAGGGCTATTTTCAATACCCATGCGTGAACCTCGCGGTACCACCATACACTCCAGCTGGTACTGAAAAAATGAATCAGGCGGCGCAGCGCGAAAAGCGGATACACCAGCAGCTTGCTGACGGAGTAAGGCGTCACAAGACACGTTTCAATCGCCCGAGATTGCAGATACCCCATGAACTGCTGAAAGTGAGTTTGAACCCCCGTCACACCCCGAGGCCTCATTATGGTCGAAACAACTATCCTCACACGCTTCTCCGAACATCAACACAACCCAAACATCCAAACAAAATACCTAAAAAGCCAAAAAAAACACAAAACCAAAAACTCAAAACAAAATTTTATAAACAAACCTACTAACCGGAGGTGGAATTATTGCAAATAATGTATTCCTCACTCTTACTTTCTTCTGCCACAACGCCGCAAGAAAACCCTTTAAAAAATTTACCCCCAACTGTTTGAACGTAAACCGATAAGGACTCTCCAGAGAATTATTTACTCTGCAGACATTGTACAAACTATCGACAATTACATTATTAAACGAACGCACCCCAGACACACTATTTCTACTCAAGAACAGCAACAACCCATCAATATATTCTGGCTTTTGATTCTGGCACGCACTAGAAGAGTGCTGCCGATAGGCATACAGAGCCTCATTCACCCTCGCAACACTTTTAGCACTCCTGTAAACATCAACCAAAAAAACCATATCTTCGCAATAACGGATACTCTCATCAAACTTATGAAGAGGTAGAATCGACCGCTTAACTACACGACACCACGCATACCAAGCTCCTGCTACACATGCAGATTCAAAAGCGCTCAACCCATCATCTGGACTACAAACAAACTCGATCGGCGCTCTATTATTATCGACCCCTTCCCCAAAGCGTCGAAACCCTATTTCGATTAGGTCGGGCGAAACAGAATCGATCAAGTCAAATATTTTTTTATAGTAATCTGAAAAAAAATAATCATCAGCATCCAAAAACGCAACATAGTCTCCAGACGCCAAATTTAAAGCCGCATTCCTAGCAGCGCTAACACCCGAGTTGCGCTGACATATCAACTTCAAAGACCCATCTTCAATATTTTTCCCAAAACTCTCGCGAAGAACGCCAACAGTGTTATCCACACTACCGTCATCAACAACAATAACCTCCCCCACTCCAGACGGCAGCAGCGCGCTACCCACGCATTCAACTATATGCTCTTCAGCATTAAAAGCTGGAATGATTACAGAAACTATCATAGCGGCACGCTCTTCAAAGTAGAAACTATGTTTCTTAATGCAAAAACCGGACTCACAAACAAATCCAGATATCCACAAAAAACGCCAACAACAAGAACCCTAGTTTCCCTAAACAAAAAATAGGAAAGAAAATCCGCCACAAAATAAGACAACACTGAAGCAACCGCCGCGCCATGTATCCCAAACAAAGGAACAAAGAGTAAATTCGCCGCGACGCACACGCTCGCAGTAATCAACGATTTATATAACTCTATTTTTGAATTTCTTGTGATAATCAAAAGACGACTAAAGAGGGCCCCCGGTATAGAAAACAACAGAGTAAGACACAATATCCGAAGAACCCCGGAGGAATCTGAAAACCCACTTCCAAACAAAAACAGAATCAAAACATCCGAAAGCAAAAAAACAGAAAATACAGTTAAAATTGCTATAAAAAAATACACCTGACCAAGAGCTTTGCAGTACCTTGAAAACTCTTCCGGAAAATCAACTCTCGAAGTCAGGTGCTTATAAAAAGTCAATGAAACAATCTGACCAATCAAAAACAGCTGGATAACAATTTTTGAAGCAGGGGCATAGATAGCAATCTTTTCACCAGCACCAAAGAATGACAGGATTAAATTATCCGCATACATGTAAACTGGGTATATGACCGACGCCGCCAGAACAGGAAAAGCCTCTCTTATCAGCCTAAAAGTCTCGCCAACTCCAACGCCATCACCTATCAATTCTCGCGCGTGATAAACATTTATGAAAAAAAACAAGGCCGACTGCACCGGCAGATAAAGAAGGCACAGCGAATAATCAGCCCCACTCACAACGAGAAATAACAAAAAAAACAGCCCTACAAGCCTAGAAAAAATAGCCGCCTGAGCACACTTTTCCGCGAGATTGTGCGCCTGTAAATATATTTTCGCCGGATTGCTTATGGAAAAAGCAAAGCCGCAAGCCACCACCAAGACGTTGAACAGTGAAATTTTTTCGCCAAACTGCAGGACGAAGTAAACAAGCCCTACATAAGGAAAAAAGAGAATTGATTGAATAATAAGCACACCAAGCAAGCACCCTTTCCCCTTGCCTTTTGAGAACTCTCTAGCCAAAAACTGATCCAGCCCGAGAGTTATTAAAAATGCTAACAACGCGCAAGCTGACTGAGTAGTCGCAAGATGGGCCACCTCAACTTTAGAAAAATATCTTGCCAGGATAACAAGCGTACCAATACCAAACAGCACGGCACTAAAAACATCAACCGAATACAAAAATGATTTTCTTAGATTAAAGGACAACATAGAAACCCGTCGCAATCATTTCTTTGGCATGAATAAATTAAAAATTGGCAGCCATGGTTTTTTTACTAAAATAAATCGGAGCCAACCAAACAAGCCAAAAAACAAGCGCCCCATGGGGGGACTCTAACGCCACCTCAAAGAAGCAATAAACAATGGCCAACGTAGCCGTCGCTACGGAGAAGGCAATACCTTGGTCTGTTACAGGTTTTCTCCTCATGGAGAACACAAAAGCCAAGAGCAACCCCAGACCTATCAATCCGTACCGGTAGAACATTCCCATGAACGAGTTATGAGGCTCAAGCAGATCCTCGTCAACAAACCCCTCGTAGGGCTTTGTTTTCTCGAAAAACGACAAAAAATGACCGTTCCCGATCAACATGATCGAATCCGACGTTTTCGCGTTTTCAATGATTGACTTCCAGAAAACAGTTCTCGTCTCTGCCGTGCCTGCAGCGTCACCTCTCTCACGATTAAAAACAGATTCTGGCGCCTGATATTCAACTCCAGCCAAGCCCGCAGCACCAGCAATAAACTGTGCCACCACGGGATGCCAGCTCAGGGTAACCAGGACTGTCACCCCCAGAACGGCGGCGCCAACGAGATTTCTGAGCGCAACTGCTCGATAGAAATCCTTGCGCGCATTAAATAACCAAGCAACATTTGAGAATATGAGTCCAAGCACCAGCCCTATTACCGGAGTACGGTAGGCCGGCCCTCCACTTGAGACCCCTGATACAACGAGAAGAAAACAAATCAAAACAACCAATACCGACACAGCTTTTTTCCTTCCCTTGACCTGGTCATCAAAAACAGAAACTAGCAAAAAAAATGCCAGAACCTGGGAAGAGATAGTTGGCTGTAAATTCTCTAGAAATCCGCCCAAGGTACACAACAACACCAGAAGCGAAAGTATCTTGTACCTTTCTCGAATAACACGATAGAGCCGATCGCCATACGTAATGACCAGAGCAGGCAATAACGAGTAGAACGCCATAGCCGCGCGCCTTAAATTATTATCCCCCCACAAATCATTGCTTCTCTCATAGCACATCCACAACAAGGCCATCAAAATCAAGCCGGCTGCGTACTTGAAACTTCGGATGTGATGAAAAAAAACACCAGCAACCGAAACCACATTCATCAGGATTACCACATCAAGCAAGTAGATCGGTCCAACGCCGATCTTCGTTGCCGCGCGATTAGCCAGCAAAATAGATAGCAAGGCTATGAAACTTAAAAACTGAATCAGCTTAAAACCTTGTGACGATGTTTCTTTCACCAAACCTCCGGAGTCTAATTAGGGCGTGCTGGCAGGTCTTGCCTTTTGCCCAAACCTGATCGCATTACTGAACCAACGCTCACCCGTGGTACGCCTCAAACGCACTCCTGATACGCGCCTCAAGCTCCACTGCAGCCCTCCCGCCCCCCTAGCGCATTCATAAATTCAGTTCGAAGAGCGCCCGCTTCGCGGGCTTCAAGGTGCAAGCTGCAAAAAACCGCCTTCATGCCAAGTACGCCTTGAATGCGCTGCTGATCCCTGCTTCGAGTTCCACCGCAGCTTTCCAGCCAAGCGCGTTGAGACGGCTGCTGTCCATTATTTTCCTTGGGGTTCCGTCCGGCTTGGTGGCATCAAACTCAATCGCCCCCTTGTAACCCACCACCTTAGCCACCATTTCAGCGACCTCGCGAATCGTCACACCCGAGCCAAAGCCAACGTTGATATGGCTGCACATCGGGCTGGTGTTCGCAATCCCGGCGTCAACATCGTGGCGCATTGCTTCGGAATTTGGATTAGTTGTGCGTTTCATGGTTTTTGGGCTTCGCCCTCGTTTTGCCTTCATTCACGCAGAAGCCCGCGCCCCTTTTTTATCGGGCTACGCGGGCTTCCTTCCGTTCCTACGCCATATATTCTTGTTGGCTTGGTGAGAGCGGCGGTCAGCGTTCGGTTGAAACCGCCACCTCAAACCCCGCCCCTTTCAGCAAGGCATGCCGCTTGGCCGCCTCAAGATCAGCCGCGACCATTTCCTCACACATCTGCTGCACGGTGATTTCCGGCACCCAGCCGAGTTTTTCCTTGGCTTTGGTCGGGTCGCCCAGCAGGGTTTCGACTTCGGCAGGGCGGAAATAGCGCGGATCGATTTTTACGATCACATCGCCGGGTTTTAACGGCGGGGAGTTGGGAGTGGGGAGTCGGGAGTCGGGGTCGCCTTCGGCGGTGTGCTGAGTGCTGGGTGCTGAGTGCTGAATGAGGGCGTGATATTTGTCGGTGAGCGATTCGACGATGCCGATTTCTTCCACGCCCTGCCCTTCAAAGCGCAGCTTGATGCCGAGGTGCTCGGCGCTCCAGGTGATGAACTGGCGCACGCTGTATTGCACGCCGGTGGCGATCACGAAGTCTTCGGGCTGGTCTTGCTGCAGCATCATCCATTGCATGCGCACATAGTCTTTGGCGTGGCCCCAGTCGCGCAGGGAATCGATATTGCCCATGTAGAGACATTTTTCGAGGCCCAGCGCGATATTGGCGAGGCCACGGGTGATCTTGCGGGTGACGAAGGTTTCGCCCCGGCGCGGAGACTCGTGATTGAAGAGAATGCCGTTGCAGGCATACATGCCATAGGCCTCGCGGTAATTCACCGCGATCCAGTAGGCGTACATTTTGGCCACCGCATAGGGGCTGCGCGGGTGGAAGGGGGTGGTTTCGCGCTGGGGGATTTCCTGCACCAGGCCATAGAGCTCGGAGGTGGAGGCCTGGTAGAAGCGGGTTTTCTTTTCCAGGCCAAGGAAGCGGATGGCTTCGAGCAGGCGCAAGGTGCCGACCGCGTCGACATCGGCCGTGTATTCGGGCGACTCGAAGCTCACCGCCACATGGGATTGGGCGCCGAGGTTATAGACCTCGTCCGGCTGCACTTCCTGCAGGATGCGGGTGAGGTTGGAGGTGTCGGTGAGATCACCATAGTGGAGCTTCAGGCGGGCATGCTCGATATGCGGATCCTGATACAGGTGGTCAATACGCTGGGTGTTGAACTGCGACGCGCGGCGCTTGATGCCGTGCACTTCGTAGCCTTTTTCGAGCAGAAATTCAGCGAGGTAGGAACCGTCTTGCCCGGTGATGCCGGTGATGAGCGCTTTTTTCATGGCTTGGGTGAAGGATGGAATGCTGGATCGGGATGCGTGCTGCGTATTTCAATGTGTAAAGGGCCGCTGATCGCGGCCCTGGCGGAGTTTGCTTTGCTCAAGCGGCCTTTCGCGCCGTGCGAGGCGGGCTTGCCCGCACGACAGGAAAAGGCCGGCGTGCGGATCAGGCGGGCTGGAGGGCGGGCGCCCTGGCCGGGCGCTCGATGCTCTCCCGCGCTTCGCTGCCGAGGTAGGACTCGTAGGCGAGGCGCAGGCCGGTTTCGAGATTGATCTGTGCCTGCCAGCCGAGCTTGTTGAGCCGCTCGCTGCTCATGAGCTTGCGCGGCGTGCCGTCGGGCTTGGTGGCATCGAACTCGATGCGGCCCTGGTAGCCGACCACGGCGGCAACCTTTTCGGCCATTTCGCGGATGGTGAAATCTGACCCGTAGCCCACGTTGATGTGGCTGAGCATGGGGCTGGTGTGCTGGTCGTAGGTGGCTTTGTCGAGATTCATCACGTAGACGCTGGCGGCGGCCATGTCATCCACATAGAGGAATTCGCGGTAGGGGGTGCCGGTGCCCCAGAGCTGCACAGAATCGGGCCGGCGCAGCACGGCGAGGCCGCCGCGCTCTTCGTCGCGCAGCAGGCCGAGCATGGCGAGGATGTCTGCCGGGATTTCGCCGTATTGGCGCTCGTTGGCGATGATGCCGGCGAGATCGCCCTCCATCGCCATGCGGGCCAGGTGGAACTTGCGGATCATGGCGGGCAGCACGTGGCTATTGGCCAGGTGGTAGTTGTCACCCGGGCCGTAGAGGTTGGTGGGCATCACGCTGCGGTAGTCGGTGCCGTATTGGCGGTTGTAGCTTTCGCAGATCTTGATGCCGGCGATCTTGGCGATGGCGTAGGGCTCGTTGGTGGGCTCGAGCTGGCCGGTGAGGAGCGCCTCTTCCGTCATCGGTTGCGGCGCGTGCTTGGGGTAGATGCAGCTGGAGCCGAGGAAGAGCAGCTTCTGGATGCCGGCGCGGAAGGCTTCCTGAATCACGCTGGTTTCGATCATCAGGTTGGAGTAGATGAACTCGGCCGGGTAGGTGTTGTTGGCGTGAATGCCGCCCACCTTGGCGGCGGCGAGGTAGATCTGGTCGATCTCTTCGAATTGCAGCAGGTGGCGCACGGCGGACTGGTCGGTGAGGTCGAGCTGCTTGTGGCTCTTGGTGATGATGTTTTCACGCGGCACGCCTTGCGCCACCAGCTGGCGGACGATGGCGGAGCCGACCATGCCGTTGTGGCCGGCGACGAAGATGCGGGGGTGGGCAGCGCCGGCGGAGCGCTGGGCGCTGAGAGCGGAGTGCTGAGTGTGAGGGGTGTTCATGATGCGGGTGGCCTGCTTGCGGTAAGGATTTGCCGCACCGGCGCGAGCGCGCCAGGCGGTGCGGCGCGGAATCGGGGGTCAGCGAATGGCGCGCTGTGGCTGGCTGAGTGAGGCGACGGGTGAGGAGGCGGTGGCCTCGACCACGTTTGCGCCGCCTTCCGGCTGGCCAGCGGCCGAGAAGCCGGGCCCGAGCAGTAGCACGCCAAAGCTGGCGAGGCATACGGCGGCACAACGGATGTAGAAACTCATGATTCCCCCGGGTTCTGCTGGTTTGTGCGGCGTTGCGCCTGCTGCAGGTCGGCGGGTGCGCACGCGCCAGCCGGTGCATGAGGCCAGACAAGCGTTTGCACCCTTGCCCGTTTCATCGCCTTGATGCCTTCAGACCTGCCGATGGTCGGCAAACCTGGTAACCGCGTCCGATTTCTGTTGCTTCGGTTTTGTACGGTCTTGCCCGAATGGTACGGCGTCCGTCACGGGGGTATGTGAGACGTAGTTCTCGTTCACGAAAAAATGAACAGGATCAAATGTGAATTCATGTTGCGGGGGTGGCGCGGGCGCGACGGTTGTGGGGTTTTTGGTGGGAGGGTTGGGAGTGGGGAGTTGGGAGTGGGGAGTTGGGAGTTGGGAGTTGGGAGTTGGGAGTTGGGAGTTGGGAGTCGAGCGTGGGTGGGTTCGGCGCGGGTGGGGCGTGGGTGCGCCCGTTCGGCAGGCGTGAGTCGGGTTCGTAGGGCGCACTGAGCGGAGCGAACTGCGCCGTGTGTGCCAGGCATCGTGTGGGTGGGGCGTGGTGCCCTGCCCTGCGTTTGAGGTGCGTTGAGTCGGGGGCGGAAGCCTGGGGATGAGGGCGCGGGTAGGGCGCGGGGGTGCGTGCCGGTGCGGGTGCGGCGCGATTCGCTTCGCTCATGGCGCCCTACGGTGGGCGCCCTACGGGTGCGCCCCTTCGGCAGGCGTGAGTCGGGTTCGTAGGGCGCACTGAGCGGAGCGAACTGCGCCTTGTGTGCGAGGCATCGGGTGGGTGGGGCGTGGTGCCCTGCCCTGGGTTTGAGTTGCGTTGGGTCGGGGGCGGAAGACTGGGGATGAGGGCGCGGGTGCGGGCGCGGGGCTGCGTGCCGGTGCGGGTGCGGCGCGATTCGCTTCGCTCATGGCGCCCTACGGTAGGTGCCCTACGGGTGTGCCCCTTCGGCAGGCGTGAGTCGGTTTCGTAGGGCGCACTGAGCGGAGCGAACTGCGCCGTGTGTGCCAGGCATCGTGTGGGTGGGGCGTGGTGCCCTGCCCTGGGTTTGAGTTGCGTTGGGTCGGGGGCGGAAGACTGGGGATGAGGGCGCGGGGTTGAGTCGCGATTTGAGGGCGACTTTTGTGAGTGGGCTCGGTGCGATTCGGGGACGATGGGTGCGGCGGGGTTTGGGCGGGCGGGTGCGTGCGCGTGGGTGCGGGTGCGGCGCGATTCGCTTCGCTCATGGCGCCCTACGGTGGACGCCCTACGGGTGCGCCCCTTCGGCAGGCGTGAGTCGGGTTCGTAGGGCGCACTGAGCGGAGCGAACTGCGCCGTGTGTGCCAGGCATCGGGTGGGTGGGGCGTGGTGTCTTGGGCGCCCTCGGTGTGCGCCGGGCGGCGCGTGCGGGTGGGGCGCGATTCGCTTCGCTCATGGCGCCCTACGGTGGGCGCCCTACGGGTGTGCCCCTTCGGCAGGCGTGAGTCGGTTGGTAGGGCGCACTGAGCGGAGCGAACTGCGCCGTGTGTGCCAGGCATCGGGTGGGTGGGGCGTGGTGTCTTGCGCGCCCTCGGTGTGCGCCCGGCGGCGGGCGCGGGTGGGGCGCGGGGGTACGTGCCGGTGGGTGCGGCGCGATTCGCTTCGCTCATGGCGCCCTACGGTAGGTGCCCTACGGGTGTGCCCCTTCGGCAGGCGTGAGTCGGTTTCGTAGGGCGCACTGAGCGGAGCGAACTGCGCCTTGTGTGCCCAGGCATCGGGTGGGTGGGGCGTGGTGCCCTGCCCTGCGTTTGAGGTGCGTTGAGTCGGGGGCGGAAGCCTGGGGACGCGGGCGCGGGTGGGGCGCGGGGGTGCGTGCCGGTGCGGGTGCGGGTGCGGCGCGATTCGCTTCGCTCATGGCGCCCTACTGTGGGTGCCCTGCTGTGGGTGCCCTGCTGTGGGCGCCCTCGATGGGCGGGCGGGGCTCAGGCGGTGCGGCGGTAGGCGATGTACCAGGCGATGCTGAGGACGAGGGCGGCGCCGAGGGCGTCGGCGAGGAAGTCGCCCACGCTGGCGCTGCGGCCGGGCAGCCAGATCTGGTTGATTTCGTCGGCCATGCCGAGCAGCACCGCCCCGACGAGGGCGCTGCGCCGGGTACGGCCGAGGCCGACATGAAGCAGGCCGGCAAACAGTGCGAAGTAGAGCAGATGGGCGAGTTTGTCCCACGGGGCGGAAAAGAGGCCTTCGGCAACCGGCTTGGAGCCGAGCACGAAGAGCGCCAGCACCAGCACACTGGCGGCGGCGGCAGAGAGTTTGCGGACGGTGTCTGCCATGGCGGAGCCCTCAGAAGGCGGTTTCGTCCTTGGCCACGACGCCCACGGTGCGCAGGATGATGCGCAGGTCGAGCAGGAGTGACCAGTTGCGCAGGTAGGCAAGGTCGAGCGCGATGCGGCGCTCCATCTTGTCGAGCGTGTCGGTGAGGCCGCGGGCGCCGCTGACCTGGGCGAGCCCGGTGATGCCGGGGCGCACCTTGTGGCGGATCATGTAGCCCTTGATGAGCTTGCGGTATTCCTCGTTGTGCGCAACGGCGTGCGGGCGCGGGCCGACGATGCTCATGCGCCCTTGCAGCACGTTGATGAACTGCGGCAGCTCGTCGAGCGAGGTGCGGCGCAGGAAGGCGCCCACGCGGGTAACGCGGGCGTCGTTGCGGGTGGCCTGCTTCACGACGGCGCCATTGTCGGTGGCTGTCATGGAGCGGAATTTGTAGACCAGCACTTCCTTGCCATCGAGGCCGTAGCGGCGCTGCTTGAAGATGATCGGGCCGGGCGAGGAGAGCCGCACGGCGATGGCACAGGCCAGCAGCACGGGCGAGATGCCGATCAGGATGAGGGTGGAGAGCACGATGTCTTCCATCCGCTTGAGCACGGCGTTTGCGCCGGTGAAAGGCGTTTCGCAGACGGCCACGACGGGGATCTGGCCGACCTGCTCGACGCGCGCCTGGATGAGCTCGGTCACGAACACGTCCGGTGCGAAGAAAACAGAGGCGGTGGTGTCCTTGAGGTCGTCAAGCAGCGCGAGGATGCGCGGTTGCGATGCCATGGGCAGCGCGATGTAGATCTGGTCGATGCCCTTGCGCTTCACGTATTGCGCCAGCTCGGGCACACCGCCCAGCAGGGAGGCGCGGCCGAGGTAGGCCTGGATGCGGTCAGCGGTGCGGTCGTCAAAATAGCCCTTGAACACGATGCCCGAGTAGGGGTCGGTTTCGAAGTGCTCGGCGAGCCGTGCGCCGGTTTCATTCGCCCCGACGATGATGGCGGTCTGCTTGGCGCCCGCCACAACGCGCAGCAGCAGGCGGCGGGCGATTTCATGGGCGATCAGCAGCGCGGCGAAGGTGCTGAGCTGCCACAACAGAATCACGCTCGGGTTGAAGTAATCGGCGAAACCGGTGGCTCGCCCGAAAAGCGTGATGGTGATGCACAGCGTGGCCCAGGCCAGCACCGCCTTGAAGGCCATGCGGCGGCGGTTCTCGGAGATGCGCAGCAGCCCGGGGTAGAGCAGCAGGAAGGTGAGCACGGCGAGCGCGGCGTAGTGGCGATCAAAGCGGATGCCGTGCCACTTCACGCTGAGGATCAGCATGAGAACCACGAGACAGGGGCCGAGCAGGGTCTCGACCACGCCGATCAGCGGGAAACGGGTACGGAGGGCGCTCTCCTGCCCCGTCCAGGAGATTGCCGACACAGAGTGCTTCATTGAAAACTGTCAATTTTGATATTTCGGTCGAGAATGCCAGATCAGACCAAAGGAAAGGCTGTGAATATTTCACGCGGGAGCAAATTGATTCGGTTTCCGGACGTGTTTGAGCAATTTTCACAATGCGCGCCTGCAACACCCTGAATTCCGCATGCTCGGTCTGCCTGCGTGAGGCGGCCGGCGCCTGACGGGGCGTCGTGCATTTGTAGGCCATTCGTAGTAGAAAGCCTGTGTCCGTCATCCACGCTCATTAAAGGTTTTACGCAGATGAAACTCGCACCCCTCTCCGGCCTGGTGGCTTCTGTCGCCCTGCTCTCCGCCTGCTCGTACCTGCCCTGGAAGTCCGAGGCACCGCTGCAGGTGCATGTGAACGTGATCGGAGCCCGCAGCCTGGGCTCGCAGGAAGCACCTTCGCTGGCAGACATGAACTTCCCGGCAGGTGACGGCAAGCCCTACACGATCAACTTCCCGATGACCGTGTCATTCGAATGCGATGCGGACCGTACCCAGTGCAAGCATGCGGTGACCAACACCGAGCTCACGATCTCGTCCGAAAAGCAGAGCGCGAATGCAGTGAAGCTCACCGCCACGCTGCGCACCAAGAGCCCGACCGCCAGCAGCGTGCGCTACACGCAAGACGCCAAGGCGAAAAACCAGGTCGCCCAGATCACCACGCCCGACGCCGGCAGCCCCGAAGTGCAGCAACTCAGCGCCGTGCTCCAGCGCGGCGGCTCGCTCGACCTCAACGGCGCCAACGACGTCCGCCTGCGGGTGACGGTGAAGTAAAGCCGCTTCTCGTTCATGGTGACGTAGGGCGCACGGAGCGATGCGAACTGCGCCGCGGAAATACGATCAAGCCGGAAACGGCTCTTTGGAAACGCGGATGGGCTTGAGTACGCGCGGCTTCGGGGGTTGTGTCTTGGCCCCCGCTTCGGCGCGATTCGCTTCGCTCATGGCGCCCTATGGGTGGTAACAGCGCCAACGACTGCGGGTGACGGTGAAGTAAGGCCGTTTCTCGTTCATGGTGACGTAGGGCGCACTGAGCGCAGCGAACTGCGCCGCAGACATACGCGCGCGGGTTCTGGGAAACGCTGATGAGCATGTGCGCACGCGGTTTCCGGGGAAGTGTCTTGTGCCCCCGCTTCGGCGCGATTCGCTTCGCTCATGGCGCCCTACGAGTGGTGTTGGCCACTAAACGCAACGAACTGCACCACCCCAAAAGGACATTGCCCCTCCTGCCCGCCGCGCTCCACACTCGATCGATGGACTATCGACGACTCTGGCAGGCGGGCGGCACGTATTTCTTCACGGTCAATCTGCTGCGGCGCGAAGGCAATGATCTGCTCGTGCGCCACATCGACCGACTGCGCGAATCCGTGGCATGGGTGCGGCGCCGGCATCCCTTCATCATCCACGCTTGGGTGGTGCTGCCGGATCATCTGCACTGCATCATCGAGCTGCCTTCCGGCGATGCGGATTTCGCGGTCCGCTGGCGCCTGATCAAGCAGCGGTTTTCGCGTGGCATCCCGGCAACAGAATCCCGCTCCATGACGCGAGTGCGGCGGGGCGAACGGGGCGTCTGGCAACGTCGTTACTGGGAGCACCTTGTCCGCGACCAAGCCGATTTCGACGCGCACATGAACTACGTGCATATCAATCCGCTCAAGCATGGCTTGGTCTCTGCGGTGGCGGACTGGCCGTTCTCGACGTTTCACGCCTGCGTGGCCGCCGCCCGCTACCCGCGGGATTGGGGCCGCGGAGACATGCCTTTGCCGACCTACGAGGATTGAGATGGAGGCGGCTTCGGCGCGATTCGCTCATGACGCCCGAGGGGCGATGTAGGGCGCACTGAGCGAAGCGAACTGCGCCGCAGATATACATGCGCGGGTCTTGGGAAGCACTAATGGGCGTGTGTGCAATGTTTGCGGTGTATGTGTTGTGCCGGCTGCTTCGGCGCGATTCGCTTTGCTCATGGCGCCCTACGAGGGGTGTAAAAAAACGGGGCGCATGGCGCCCCGTTTCGGTTCCGCTGAAGCGTCGGCGGCTCAGGCGGCCGGGACGCTTTCCTTGTGGATGGCGGCCGCGAGGGCCATGTCGCGCACGAGCACATGCTCGCGCAGCCAGCCGGCGAGGAACTGGTCGATGTCGAGCTGGGCGGTGCGGGCGCCGCGGGCCACGCGCGACTGCAGCGCACACACTTCGCTGACGAAGCGGTCGTGCTCGGCCTTGTGGGTGGGGTAGTGCTCGTAGCTGATCTTGCGCATGAATTCCTCTTCGCGGGCGAAGTGGGATTCGGCGTATTCACGCAGGGCATCGACGATGCTCTGGGTTTCCTGGTTGATCTGCCCCGTGCTCATGTCGTGATGCAGGCGTTCGAGCAGGTCGAACAGGTTGCGGTGGTCTTCGTCGATGGCCGGGTTGCCGACAGCCAGATCGCTTGTCCATTTGACGACGCTCATGGGGATACTCCTTGATGCAATGAAAGAAACCGGTTGTGCGGAGGTGCTCCGCCGTTCCCCTCAATGATTGTAGGTTGGCAAAAGGGCAGATTGATCCAGCACATCCTTTTTCATTTTTTTTGGCGCGCGCTTTCCGTTTCCCCCGGGCGTCTGAGCCAACTCAAGAAAGCGGCGCCGAAACGACAAGGGCCGGTGCTTGCGCACCGGCCCTTGTCACGCTTGACATGCGGTAATCAGCTGGCAGCGAGGCTGCGCTCGAAGAGGGCGTCGGCGTTGACCGGGAACTGATAGCGGGCAAACGCACCGCGGATCTCGTCAAGGTGACGGCTGGCATCACGGTCCAGGAAGTTGATGCCCAGCGACTTGCCATTGGCTGCCAGTGTCATGAACGCGAAACGCCAGCGCCAGGTTTCGCCCAGTCGCTCACGCAGTTCGTTTTCATTGGTAATTGCGACCCCGGCTGCCTTGATCGATTCAAGGAATTCGACGTAGGTCTGATCACACATCTGGTGTCCCATAATGCTGCTTTCCTTTCATTGGGAAACTGAACGCCTCCATGTGGCGAATAACGCCTGCTCTCAGCAGCGGGTTGACGCGATTGCGCGTTTTTTTTCGAGAATTTCAGTTTTCGCCGAAGATCTAGGTAAAACCCTTACAAAACGAAAAGACAAACCGGCAAACAGCAATGCCAGCGCCGTACCGGCCACTGCGTCGAGCACCACGTGCTGGCGCGTGGCAACCGTCGACCAGATGATCGCGAGGCACCAGAGGGCGCTGAACCACCGGAGCCCGCGCGGAGCAGCAAAGCGGCGCAGGAGGTGCTCCAGCCAGATGGCGGAGAACAGGGCGGTAGCGACATGCAGCGAGGGGCAGGCGTTGCCGGCCGCGTCGATGCCTTTCAGGAACGCCATGCCGGGATAGCGCGCCCAGTCAATATTGGCTGGCGGCACCGCGGTGGGCCACAGCCAGAAGATCAGCAGCCCGGTGATGCACATGAGCCCGATGTGCAGGCCGTATTTCACGAGCTCGGTGCGCGTCAGCAGGAAGGTTGGCGGCAGCGAGACATACAGCCAGAGCGAGAGATAGGGAATCAGTGCGGCGGGCTGGAAGCCGATAGCCGCGTCGAACCAAGTCAGGGGGACTTCGGTGACCGGGCCGGAGGGGTTCTTGAGCAGGTGGATATAGGCGACGAAGAAGACCGTGGTGAAGGCCGTGGTGCCGATGGCCTTGAACCAGAAGCAGGTCAGGAAGCTCCTGATGAACCGCAGGGGAAAGGAAACGCCCTGCCCGACCGCCGATGACTCCATGTACTGGCCTCCCGCCCGATATGCGCGGCCCAAGCAATATCAGCCAGCGCACGGATTGTGCCAAAACACCCGACGGATGACCACTTCAGGCGCTGGCGCCGCCTCCGGTGCGGGAGTAGACTCGCGGCCACCGTAATACCTGCCCGATCAGACGCTGTTCCCATGACCCGAACGAGTTCCCGACTGCCGCTTGTAGACATGCTCAAGGCAGTCGCCTCGCAGCTGATCGTTCTGCATCATCTGGCCTTCTACGGCCCGATGTCGGATACGGCCTACTCGCTCGTGCCGGCCGGCATCGACTGGCTGTATGACTACGCACGCATCGCGGTGCAGGTCTTCCTGGTGATCGCCGGCTTTCTCGCCGCCCGCGGGCTGGCGCCCGACGGCCTGCCGCGTGATCGCGGGCTAATTGACTTGCTCTCTTCGCGTTATTGCCGGCTGGCCCTGCCGCTCACCGTCGCGGTGATGCTGAGCATTCTCGCTGCCGCGCTGGCACGGCAGCTGATGGTGCATGAGTCGATTCCCGATGCGCCGGCCCTGTGGCAGTTCATCAGCCATGCGCTGCTGCTGCATGGCGTGACCGAGCAGGAATCCCTCTCGGCCGGCGTCTGGTACGTGGCCATCGATTTCCAGCTGTTTGCGGCCTTCGCGTGCATGCTCTGGCTGGCCCGCCATCTGCCACGCTGGCGCAGCGCGACGTTTGCACTGGTTGGCGGCATGGCGGCGGCCTCGCTCTTCGTTTTCAACCGCCAGGCCGAGCTCGATTCCTGGTGGATCTACTTTTTCGGCGCTTATGCGATGGGCATTGCCGCGCAGTGGGCCGGGCGAAGCCGGCAAGGCGGTCTCTGGCTGGCGCTGCTGCTGGCGCTGGGCCTGGCTGCGCTGGTGCTGGACTTCCGCTCGCGCATCGCGCTGGCCTTGTGCACCGCGCTGTTGCTGGGCTGGGGCATGCGCCGCGGCTGGCTGGAACGCTGCCCTTCGTTCGCGCTGACGGACTGGCTCAGCCGGATTTCCTATTCGGTCTTCCTGATTCACTTCCCGGTGTGTCTGCTGACCAATGCAATCGTCTTCAAGCTTGCGCCGGACTCGGCCGTAATCAATCTGGCAGGCATGATCCTGGCATGGCAGCTGAGCATCGCGGCCGGTCACCAGTTTCATCGCCATGTCGAAAGCCGCCTTGCGAATTTCTCGCTCCGGCAGCTTTTGCCCGGATTCCTACGCCAGCAGACACAGCGCAACTCATGAACGCAAAGAAAGAAACCAGCTTTGAACGCCGCCAGCGCCAGCGCTTCGCGGCCATTCGCGATGGCAAGCCCTGCATCGAGGTGGTCATCAACGAGCGGCGCCTGGCGCTGATCGACCTCTCACTGGATGGTTTCGGTGTGCCGGCCAATACCGGCTGCCCCGAGGGCGAGTTCGAGTTCGTGATGCGGCTGATCGACGGTTTCGGCGACAAGGTGAAGGGCCGCGCGGTGGCTGTGAATCAGGCTGCGGGCCAGACCGGCTGCCGCTTCGTGGATCTCGACGAAGCCAGCGAAAAAATCCTGCAGGAATGGCTCACCGTGATCGTGATCTGCGGTGCGTCGGTGCGCCTGACCCCTGCTGACGCCACGGCCATCGTGACCGGCCCCTCGCTGGTCTGAGCCGGTGCTGAAGCACACCGTCATCCATAGCGCGGACCGCGATGACCTGGATACCTGGGTCAGGTATCGCAACGGGCTGTGCGACAGCTGCAATGCGGTGTGCTGCACGATGCCGGCGGAAGTCCGCGCACGTGACCTCGTCCGCCTGGGTTTCATCGACGAGTTCGAGCTCGACAGCGACCCCAAGCAGCTCGCCAAGCGCTTGCAGAAACAAGGGCTGATCGAGCACTTCAATTTCCGCCATGCGCTCTTCACGCTGGCCCGCCGGGCCAACGGAGACTGCCGCCTGCTGGATCCGGCGACCCGCCGCTGCACGGTCTATGAGCAGCGGCCGGACACCTGCCGCAACCACCCGCAGAAAATCGGGCCGCGCCCGGGCTATTGCCCCTACCACCAGAAGCCGGCGGCCAAGCGCCAGCGCCCTGACGACGAAATCTGAGCTTCAGCGCAGGCTCTGGTTGAGCACCGCAGCCAGGCGTTGCCCTGCCCGCTCGAGCTGCTGCCGGATGACGGCCACACTGGCTTCGCGATACGCCTGATCCAGCCTGATGGGCTCGGCCAGCCGGGCTTCGCATGCAAACCCTGGCAGGGGTCGATAGACCGCTTCGAGCGCGAGGGCGCGCGTCTCGCGCATCCATTGCGTCGGTGCGTCAGGCGTGAGCGGCACCGGCGCGGCTGCGCCCGGTACGCGCTCCCAGCCCGCCAGCGCGGCATCGAGCAGCGGGCCATCCCAGGCTTCATGCAGGCTGAGTCGCCCCGGCCTGGCATAGCCAGCCAGCTCGACCCGCGCGTTGCCGCCGTTGCTGTTCACGCCGGCATGCAGCGGCATGTGCAGGTCCCCCAGCAGATGCACCACCCACTTGAGCGCTTCGTTGCGCGCGCGGGGCGACTGCGTGCGGTCGGCCAGGATCGCGGTCTGGCTGATGAGGAGCTGGTCGACGCAATGGCCGTCGGGACAGGCGCCAAGCGCTTCGCTGCAGACCGGGTTGCGCCGCACGTGCCAGCCCCGGAACGCGGCGGGATCGGTCTTGACGGCCTCGTCCCGGATCTCGTCAGCCCAGGATGCGATCTCGACGAGCTGCGTGCGGCGCGAGGGCCGGCCATGCCGGTCAAGATCGTCCGCCAGCAGCTGGCGCACCTGCGCGGCGGCCTGCGGCGTAAGCAGCGGCGTCGCGATGGCAGCCACCGCGGCGTGGCCCGCCGCATTCCAGGCGCCGGCCGAAAGCGGAAGCAAAAGCAGCAGACAGGAAATGACGCGGGCGGCGCGCATGATGGGGCTCAATAATGCGGCGGGATTTCTTCGCGCAGGTCGCGCTTCTCTGCAGCCGCGCTGCCTGCGCCCTGCAGTTGCTGGTAGAGCACGCGGATCTGTGCCTGGAGCTGGTCGATCTGCTCCTGCTGGCGCCAGACCGTACGGTTGAGCTCGTCCAGCAGATCCTCGGCGAGGCAGAGCTTGCTTTCGAGATTGACGATGCGGTCTTCCATGATGAGTGGCACTATGATTCGGGGAACGCGGATTGTACGCCGCGCAGCGGGCCCGGCCCGCCTTGACGCTCTCCTCCCCCTGCCCGCACGACACTCATGACCGCCTCTGCCGCCACGCCCCCGGACCTCGCCCACAGCCTGCTCGAAGACGTCCAGGCCCTGCTCGTCGCCCCGCTCTTCATGGCCCTTGCGGTGATGTTCTTCCGTCAGGCGGGTCTGCTCACCGGCGGCACGGCCGGGCTGGCCTTCCTGTTCCACTACCTGAGCGGCTGGCGCTTCGGCGTGCTTTTCTTTGCCATCAATCTGCCCTTCTATGTCTTCGCGGTGCGCGCGCTGGGCTGGCCCTTCACCTTCAAGACCTTTGCGGCCGTGGCCCTGCTCTCGGTCTACAGCGAACTGCTGCCGCGCCTGCTCAGCCTCGATCATCTGGATGTCATTTTCGCGGCGATCATGGCTGGGCTGCTCGCCGGCATCAGCCTGCTGATCCTGATCCGCCACAAGGCCAGCCTGGGTGGTCTGGGTGTTCTCGCGATCTTTCTGCAGGAGCGCTATGGCATCCGCGCCGGCAAGTTCCAGATGGGCGCAGACTGCGCCATCGTGCTGGCCTCTTTTTTCGTGGTGGATGCCTGGCACGTCCTGCTCTCCGTCCTGGGCGCCGTCGCCCTGAATCTGGTCATCGCGGTCAATCACCGCCCCGGCCGCTACATGGGAATCTGAAGCATGCATTCCACAATCGTTTCCACCGCACTGCTCGCCAGGCATCTCGAAGATCCGCGCTGGCTCGTCATCGATGTGCGGCACGAACTCTCGGACCCGGCCTTCGGCCGCAGGGCCTTTGCCGCCGGCCACATTCCCGGCGCGCAGTTCCTGCATATCGACGATGACCTCTCCGCCCCGACTACCGGCCGCAACGGGCGCCACCCCCTGCCGGGGCGCGAAGCCTTCGCCGCACGCATGGGCGAACTGGGGCTGACGCCGCAGACCCAGGTCGTGGTGTATGACGCGCAGGGCGGCATGACGGCCGTGCGTCTGTGGTGGATGCTGCGCTGGATCGGTCACGCCGGTGTGGCGGTACTCGATGGCGGCCTGCCCGCCTGGCTGGCGGCCGGCCTGCCGGTGGAAGCGGGGGCGGCGAAGCCGCGAGCGGCCAGCCCGGTGCTGATCCAGCCTTCGCTGGTCGGTGCGGTGAGCGCAGCGGATCTGCTGGCCAACCTCGCCGGCGGCCCCTTGCAGGTCGTCGACGCCCGTTCGCCGGATCGCTTCCGCGGCGAAAACGAGACGCTGGATCCGGTCGGCGGCCACATTCCCGGCGCGCTGAACCGGTTTTTCAGGGACAATCTCGGCCCCGATGGACATTTCAAGCCAGCCGACCAGCTGCGTGCCGAGTTCGAAACGCTGCTCGACGATACGCCGGTCGAGTCGGTCGTCGCCCAGTGCGGCTCAGGCATTACCGCCTGCCACAACCTCCTGGCGCTGGAAATTGCCGGTCTGCCGGGCGCGCGTCTCTATCCCGGCTCGTGGAGCGAATGGTGTGCCGACCCGGCGCACCCGGTCGCAACCGGCGCCTGACACTACCGCCAGCCAACTGATCCCTCTTCATGCTCAGCTATCGTCATTCCTACCATGCCGGCAATCATGCCGATGTCCTCAAGCACAGCATCCTGATCCAGCTGCTGAAGTATCTGGCTCAGAAGGACAAGGCCTTCCAGGTGGTCGACACCCACTCCGGCGCGGGGCTCTACGCGCTCGACTCGGAGCATGCGACCAAGCTCGGCGAATTCCGCGAGGGCATTGGTCGCCTGTGGGCGCGCAGTGACCTGCCGCCGATGCTGGCCGAGTATGTCGAGGAAGTCCGCGCGCTCAATGGCGAGGGCGTGCTCCAGGCCTACCCCGGCTCGCCCTGGCTTGAAGCGCGGGCGCTGCGCGAGCAGGACAGGCTGCGCCTCTTCGAGCTGCACAGCACGGATTTCCGCACGCTCGACAGCTGCTTCGGCCAGCAGGGCAAGCAGACGATGGTGTACGCCGACGACGGCTTCGCGAATCTCAAGGCGCTGCTGCCACCACCCTCGCGCCGCGGGCTGACGCTGATCGACCCCTCCTACGAGCTGCGCGAGGACTACGGCCGCCTGATCGAGGTCATGAAGGATGCATTGCAGCGTTTCCCGACCGGCATGTATGCCATCTGGTACCCCATGCTGGCCAAGCCGGAATCCCGCCAGCTGCCGGCACGCCTCAAGCAGCTCGGCGTGAAGAACTGGCTTCATGCGGGCCTGGTCGTCCGCACGCCGGGCAAGGAGTTTGCGGGCATGTTCGGCAGCGGCATGTTCATCATCAATCCGCCCTGGACGCTCGCCGGCATGCTCTCGACCACCCTGCCCTGGCTGGTCGGCGCGCTGGCGGAAGAGAGCGGCGGCAGCTTCATCCTGGAGCATGAATCGGTCTGATCCGGGCGAGCGGCGGCACGCCGGCTGCCGGCACTTGAGACTAGAATCTGAGCGCCTGTCATCCCGGCTTTCTTCTTCGAAGGAGTATCACCATGCGTAAAACCCTGATCGTCTGCCTTGCTTCGCTCTTTGCCGCCAACCTGGCCATGGCCGCGACCTGCGAGGAGCAGGCTGCCGACAAGAAACTCGCCGGCGCCGCCAAGAACAGCTTCGTGAAGAAATGCGAAGCGGATGGTCGCGGCGCAGCCACCTCGCCCTGCGAAAGTGCCGCAGCCGAGAAGAAGCTCGCCGGCGCAGCGAAGAACAGCTTCCTCAAGAAGTGCGAAGCAGACGCCAAGGCAGGCTCTGCCGGTGCGGCCTGCGAAGCGAAGGCTGACGAAAAGAAACTCGCCGGGGCTGCCCGAACGAGCTTCGTCAAGAAATGCAGCAGCGACGCCGTCAAGTAAGACAGCAGCGTCCATTCCGGGCCTGAACGGCTCCGGAATGGACGCCCTCCGGGGCGCATGCCCCTTTCATGACGAGACCACGCGGCTGAAGCGCCACATCCGAGATGCATCACCACTGGTTCGAACACTTTTTCGACGGCAGCTCCGGCCCGGACACCCGCCCCCTGCTCCGCAAGCTGCGGGTGGGCGTTCTCGTGTTCTATGCCATCACGATTGCCATCGCGCTGCTTGCGGTGGTGTGGCTCAGTTACGCAGACTACCGCGACACGCTCCGCGGCACGGAGCGCCAGGCCATGGCGCTGGCACGCTCGCTCAACGAACACGCCACCCGCTCCTTCGTCTCGGTCGAGCAGGCGATGGAGAACGTCGCCGAAAACCTGGTGAAGGACGGCGGCCTCGACAGGCTCGACGAGAAATGGGCGCATGAGCGCCTCAAGGCCAAGGTCGAGCTCACCCCCCAGATCCGCGCGATCATCGCGATCAATGCCCAGGGCATCCTGCGGGCGCACGGACTGGAATACCCGACCCGCCAGGTGGATCTCTCCGACCGCGGGTATTTCGAATATCACCGCGACCATGACACCACGCAGCTGCGTGTGGGCGAACCCGTCATCAGTCGCACCGATTACAAATGGCTGATCCCGCTCACCATGCGGCTGAAGAATCCGGACGGCTCCTTCGGCGGCGTGATGCTCTCCGGCGTCGATCCGGCCTACTACCTCGGCTTCTACGAATCCCTCAATCTGGATACCGGCACCTCCGTCCAGGTGATGCGCAACGACGGCCTGCTGCTGATCAACTTCCCGCTCGACATCTCGCGCCTGGGTCAGAACGTGATGAGCGCCGGCCAGGGACCACTCTTCAGCGGCCAGGCCACGAGCGCCTTCTTCCGCGAGCATTCCCCGACCTCGGGCGACCGTTTCGTGGCGCAACTGGTCAATCAGGGCGATGTGCCGCTGATCGTGCGAGTGAGCCTGGATTCCGACACCGTGCTGATGCGCTTCAAGACCGACACCCGTCTGCGGATCGCCACCGCCACGCTGGTGCTGCTGATGCTGAGCCTGATGCTCTACCTGCTGCTGCGGCAGATCGACCGGGTGGATGCGTCGGAATCGCGACTGCGCCTGACCCAGTTCGCGGTCGACGAGTCGCCGGACATGGTGCTCTGGTGCACCAACAGCGGTCAGCTCCGCTATGCCAATCGCCAGGTCTCGAAGGCCAGCGGACGCAGCTTTGCGGATCTGGTCACGCTGAACCTGCGCGAGATTTTCGACGCGCCCGAACTGGCCTGGACCGGCCTTGAAACCCTGCTGGGCGACAAACCCGCTGCGGGCGGCATCGAGACCTGTCTGCATGACGCCGCCGGCCGGCATGTGCCGGTCGAACTCACGATCGCGCGAATCGCCAACGAGGCCGAAACCTACTACTGCGTCACCGCGCGGGACATCAGCGAGCGCAAGGCCTCGCAGCAGGAGTTGCGCCAGCACCGGGACCACCTGCAGGAGCTCGTTGCCGAGCGGACAGCCGAAGTCCGCGCCATGCTCGATGCCAATCCGCTGGCCATCGCGCTGGTGATCGGTTCGCACATCCAGCAGATCAATCCGGCCTTCGAAACACTCTTCGGCTACTCCCGTGAAGCCTTGCAGCAACTGCCGGAATCGACGCTCTTTCCATCAGTGGAAGCCCGCGAGCTCGTCGCCGGGCAGGTTCAGGCCGGGCTGCAGCGGGGCGGCACCTTCCGTGGCGAGGCCGAGCTGCGCCGCCGTGACGGCTCGATCTTCTGGGCGGTGCTCTTCGCGCGGGCGCTGATTACGGACGATCCGGAGCGTGGCGTGGTCATCATCATCGAGGATGTCAGCGCACAGCGGGCTGCCGCGCAGAGCCTGCGTCAGTCGGAGCAGCTCAAGCGCTCGGTACTCGACGCCATGACCGACAGCTTCGCGCTGATCGACCGCGAGCGCCGCTTCGTGGACGTCAATCAGGCGCTCTCGCTGCAGGTGGGGCTGCACCGCAGCATGCTGATCGGGCAGACGCCGGAATCGATCTGGGGCGAAGCCCAGGGCCAGCTGCTCTTCCCGCCCTTGGACGAAACCGTACCCGCCGCCAGCCAGCAGGAAGTCACGCTGCCGGTGCGCAGCGGTGAGCGCCATCCCTTCCAGGTCAGCTACGGCGTGATTCCCGACGAGTACGGTACCGTTGCCTACCGCTTCGCGTTCTTCGCCGACATCTCCCGCCAGAAGCAGATTGCCAGCAGCCTGCTCGACGCCAAGGAGGCCGCCGAAGCTGCCAGCCAGGCCAAAAGCAGTTTTCTCGCGAACATGTCGCATGAGCTGCGCACGCCCATGCACGCGATCCTGTCCTTCTCCGAAATGGGCCTGCTCAAGGTCCGGGACGGCGCCGCGGCAGACTTCGAACGCTACTTCGAACACATCCAGAAAGCCGGCAACCGCCTGCTGACGCTGCTCAACGATCTGCTGGACCTCTCGCGTCTGGATGCCGACCGCATGACCTATGACAGCAGCGTGCATTCGCTGCAGGCCACCGTTCAGGCTGCGATCAACGAGGTGTCTTCACTCACCACCGCCCGCGGCATCGAGATCAGACTGCTGTCTGCGGAAACCGGGCTGAGCTTGCGCTACGACCAGGCCCGGCTCACCCAGGTGCTGATCAACCTGCTGTCGAACGCGATCCGTTTCAGTCCGGAAGGTGGCCGCATCGACATCCAGCTGCTGACCGACGGCTCGCTCGGCAACGGCAAGCCGGCCGCCGGGCTGAGCATCCGTGACATGGGGCCGGGCATTCCGCCGGAAGACCTGCGGATCATCTTCGACGCCTTCGAACAGGGCAGCCAGCCCCGCTCGGGGGGCTCGGGCCTCGGTCTGGCCATCAGCCAGCGCATCATTCGAGATCATGGCGGCGAAATCAGCGCCGCCAACCATCCGGAAGGCGGCGCACTCTTCACACTGCTGCTGCCGCTCTGACGGCGGCAAGCCCCGCAATCAGGCGTAGCGGTTCGCGAACACCCTGCAACGCGCTTCGAATTCGGCCGTGCTCTTGGGCATGGACACGCGCGCCCGGGTGATGTCCGAAATCAGGTCGCGCGCCTGGCGGATCAGGCGCAAGCCATGCTCGCACTCGCGCACCATGTGCTCGGTGGTGTCGGCAGGCATGCTGGGTTCGAAGTTGTAGAGACGCTCGCCGGCCACCGCGAAGCTCGCCCAGACATCAAAGATGCCCTTGTCGGTCCGCAGTACCTCGCACTTCACGCGCGCGCTCGCCGCGTAGCGCTCGACCAGACCGGCAATGCCCGCGAAGATGCTGCGCCCCTCAAAGGTATCGGCCAGCGCCTTGCTGATGGTGTCGATGTCACGCATGGCCAGCGCGATCTTGTTGTAGCGGCTCTCGTAGAAAGCTTCCACCGGAATCGAGAAGGCCTTGAAGGGTTCCCCCCACAGCTCGTCGATCCCTTCTTCACCGCTGCGATGCAAAACGGTGCGCCCCAGTTGCAGGGCTTCCTGCAGACAACGGCCGCACTCGCGCATCAGTGCGTTGTCGGTCGCGATCTCGACACCGACCGCCTGCAGATCCACGAGCTTGGTGAAGATGTCGGTGGCGCGGTTGAACAGCGCACCGGCCAGCATGGCGCCCTTGACCCGCTTCATTTCCGGATCGGCTTCCGCCTCGTAGGCCGCCCGCGCCTCACCCAGGCGACGGCCGGGAATGTTGATGCCGTGCTCGACGTGGTTGAACAGGCGGCGTGTCAGCGCCTCGATCAGGCGCTTCTTGGCATCCAGCGTGTTTTCCGGCGCTTCGTAGGTCTTGATCCAGTAACCGTAGTAGTAGATCCGCTCGACGCCGTCGATGACCTGCTTGGTGCCACAAGGGATGGAGTCACTCATGTTTCTTGTTTCAACTGAAGGGGCTGCGGGTTTCACTGTACTGCGTTTTACATGCTGGGCAATCGATACCGTTGCATTGCTGCCAATTTTGCCGCGCCCTCCCCTTCACGAACAGCCGGACGTTACACTCCGGCCTGCCTCCTTCACCACGATCCGGGAATCCCTGCATGCTGGAAAGCCTCATCCTGCTGGCCTTCATCGCCGCCATCGGCTGGTTCTGGCAAGACAGTGCCAGCGCACGCGAAGTCGCCGTCGCCGCCGCCAGGACGGCCTGCCAGCGGGAATCCCTGCAGTTTCTGGACGATACGGTGGCGCAGCGCGGACTGCGCCTGATGCGCACCGAGCGGGGGCACCTCGCCCTGCAGCGCAGTTTCGGCTTCGAGTACAGCGAAACGGGAGATGATCGCCAGCCCGGCCTGGTAGTGATTCTGGGCCGGGAAATCGTCCTGCTGCAGACCGGCCGGACGCCTCCCCGGCCGCACCTGACACTGATTCAGTAAGCCGCTGCGGGCGGCTCAGATCGGCAGCAGGAGCTTGTGCAGCACCAGGGCCGCAGCACCGGCCGGCACGGCATGGGCACCATAGCGCGCGCGGCGGATCTCGGGCATGTCGATGCCTGAAGACTGTGCCAGCGCTTCGAAACTGCGCTCGGCGGCATTGAGGAAAGCCGGGCCGAGCTCGCAGCCGGAGCCGCCGAGCACGATGAGAGCCGGATCCAGCGTCGTCCAGAGGTTGTGCATCAGCATGCCGAGGCGTTGCCCGGCCGCCTGCAGCGCCTTGACGGCGGCCGGCTCGGCGCGATGGGCCCGCTCGAAAACCTCGCGCGGACTGCAACCCAGACTGGCCGCGATCGCGTTCAGACCGAAATAGGCTTCCGCGCAGCCGCGGCGGCCGCAGCTGCAGGCCGGGCCGTCGTGCTGAAGCTGAAGGTGGCCGATCTCGCCGGCAAAACCGCGCTGCCCGACCAGGAGGCGCTGACCCACGACCACGCCCGCCCCCACGCCCACGCCAAGCCCGATGAAGACCAGCGGGTCGCCGGACTTTCCGGGCGAGAACTCGATTTCGCCCAGCGCCGCCACATCGCAGTCATTGCGAACGAACAGGGGTACTTCGCTCAGACCGAGAATCTCGAGCTCGCGCGCCAGATCGGCTCGAACCGGCACCTTGCGCCAGCCCAGATTGGGGGCCGTCATGAGGATGCCTTCGCTCTCGAGCACCGCGCCCGGCAAGGCCACGCCGATGCCCAGCAGTCCCCGGCCGTGCTCGCGCAACTGCCGGGCCATGTCGGCAATCATGCCGGCCATCCTGACCATGACGTCGGCAGGGGCTTCGTCGCCTTTCAGGGGGTGACGGGACTCATGAAGCACCTTGCCGTCCAGCGACATGCCCAGCACGATCAGGCCACCCACCTCGAGCTCTGCGCCGATGAGGCCCAGACGCTGCCCGTCCAGCTTCAGGGGCGTGGGTCGCCGGCCGATGGCGCCGGTGATGAGCACGTTTTCCTCACGCAGCCAGCCCTCGTCAATGAGTTCCTGCACGAGCAGGCTGACGGTGGATTTTGTCAGCCCCGTCTCCGCGGCCAGGTCGGCGCGGGAGAGCCCCGGCCGCGCCCTGACAAGACGCACCATTGCCATGCGGTTGATCCGCTTGAGCAAACGCTGGTCTCCTGTGATAGCCATGCTTATCCACTCCCCGTTCTTATATTGATTTCGCTGTCATGCGCGCGAAATTGTTTCACACTCTGCGCCCCCTCCGGTCCGATTATCTGCCCGCAAGCGGGCACACGCCGCATCCGGCGCGTTTGCATCGGGGCAACAGGCACTGGCGTGCCGCATCGGGCAGTTGACGAAACCTGCCATGACCAGCGGTTGGTCGTAGTAGTCTCCGCCCCGGCGGAAGACCGCGAACCTGGCGGATCGCCCACAGACAAAAGGAGAATACAAGAAATGCATGAAACGAACGTCCAGAACGGGCCGGTCTGGCGACAGGCCATTTCCGGCGCCCAGATCCTTTTTGTCGCCTTCGGCGCCTTGGTACTGGTGCCGCTGCTGACCGGGCTGAACCCGGCCATGGCCCTGCTCGGCGCAGGAGTCGGCACCCTGCTGTTCCAGGCGCTCACGCGCCGTCAGGTACCGATTTTCCTGGGCTCTTCCTTCGCGTTCATCGCACCGATCATCTACTCGGTGCAGCACTGGGGCATGTCGGCCACCATGGGTGCGCTGGCCTGCGTGAGCATCATGTACTTCATCTTCGCCGGGCTCGTTGCGCGTCATGGTGCGGAAGTGGTGCACAAGTTCATGCCACCGGTCGTCATCGGCCCGATCATCATGGTGATCGGCCTCTCGCTCTCGGGCGTGGCGGTCAACATGGCCATGGGCAAGGACAATCCGATCGGTTACGGCCCCGCGCTGCTGCTGGCTTCGGTTTCGCTCTTCACGACCGTGCTGGTATCGATTTTCTCGCGCCGCTTCCTGCGCCTGATTCCGATCCTGGTCGGTGTCGTCGTCGGTTATGTGCTGGCCGCGATTCTGGGCTACGTCGACTTCTCGAAGGTTGCCGAAGCACCCTGGTTTGCCGTGCCGCATTTCGTGACGCCCGAGTTCAACCTCTCCGCCGTGCTCTTCATGCTGCCGGTTGCCCTCGCTCCGGCCATCGAACACGTCGGCAACGTGATCGCCGTCGGTGGCCTGACCGGCAAGGACTACACCAAGACCCCGGGTCTGCACCGCACGCTGGCCGGTGACGGCCTTGGCGTCGCCTTCGCCGGCCTGGTCGGCGGCCCACCCATCACGACCTATGCCGAAGTGACCGGCGCGCTGACGCTGACCCGCAACTTCAACCCGGTAATCATGACCTGGGCCGCAGTCTTCGCGATCGCGCTGGCCTTCGTCGGCAAGTTCAACGCCGTGCTGCAATCGATTCCTGCCCCGGTCATGGGCGGCATCATGATCCTGCTCTTCGGCTCGATCGCCGCCATCGGCCTCAAGACGCTGATCGGTGCGCGTACCGACCTCGACCAGCCGCGTAACCTGATCATCGTATCCACGGTGCTGGTGCTGGGCATCGGTGCCTTCAGCGTGAACATCGGCAGCTTCGTGCTGCAGGGCGTGAGCCTGTGCGGCGTGGTGGCCATCGTGCTGAATCTGGCGCTGCCCAAGGCCAGACAGGACTGAGAACTGCCCGGCTCCACGGAAAAGGCGCATCGGGGGATGCGCCTTTTTCATGGGCGCTCAGGCAAGTTTCTGTTTCAGGAAGGCTTCCGTCCGCTGCCAGGCGAGCGTGGCCGCAGCAGCGTCATAACGTGCGGCATTGGTGTCGTTGTTGAAGGCGTGGTTCGCGCCCTCGTAGACGAAGATTTCGTGTGCCACCCCGGCCGCCTTGAGCGCAGCGTCATAGGCCGGGATGCCGGCATTGATGCGTTCATCCAGCCCTGCGTAATGCAGTTGCAGCGGAGCCTTGATGCGCGCTGCGTCCTCGGGTTTCGGCTGCATGCCGTAGAAGGCCACGCCGGCATCAAGATCCGGCGCCAGCACGGCCAGCTGGTTCACCGCTGCCCCGCCCCAGCAGAATCCCACCACGCCGACCTTGCCGGTCGAAGCCTCATGCTTCTTCAGGTAGGCGAGCGCCGCGAGCGAGATGCTCTCGATCGTGCTCCGCTCGAGCCTGGCGATCATGTCGCGCGCCTTGTCTTCATCCGCCGGCGTACCGCCCATACCACTCAGATAATCAACCCCCAGCGCCAGGAAGCCGGCCAGCGCAAGCCGGCGCGAGATGTCTTCGATATGCGGATTGAGACCGCGGTTCTCATGAATCACGATCACCGCCGGCAGTTTGCCGGAAGCCTTCGCCGGCTTCGCAAGATAGGCATTGATCGAGCCCTCGGACGAAGGAAAGCTCAGCTTCGCCGTGCTGACCCGCGCGTCATCCGGAGCCAGAACGGCGGCCTGCGCATAGTTGTTTTCCAGCAGGGGCAAGACCGCACTGGCGGCCACCGTGCTGCCGGTGATCGCGGTGAGGCGCTTCATGAAGACCCGGCGCGGCAGCGGCGCATGGGTGTATTCGTCATACAGCGCGATGACTTCGGGGCTGATGACGGAGGCTGCAGCCTGTTTCTGACTCATGGGAAATCCTCTCGTGGATGCGGTTGGAAACGCGACGCTTGCGGTCGTCTCTCCGGACGACGCTGCCCCCTTGGATAACCCGGGGCGCCCGGAGTTTCAAGTCCGTTCGGGCTATGTAAGCGATTGTCAGGACAGACCGAGTGCCGCACAGGCATTGCGGCTGGTCTGCAAGGCGATGCTTTCGGGCGTCACGCCGCGCAGCTCCGCCAGGCAGGCGGCAAAGCGCGGCAGGTTGTCAGGCGTGTTGCGTCCGCCCGGCAGCCAGGCGGGCGGAATGTCGGGGGCGTCGGTTTCCAGCACGATGGATTCGATCGGCAGCGTGGCGGCAAGGGCCCGGATCCGGCTCGAGCCCGAATAGGTCATCGCGCCGCCGAAGCCCAGCCGGAAGCCCAGTGCAATGAAGGTTTCAGCCTGCTGCAGGCTGCCGTTGAACGCATGAGCGATGCCGCCGCGCACCGGATGCCGGCGCAGGTACTTGAGCACCCGGTCCTGCGCCCGCCTTACATGCAGGATGACGGGCAGATCGAATGCGCGCGCGAGCTTCAGCTGCTCGGCGAAGAACCATTCGCTGCGCACCGGATCCGCGTCCGGCTCGTAGCCGTCCAGCCCGATTTCGCCGACGGCGATGGCCACGCCACGCTGCAGGCAGGTGCGCAGCGCATCGAGGTCACGCTCGCTGGCACGCGACACGAACAGCGGATGAATCCCGAAGGCGCAGACGCTGCCCGGCAGCCCGGCAGCCAGCGCTTCCACCTGCCCGAAATTGGCCCGCTCAACGGCAGGGATCACGAAGCGAGCAACGCCCGATGCCTGCGCAGCGCGCACGACGGCCTCGCGGTCCGCATCGAACTCGGCGGCATCCAGATGGATGTGGGTGTCGATGAGCATGGTCGAACGCCCGTGCCGGTCAGGCTGCGACGCTCAGTCGGGCGCGCGGCAGAAGGTGTCGATTTGGCCGCTGATCCAGTTCGAAGTCAGCTCGCCGAGCTGGATCAGCGCCTTGCGCCCGCCCAGGGCCAGGGCCTCCGGCTCGACCGGATCGACCGGCACGCGGATGTCGACGATGCGCCGGTAAATGGAAGTCTTGCCATCCAGCGACAGCCGCAGCGAGCCCGCCAGGAGGACGCTGCCCGAGCCGGCCTCGTCGATTTCGAGCAGCAGGTCGGAGAGCAGGAAGTTCAGCCGGCAACGGCCGGAAGCGTCCTGCGGCAGGACGCGGTTGAAGGCCTGGTCAAGCAGGTTCGCCGGCGGCGCGGCCCAGCGGTTGAAGGCATAGGCGCCGCGCGTGGTGGGCTGGCTCGCGTCGCGGTAATTCATGTTGAGCCCGGCCATGAGCGGCGTGGCCGAGACCGACACCGAGCGCAGCGGCAGGGGCTTCTGCGCCAGGGCGCGGAAACCGCCGCCCAGATCATGCTGGACAAGTTGATGGCCCTTTTGCGGCACCAGCCCGCAGGCCGCACCTGCGAGCAGTGCCAGCGCGGCACAGAGGGTTCGGATCTTCACGGTCGTGTCTCGCCGGGGCCGGGCGCCTGCTGTTGCTTGCCGAGCAGGAGCAGTTGCGGGGAGCGCTCGACTTCGTCGAGCACTCTGGAGAGTTGCTGGGTGTTGGTCTGCAGCTCGAGCAGGAGCTGGTTCATGCGCGGCAGCGTGTCGGCAGTCAGGCTCGCCTGTACGTCGCCCCCGAGCTTGTCGATGCGGGTGCCGGCGGCATTGACGCGGGCCACGGCGGTACGGAACTCGTCCACCGCAGGCGAGAGCTTGCTGCTCATCGCGCGCACGCTCTCGAGCGTGCCGGCGAGGCGCTCGGCATTTTCAGGCGAGGCAAAGCGCCGCATGTCCTGCGCGAGCGCAGCGCTCTGCTCGAGCGCCTTTTCCAGATTGGCCGAGCTGGTCGCCAGATGCTGCAGGGTCTTGTCGAGGCGATCGATGTTCTCGTCGCTCAGCAGGCGGTCGATGCGCTCGGTCGTGCGCTGCAGCCGGCCGATGAGCGCCTGCGCGCCCTCGGCTGCGCCCATGCCTGCCGGCCCCTCTTCCATCGCGATCATCGGGATGCCGCTGCCGGGCAGGCGTTTCGGTGGTGCGCCGTCGCGGCCGTCGTCATCAAGCATGACAAAGCCCTGACCCGTCAGCCCCTGCACGCCGATGCGCGCACGCGTGCCCTGGGTCACCGGAATGTCGGAATCCACCCGGATCTGGATGTAGACCTCGCGCGTGTCACGCAGATCCACATCGATCACCTTGCCCACCCGCACGCCGCGATAGCGCACCGCCGCCTGCGGATTGAGCCCGCTGACCGAGCCCGAAGAGATGATCAGGTAACGGGTGGTGTCTTGCGCGCCGCCGGAAAACCACCACAGACACGCAACCAGCGCACTGCCCAGCACCAGGGTGAAGAGTCCGACGAAAAGCGGGTAGGCGCGGTTTTCCATGCTCAGTCTGCAGTCTCATCCACGGCGGCGTGGTAACGGAAGAATTTCTGGATGAAGGGATGATCCACGGCCCGGATCTGATCCAGCGTCCCTTCGGCCAGTATACGGTGTTCGGCCAGCACGGCGACGCGGGTCGCCAGCGCCTGGAGCGTGTCGAGATCATGGGTCACGAACACCATCGTGAGCCCCAGCTCCGCATGCAGCTGGCGGATCAGGCGGACAAAGCCCGCGCTGCGGTCCGGATCGAGCCCGGCAGTCGGCTCATCAAGCAGGAGCAGCTCGGGCTCCAGCGCCAGCGCACGGGCCAGCGCCGCACGCTTGACCATGCCGCCGGAGAGCTCGGCCGGCATCAGCAGCGCGTGGCGGGCTTCGAGCTCGACCTGGTTGAGCTTGGCGTGCACCAGTGCGCGGATTTCCTCTTCGCTCAGGCCGCCGGCCTCGCGCAGCGGAAACGCGACGTTGTCATACACCGACAGCGCGGAGAACAGCGCGCCATGCTGGAACAGCACGCCCATGCGTCGCAGCCGCGCGAAACGCTCGCGACGCCTGCCGCGGTGATGGGGCTCGCCAAACAGGCGGACTTCGCCGTGGGTGGGACGCATGAGGCCGATCATCTGGCGCAGCAGCGTGGTTTTGCCCGCGCCGGAGCCGCCGACCAGCGCCAGCAGGTCACCCCGGGCCACCGAAAGATTGACCTCGCGATGGACCCAATGCCCACCGAGGCGGGTGGCGATGCCTTCGAGTTCGATCAGCGGCGCGCTCATCTGACCGGCAACCCGATGCCGCGCGTCAGCATGGCGAAAACAGAATCGAGCAGCAGGACCGCGGTGATCGCGGTGACCACCGAAGTGGTGGTCTTGCGGGCCAGACTCTCGGTATTGGGCTTGATCCGCAGCCCGAAATGGCAGGCAATCAGCGCAATCGCGACCCCGAACACGCAGCCCTTGCTCAGACCGATGTAGAGATTCTGGACCGGCACCACATGCGGAAGCGAGCCGAGAAAGAAGCGCCAGTCGATTTCGAGCTGCAGCTGCGCAGCGAGCATGCCGCCCGCCAGCGCGGAAGCCGAGGTCCACACCACCAGCAGCGGCATGGCGACGGCCAGTGCCAGCACGCGCGGCAGGATCAGGCGCTGATGCGCGGAGACGCCGATGGCGGCCAGCGCGTCGAGCTCCTCGGTCACCCGCATCACGCCCAGCTGCGCGGTGATGGCCGAGCCCGAGCGGCCGGCCACCAGAATGGAAACCAGCACCGGGCCCAGCTCGCGGATGATGCCGACGCCCAGAATGTTGATGATGAAGGCCTCGGCGCCGAAGTTCTGCAACTGCATCGCGGAAAGATAGGACAGCACGATGCCGATCAGGAAACCGACCAGGGCCGACACCGGCATCGCCTGCATGCCGGTCTTGTAGAGCGCCGCCGAAAACTCGCGCAGCGGAATGGAACGGGGTTCGACGAGCAGCCGTGCCGTTTCGATCATCACCGAGCCCAGCATGCTGGCGAACTCCAGCAGGCCTTCCGCCTCGCGCAGCACGCGCCGCCCCACACGCTCGATGAAGGCAAAGCGCACACGCCGTGGCCGCGGCGGCTTCAGCGCCGCAACCGGCCGGATGCGGTCGAAGGCCGCCTGCAGATGCGGCGGCATGATCAGCGTTTCGGGCTCGGTGAGCCCCCAGGTCCGCCACAGCAGCAAGGCGCCGAAACTGTCGATGCGGCTGATGCCGCCCAGATCCCAGTGCGGCGCGCCCCGGCTCATGCGCAGCTGGGTCCGCAGAAAGAGCAGACGGCTGCGCAGTGCGGTCAGCGTCCAGTCGCCACTGAGCTGGCAGCGCTCCCCTTCATGGCGGAAATGCGGCGCCGAATGCGCATGCGTCGTCAATTCAGGCTCCGCTGCGGACCGTCGGCTTGCGCAGCGTCTTGATGCGGAAACTGCGACCGGCGCGCAGCCATTGCTGGACTTCGTCCTGCAGCGCCGCCGCGCTCAGCGGGAAGGTCTGCTGCCACTCATGACGCACATTGGCCAGATAGCCGCCGTCGCGATCGATCTCGATCTGCAGCGGCAGGGCTTCCAGCGACAGACGCGAGCGGTGCAGGATCGCCGCGGTGCGCAGACACAGGATCAGCAGCCAGTCCGGGCTGTTCGCCTCCAGGCCCTGGACGCGCTCGAGCTTACCGCGCTGGGCAAGCGCCAGACGCGCCAGACGGCCCTGCTCCATGCGAGAGAAACCCGGCATGTCGGCGTTCCCCAGGATGTAGGCGGAATGCTTGTGATAGCTCGAGTGCGCGATCGACATGCCGACTTCATGCAGGAGCGCGGCCCACTCGAGGAAACGCCGCTCGCTGAGCGCCACTTCAGCCGGCAGACTGCCGAGGAAGGGCTCGAGCAGCTGCAGCGCCGTGTCGGCAACCCGACGCGCCTGCACGGCGTCGACCTGATAGCGCTGCATGAAGTTGAGCACGGTCGCGTCACGCAGATCCTGCCGGTGATAGCGACCGAGCAGGTCGTAGAGCACGCCCAGACGCAGCGCGCCCTCGGAGAACACCATCTGGTCGATATCCAGAGCCTTGAACACCGCTGACATGATCGCGAAGCCTCCGATGAAAACCGGCGTGCGGTCTGACCGCAAACCCTGCAGATCGAGCCGGTCGATATGGCCGGCCTTGAGCATGACCTGGCGCAGCTTGGCCATGCCTTCGCGCGTGATGCCGCTGCGGCAGAAACCGTTGAGCTCGAGCACGTCAACCAGCGCCTTGGCGCTGCCCGAGGAGCCCACTGCCAGCTCCCAGCCGGTGGCCCGATAGGTGCCGGAAATCGCCTCCAGCTGTGAGGCCGCGGCCATCTCCGCCTCGTTGAGCGCCGCCCGGCTGATGAGGCCTCCGGGGAAATAGCGCATCGAATAGCTCACGCAGCCCATGTAGAGCGATTCCAGATGCAGCGACTCGAAATCCCGCCCGATGATGAACTCGGTGGAGCCGCCGCCGATGTCGACAACCAGCTGCTGCCGGGAAGGCTCGGGCAAAGTGTGTGCCACGCCCACATAGATCAGCCGGGCTTCTTCACGGCCGGCGATGACCTCGATCGGGAAGCCGAGCGCCTCTTCGGCCCGGCGCAGGAATTCGCCGGCATTCTTCGCCACGCGCAGCGTGTTGGTGGCCACGGCCCGCACCGATTCCGGCCGAAAGCCGCGCAGGCGCTCGTTGAAGCGGCGCAGGGCCTCGAGCCCGCGCTGCTGCGCGGCCTCGTCGAGCATCTTGTCGGAACCGAGTCCTGCGGCGAGGCGAACGGCTTCCTTCAGGCCGTCCAGCGGATAGATCTGGTTGCCTCGAACTTTGCCGACCTGGAGACGGAAGCTGTTCGAGCCCAGATCAACGGCACACACGAGACTCTGCGGCATGGGGAACAATCAGGCTAAGGCGGTGTCCGATTCTAGCCCGGAAAGGCCCGGGCCGGCGCAGCCCGGTGCGCGGCAGCACGGTCTTCCGCACATGACGTTTGTCATGCATTCGAAATACATCTGTCACACAATAAGATCGTGAACATTCCCTGCCCGCCGCCTGTCGGCGACACACTCATGACCCTCTCGATGACAGCCCCCACGCCCGAATTCCTGCTCAACCGGGAACTCTCCATCCTGGCTTTCCAGCGCAGGGTGCTGGCCCAGGCCGGCGATGAAACGGTTCCGCTGCTCGAACGCCTGAAGTATCTGTGCATCGTTTCGAGCAACCTCGACGAGTTCTTCGAAATCCGCATCGCCGGCCTCAAGGAGCAGCTGCGCCAGGGCGCACCGCTGGCCGGCGGCGTATCGCCCCAGGCCCACTACCGCGAAATCAGCCGCGAGGTGCACGACATCATTGCCGAGCAGTACAGCCTGCTCAACGACAAGATCCTGCCCAGACTGGCCGAAGAAAACATCCGCTTCCTGCGTCGCTCGCTGTGGACGGAGGAGCAGCGCGCCTGGATCCACGACTTCTTCGTGAAGGAAGTGATGCCGATCGTCACGCCGGTCGGACTCGACCCGGCGCACCCCTTCCCCCGCCTGCTCAACAAGAGCCTGAACTTTGCCGTCGAGCTTGAAGGCAAGGACGCCTTCGGTCGCAGTTCGAATGCGGCCATCGTGCAGGCGCCGCGCGCCTTGCCCCGCGTCATCCGGCTGCCGCGCGAGCTGACCGGCATCGACTACGGCTTCGTTTTCCTCTCCTCGGTGCTGCACGCTTTCGTGGGCGAGCTCTTCGGCGGCATGAGCGTGCTGGGCTGCTACCAGTTCCGCGTCACCCGCAACAGCGATCTGTTCGTCGATGAGGAAGAGGTCAAGGATCTGCGCAAGACGCTGCAGGGCGAACTCCTGCAGCGCAACTTCGGCAATGCGGTGCGGATGGAAGTGGCCGACAACTGCTCGCCGCAGATGTGCGAATTCCTGCAGCAGCAGTTCGGCCTCGAGCGCGACGAGATCTACCGGGTGCCGGGCATCGTGAATCTGGTCCGGCTGATGATGGTGCCGGACAAGGTCGACCGGCCCGATCTGAAATTCCCGCCGTTCATTCCCGCCCTGCCCCGCAGCCTGGACAAGCGGGCCGACCTGTTTGCCGAAATCCGCTCGCGCGACGTGCTGCTGCACCACCCTTTCCAGAGTTTCGAGCCGGTCATCGAGCTCCTGCGCGATGCGGCAGACGACCCGCAGGTAGTGGCCATCCGGATGACGGTCTATCGCACCGGCACCGACTCCGTGCTGATGGAGCAGCTCCTGCGCGCGGCACGCAAGGGCAAGGAAGTGAATGTTGTCGTCGAGCTGATGGCGCGCTTTGACGAGGAAGCCAACATCAACTGGGCGGCGAAGCTTGAAGACGCCGGCGCGCATGTGGTGTATGGCGTGTTCGGTTACAAGACGCACGCAAAGATGCTGCTGATCGTACGACGGGAAGACGACCGCAACGGCGAGCCGCTGCTGCGCCGCTATGCTCACCTCGGCACCGGCAACTACCACCCGCGCACCACGCGTTTCTATACCGACTTCGGCCTGATGACCGCCAATGAGGAAATCTGCGAGGACGTGCACCAGATCTTCAAGCAGCTGACCGGCCTGGGTCATGCGGAAAAGCTCCGCCACATCTGGCAGTCCCCGTTCTCGATGCAGAGCAGCGTGATTGCGGCGATCCGCGCGGAAGCCGAAGCCGCCAGACAGGGGCGCAAGGGCCGGATCATCGCCAAGATGAACGCGCTGATGGAGCCCCAGACCATCCAGGTGCTGTATGAGGCCTCGCAAGCCGGTGTCGAGATCGACCTGATCGTGCGCAGCGCCTGCGCTCTCAAGCCGGGCATTGCCGGGCTGTCGGAAAACATCCGGGTGCGTTCGGTGGTGGGCCGCTTCCTGGAGCACACGCGGATCTTCTACTTCCTCGCCGACGGCGAGGAGAAGATCTACCTCTCCAGCGCAGACTGGATGGACCGCAATTTCTTCCGTCGCATCGAAGCCTGCTTCCCGATCCTGGATGCCAAGCTCAAGCGCCGCGTCATCCGTGAAGGCCTGAAGCCCTACCTCACGGACAACTGCCAGGCCTGGGAAATGGATCAGGACGGCAAGTATCGCCAGAAGCAGCCACGCAGCAACGCCAGTCGCCACAGCGCGCAGGAAATCCTGCTGCAGGAACTCGGCGGCTGAGGCGAGCTCAGCAGCTCACGCCAGGGATGCGCCAGTCGGAGCGCCCCGTCTGCGTGAGCAGCTGGGTCGCGCGCTGCAGATCCCGCTCGGCGACCTGCTCCACCGCATCCCGCAGCCCCCGCTCGTTGCCGCAGTGATGCTGGCAGATGCCGATCAGGTAAAGCGGCCGCGGGCTGGCCGGCACCAGATCATGCACCTTGCGCAGGGCGGGAATGGCATAGGCATATTGCCCGAGCGCGATATGCGCATCGGCCAGCTCGAACCAGGCATCGGCATTGAGCGGCTGCAGGCGCACCTGCTTTTCGAGGGCGCTGACAGCCTCCGGCCACCAGCCCATGCGTGCGCGGATCCGCGCCAGCTCCTGCCACACCGCAGCATGCCGCGGCGCCCAGCCCGCCGCTCTCGCCAGCGCCTCTTCCGCATGTTCGAACTGGCCGTGAGTTGCTGCAATCCTTGCATAGTGCCGCGCACAGGCCACACAGCGCCGCGCGTTCAGAATGCGTCCGAACAGCACGGCGGCGCGACGGTCCGCCCCGATCGCCCGGGCCAGCCAGGCTTCCAGAAAATCGCGAATGATGCTGTGGCTCATGCCTCACCTCCGGTCAGTCCTGCACCCTGAGAATGAAGCAAAAAAAATGCCCCTGGGAGAGGGGCATGTCCTGATGCTGTTAGCACTGAGCGGGGCAGCCCCAAGGCTGCGCCAGCCGTTCAGTAGAGACGGTTGAGCCCGTTCAGCGCAGCCACCCGATAGGCCTCGGCCATGGTCGGATAGTTGAAGGTGGTATTCACGAAATAGCGGATCGTGTTGTGCGGCGCCGGCTGCAGCATGATGGCCTGGCCGATGTGGATGATCTCGGACGCCTGCGCCCCGAAGCAGTGAATCCCGAGCACCTCGAGCGTTTCACGGTGAAACAGGATCTTCAGCATGCCGGTCGTCTGTCCGGTGATCTGCGCACGGGCGAGGCTGCGGAACAGGCTGTGCCCGACTTCATAGGGCACACGGGCTTCGGTGAGCTCCCGTTCGGTGCGGCCCAGCGAGCTGATTTCGGGCAGCGTGTAGATGCCGGTCGGAATGTCGCGCGCGAGCTCCGAGCGGTAATTGCCGTCAACAAGGTGCGCCGCCGCATGCCGGCCCTGGTCGTAGGCGGCAGACGCCAGACTCGGCCAGCCGATCACATCCCCCACCGCATAGATGTGGGGCACCACCGTCTGGTAGTTCTCATTGACGGCAATCACGCCACGCTTGTCCGGCTCGATGCCCAGGGCTTCCAAGCCCATGTCATCGGTATTGCCCTGGCGGCCGTTGGCCCAGAGCAGGTAGTCGGTCTTGATGCGCTTGTTGGACTTCAGCTCCAGCACGACGCCGTTGTCCTCCACGTGCACGCCGGCCGCCTCCTCGTTGTGCCGCACCAGCACGCCCTGCTCGCGCAGGTGGTAGGCAAGCGCATCAACGATTTCGTCATCCAGGAAGGACAGCAGGCGGTCCCGGGTATTGATCAGATTCACCTTGCAGCCGAGATTGCGGAAGATCGAGGCGTACTCGCAGCCGATCACGCCGGCACCGTAGATCGTGATCGATTCGGGCGACTCGGTCAGGCGAAGGATGCTGTCGGAATCGTGAATGCGCGGATGGCTGAAATCGATTTCGGGCGGATGGTAGGGACGCGAGCCGGTTGCAATGATGAACTGGCGTGCGGTGCAGGTTTCACTGCCGCCGTTGTTGAGCTGGACCTTGACCGTATGCGGATCAACAAAACGCGCGCGGCCATGAATCACCGTGACGCTGTTGCGGTCGTAGAAATTCTGCCGCATCGAAACCTGGCGGCGGATCACGCCTTCCGCGGTGCGCAGGAGCTTCGGAAAACTGACGGTCAGATCGGCAGAATCGTGGAACTGGGGATTGTCACGCACCTCGCGCAGACCGGAAATCACCTGCCTCAGCGCCTTCGAAGGAATCGTCCCCCAGTGTGTGCAGCCACCGCCGACCATGCCGTAGGCCTCGACCATGGCGACCTTCTTGCCGGCCTTGGCGCATTTCATCGCCGCACCTTCGCCCCCCGGTCCCGAGCCCACAACAATGACGTCGTAATCCTGCATGTTCTCTCCGATCCTGTTGGCGTAATGTTCTTTTGCGTACCGGGATTATCCAAGCTTTGCGCCTGCAGCGGAAGCAGGGCAGACCCGGCTTCCGCCCCGCACCGGGCCCTGCGCCGGCCTCCCGCGCCGGCCGGACATCCTCCGGCGTATCCGCAGCCTGCTTGAAATGCCGGGCAGATTGATATACTGGCAGCTTCACTACAGTGAAGCGATGCCGTTCCCGCCCGAGAGCCCAGAAAGAAATCATGAACAAGATCATCTACACCCTGACTGACGAAGCGCCCGCGCTGGCCACCTACTCATTTCTGCCCATCGTTCAGGCTTTCACCCGGACGGCCGGCATTGCAGTGGAAACCCGCGACATTTCCGTTGCCGCACGCATCCTGGCCAATTTCCCCGAATCGCTGAACCCCGGGCAGAAAGTGCCTGACACGCTCGCCGAGCTGGGCGAACTGGCCAAGACTCCGGAAGCGAACATCATCAAGCTGCCCAACATCAGCGCCTCCGTGCCCCAGCTCAAGGCGGCCATCAAGGAGCTCCAGTCGCAAGGCTACGCGGTACCGGATTTCCCCGAAAACCCGGCCAGCGAAGAAGAGAAAGCCATCAAGGCGCGCTACGCCAAGGTGCTGGGCTCGGCCGTGAACCCCGTGCTGCGTGAGGGCAACTCGGATCGCCGCGTGGCCAACGCCGTCAAGCAGTACGCCAAGGCCCATCCGCACTCGATGGGCGCCTGGAGCGCAGACTCGAAGAGCCACGTCGCCCACATGGATTCGGGCGACTTCTACGGTAACGAGCAGTCCGCCGTGATCCCCAGGGCCGGCACGCTGAAAATCGAGTTCACCGACGCCGCCGGCCAAAGCAAGACGCTGAAGGAAGTGAAGGTCAAGGATCAGGAGCTGATCGCCACGACCTTCATGAGCGCCAAGAGGCTCAAGGCTTTCTACGAAGCGCAGATCGCTGACGCGAAGGCACAGGGCGTGCTGTTCTCGCTGCACCTGAAGGCCACCATGATGAAGGTCTCCGACCCCATCCTGTTCGGCCACGCCGTCAGCGCCTACTACAAGGATGTGTTCGCGAAGCATGCCGACACCTTCGCGAGGCTGGGCGTGAATGTGCGCAACGGCATTGGCGACGCCTACGCCAAGATCCAGAGCCTGCCGGAAGCCGAACGTGCCGCAATCGAAGCCGATCTGCGTGCCGCTGAAGCCGCCGTACCGGTCGCCATGGTTGATTCCGACCGCGGCATCACCAACCTGCATGTGCCCAGCGACGTGATCGTCGACGCCTCCATGCCCGCCGCGATCCGCGCGTCCGGTCAGATGTGGAACGCCGCCGGCAAGCAGCAGGACACCAAGTTCACGATTCCCGACCGCTGCTATGCCGGCGTCTATCAGGCCGTGATCGAAGACTGCAAGGCTCACGGCAAGTTCGACGTCACCACCATGGGCACCGTGCCCAACGTCGGCCTGATGGCGCAAGCGGCCGAAGAATACGGCTCACACGACAAGACCTTTGAAATCGCCGCAGACGGCGTCGTGCGCGTCATCGCGGAAGACGGCAGCGTGCTCACCGAGCACAAGGTCGAAGCCGGCGACATCTGGCGCATGTGCCAGACCAAGGACATCGCCATCCAGGACTGGGTCAAGCTCGCCGTCACCCGCGCCCGCGCCTCCGGCGCCCCCGCCGTGTTCTGGCTCGACGAAGCCCGCGCCTATGACCGCAACCTGATCGCCAAGGTCAAGCACTACCTCCAGCAGCATGACACCGCCGGGCTCGAAACCCCGATCCTGTCGCCGGTGGAAGCCTGCAAGCTGTCACTGCGCCGCATCCGCGCCGGTCAGGACACCATCTCGGTCACCGGCAACGTGCTGCGCGACTACAACACCGATCTCTTCCCGATCCTCGAACTGGGCACCAGCGCCAAGATGCTCTCCATCGTGCCGCTGCTGGCCGGTGGCGGCATGTACGAAACCGGCGCCGGCGGCTCGGCGCCCAAGCATGTGCAGCAGTTCCTCGAAGAGAACTACCTGCGCTGGGATTCGCTCGGCGAGTTCCTGGCTCTGCAGGTGTCGATTGAAGAGCTGGCCGCCAAGACCGGCAACCAGGCCGGTGCCGTACTGGCCGAATGTCTGGACGCGGCCAACGCCAAGTTCCTCGAAAACGACAAGTCGCCCGCGCGCAAGGTCGGCCAGACCGACAACCGCGGCAGCCACTTCTACCTGGCGCTGTACTGGGCCCAGGCACTTGCCGCCCAGTCGAAGGATGCCGGCCTGCAGGCGAAGTTCAAACCGATCGCCGAGAAGCTGACCGCTGACGAAGCGAAGATCGCGGGCGAACTGATCGCCGCCCAGGGCAAGCCGGTCGACATCGGTGGTTACTACCACCCGTCATCGGAAAAGTGCGCTGCCGAAATGCGTCCGAGCGCAACGCTCAACAGCGTGCTGAACAGCATCCAGTAAAGCCCCTGGGCTCCGGCGCCCGCCGGATGCCGGCAAGAAAAAGCCCCGACGGAAACGCCGGGGCTTTTTTCATGCAGTTGGCCCTGGAACGGCTACTGACGCCCGGTGCTGCCGAAACCGCCCGCTCCGCGCTCGCTCGCCGCAAAGTCATCCACGATGTTGAGCGCCACCTGCACCACCGGCACAACCACCAGCTGCGCAATGCGATCCATCGGCTGGATCGTGAAGACTTCCTTGCCGCGGTTCCAGGTCGAGACGAAGACCTGGCCCTGGTAATCGGAATCGATCAGGCCGACCAGGTTGCCCATCACGATGCCGTGCTTGTGACCCAGCCCGGAACGGGGCAGGATCAGCGCGGCCAGCTTCGGATCCTCCAGATGGATCGCCATGCCGGTCGGAATCAGCTGGGTGTCACCCGGATTCAGGGTCAGAGGCGCATCGAGGCAGGCCCGCAGATCGAGCCCGGCAGCACCCGCGGTGCCGTATTGCGGCAGGTTGTCGCGCAGACGCGCGTCGAGGATCTTGATGTCGAGTTGATGCATGGTTTCAGTCAGGAAAGGTTGGATTCAGACCTCGACCTTGAAGCCGAGATCCACTTCGGAAGCAGGCAGACCGCGCACGCCCCAGTTTTCGCGGGGGATCTCGTTCAGCCGCACAAGGATGTGGTCGGCCGGGATCCCGAGCGGCGCGAGATGTTCAACGATGGCCGCATACAGCCTGCGCTTGGCAGCGACCGAGCGGCCGGCAAAGAGATCAATCCCGATCAGCGTGAAACGCGCCGGATGCGCCTTGCCCGGCGGACAGGCAAAGCAGGCCGGTGAATGAGTGACCAGGCGCACGATCCGGTCATCCGCCGGAATTTCCAGCGCACTCACCATGGCCGCATGCAGCGCGTCGATCAGGGCCTGCGCCTCCTCGGCGCTGTAATCACGGCGGACTTCGATCAGCGCAGCGGGCATCTCAGGCATCCAGCATGCGGGCAAGATGTGCAACGATGCCGGCCGCTACCTCATCCTTGCTGGCGGCTGGCAGAGGGTGATCACCCGCAGCGTCGAACAGCACGACCCGGTTCGTGTCGCCCCCCATGCCGTCCTGCACCAGATTGCCCACCACCAGCTTCAGCCGCTTGGCTTCGAGCTTGCCGCGGGCATAGCTCTCCAGATCGCGGCTTTCAGCCGCAAAACCGACGCAGAACGGCGCGGCCGGCAGCGAGGCCACGTCAGCGAGAATGTCAGGATTGCGCGCCAGACGGATCACCGGCGCCTCGCCGGTCTTCTTGATCTTGTGCTCTGCTGCGTCGTCCGGGCGATAGTCCGCCACCGCCGCCACGCCAATGAACACGTCGGCATGCGCCACGCGCTGCATGACCGCCAGATGCATCTCTGCCGCAGTCATGACACCGATGCGCTCAACCCCGGCCGGCGCCGGCAACGCGACCGGTCCGCTGACGAGCTGCACCTCTGCGCCCGCATGCCGCAGCGCCCGGGCCAGGGCGTAGCCCATCTTGCCAGAGGAAATATTGGTGATGCCGCGAACGGGGTCCAGCGGCTCGTAAGTCGGGCCGGCCGTCATCAGTACCCGGCGTCCGGCCAGTGGTTTCGGCTTGAAGAAAGCGATCAGCGCTTCGCGGATCGCCTCCGGCTCGCTCATGCGCCCTTCCCCGATCTCACCGCAGGCCTGCTCGCCGGCATCCGGCCCGATGAGCGTCACGCCGTCCTCGCGCAACTGCGCCACATTGCGCTGCGTGGCCGGGTTCGCCCACATCTGGCGATTCATGGCCGGTGCTACCAGCAAGGGGCAATCCCGGGCGAGCGCCAGCGTCGACAGCAGATCGTCGGCGAGCCCGTTCGCGATTTTCGCGAGCGTATTGGCCGTTGCCGGCGCAATCAGCAGCGCGTCAGCCGAACGGGTGAGGTCGATGTGGCTCATGTTGTTGGCGCGCCGATCATCCCAGGGATCGGTCCAGACCGGGTTGCCGGAGAGCGCCTGGAAGGTCGTCGGCGTGACAAAGCGTGCGCCGTTCTCCGTCATCACCACATGAACCCGGGCGCCGGCCTTGATCAGCAGGCGGGTCAGCTCCGCCGCCTTGTAGGCAGCAATGCCACCGGAAACACCCAGAACGATGGTTTTGCCCGTGAGTTCAGTCATGGCCGGCCAGACGCCCAAGTAAAAATCGAGCCCGCATTCTAACCCGCCCACCCCTGCCCGGACCTCCCATGGCAATCACCGACTGGCCCGAAGACGAACGCCCCCGCGAGCGCCTCCTCACTCACGGCGCAAGCGCCCTTTCCGATGCCGAACTGCTGGCGATCTTTCTGCGCGTGGGCGTCCGCGGCAAAAGCGCCGTCGATCTGGCCCGTGACCTGATCGCGCACTTCGGCAGCCTCGGCCGGCTGTTCTGCGCACCGCTGACCGAGCTGTGCAGCGTTCATGGCATGGGGGAAGCCAAGTTCAGTCAGCTGCAGGCGGTGTTCGAGATGTCGCGCCGTGCGCTGGAGGAGCGCATGCGCAGCCGCGACGTACTGGGCTCGCCAGGCGAAGTTCGCGACTGGCTGCGACTCAGGCTCGGCCAGCTGCCGCATGAGGTCTTCATGGTGCTGCTGCTCGATGCACAGAACCAGCTCATCGAGGCCCGCGAACTCTTCCGTGGAACGCTCACCCAAACCTCCGTGTATCCGAGGGAAGTAGTCAAACTGGCCCTCGAACGCAACGCGGCCGCGATGATCCTGGCCCACAATCACCCCTCCGGCGTGGCAGAACCCAGCCGGGCCGACGAGATGCTGACGCAAGCCCTCAAACAGGCTCTGGCGCTGGTCGACGTGCGGGTTCTGGACCATTTCATCGTGGCAGGAAACCAGAATCCGCTTTCCTTTGCCCAGCGTGGGCTGCTATAGTTACCGACTTTCCAGCACTCGGACTTGAGCTCGCCACGAGTTTCGGGCTACAATCGCGTGCTTTACGGAACCAGTTACCGGAGCGAGATATGTCTCGAGTTTGTCAAGTTACGGGCAAGGGCCCGATGGTCGGGAACAACGTTTCCCACTCCAACATCAAGACCAAGCGTCGTTTCCTGCCGAACCTGCAGAACCGTCGCTTCTGGGTTGAAGCAGAAAACCGCTGGGTCAGCCTGCGCGTCTCGAACGCCGGCCTGCGCACCATCGACAAGAAGGGTATCGAAGTCGTTCTCGCCGAGCTGCGTGCTCGCGGCGAGAAGATCTGATTTCGCCCACTGAACACATAGCGGAGATTAATCATGGCTAAAGGCGGTCGCGAAAAGATCAAGCTGGAATCCACTGCGGGTACCGGCCACTTCTACACCACCAACAAGAACAAGCGCACCACCCCGGAAAAGCTTGAGTTCATCAAGTATGACCCGGTCGTTCGCAAGCACGTTGCATATAAGGAAACCAAGCTCAAGTAAGCCTTGTGCGGCGCGGCCCGCACAATCGCTCACAGCCTGGTTCCGACCTGCTGCACACGAAAAAGCCCGCTGAAGCGGGCTTTTTTGTTTTTCGACTCCGGATTCCGACATGACTCACGCGTCCACAGAAAACCTCAACGTCGTCTCCTTCGATTCCATGCCCTCGCCGGGCGAAATCAAGGCCCGTCTGCCGCTCTCGGACGACATGGCAGCCCGGGTAGAGTCCGGCCGCAACACGATCAAGGCCATTCTGGACCGCAAGGATCCGCGGCCGATGGTGATCGTCGGCCCCTGCTCGATCCACGACCCCGTCGCCGGTCTGGATTATGCGCGTCGCCTCAAAGCGCTCGCGGACGAAGTCTCGGACACGCTGTTCGTAGTCATGCGGGTCTATTTCGAGAAGCCGCGCACCACGGTTGGCTGGAAGGGCTTCATCAACGATCCGCGCATGGATGACTCCTTCCGCATCGAGGAAGGCATGGAGCGGGGCCGCCAGTTCCTGATCGATGTGGTGAGCCTCGGCCTGCCTGCGGCCTCCGAAACCCTGGATCCGATTGCGCCGCAGTATTACGGCGATCTGCTGTCCTGGGCCGCCATCGGCGCCCGCACCACCGAATCCCAGACGCACCGGGAGATCGCCTCGGGGCTGTCTTCGCCGGTCGGCTTCAAGAACGGCACCGACGGCTCGCTGGACGCAGCGGTAAACGGCTGCCTGTCTGCCTCGCAGCCCCACAGTTTCCTGGGCGTCAATGACCGGGGTGAAACCTGCATCGTCCGCACCCGCGGCAACCGCTACAGCCATGTCGTGCTGCGCGGCGGCGGCGGTCGCCCTAATTACGACACGGTGTCGGTCTCACTCGCCGAGCAGGCCATGGCGAAGGCCAAGCTGCCGGCCAATCTGGTTATCGACTGCTCGCATGCCAATTCCTGGAAGAAACCGGAACTGCAGCCGCTGGTCATGAAAGACGTGATGGGTCAGATCCGCGAGGGCAATCGCTCCATCGTCGGCGTAATGATCGAAAGCTTCATCGAAGCCGGCAACCAGTCGATTCCGAAGGATCTCGGCGAACTGCGTTACGGCTGCTCGGTCACCGACGGCTGCGTGGCCTGGGACACCACCGAGCAGATGCTGCGCGAAGCGCGCAACACGCTGCGCGACAGCGTCGCCCGGCGAAAAAGCTGAGAAAATCCCCTTTCCCGAATTTCCCGCAAACAAAGGTACAAGCATGCACCTGGTTACTCCGTTCAAGGCGCTCCGCCCTGCCACCGGCCGTGCGGCCGAGATCATCGCCCCGCCCTATGACGTGCTCTCTTCCAGCGAAGCCCTCGAGCGCGCAGCGGGCAAGCCCTGGAGCTTCCTGCACATCTCGAAGCCGGAGATCGACCTGCCGGCCGGCACCGACATCTATTCGCCTGCGGTGTATGCCAAGGCCGCGGAAAACCTGCAGAAGATGCTGGACGCCGGCGTGATCGCTCGCGATGACAAGGCCTGCTACTACGTCTATCGCATCATCATGGGCAGCCATGTGCAGACCGGCATCGTCGCCGCAGCTTCGGTGGTCGAGTACGACACCCACCGCATCAAGCGCCACGAGTTCACGCGGCCAGACAAGGAAGATGACCGCGTGCGCCAGATCGAAGCGCTGAACGCCCAGACCGGCCCGGTCTTCCTGGCCTATCCGGAAGCCCCCTCGATCGACGCGATCCTGAATGCCACCCTCGCCGGCACACCTGACGCCGATGCAAGCGCAGACGACGGCATCCGCCACACGCTGTGGGTGATCCGCGACAACGCCACCATCGACCAGATCACGCGCGCCTTTGATGCCCTGCCCGCGCTCTACATCGCTGATGGCCACCACCGCTCTGCTGCCGCCTCACGCGTGGCCGCCGCCCGCCGCACGGCCAACCCGCACCACACCGGCGAAGAAGGCTACAACTACTTCCTCTCGGTGATCTTCCCTGCGCATGCACTGAAGATCATGGACTACAACCGCGTCGTCTGCGATCTGAACGGCCTGAGCCAGGATGAACTGCTCGCCCGCGTTGCCGAAGCCTATACCGTGACGCCCTCGACCACGCCGGTGAAACCCGCTGCCTACGGCGAAGTCGGCATGTACGTGGCCGGCCAGTGGTACAAGCTCGCCATCAAGCCCGAGCTGATCCCGGCAGACCCGGTCGAGCGCCTGGATGTGAGCCTGCTCACCACTCATGTGCTGACCCCGGTGCTGGGCATTGCCGACCTGCGTCGCGACAAGCGCATCGACTTCGTCGGCGGTATCCGCGGCCTGCCGGAGCTCGAAAAGCGTGTGAACAGCGGCGAGATGGCCGTGGCCTTCGCGATGTGCGCCACCACCATGAACGACCTGATGTCGGTGGCCGACGCCGGCCAGGTGATGCCGCCGAAGTCGACCTGGTTCGAGCCGAAGCTGGCTGACGGCATGGCCTCGCATGTGATCGACTGATCCGCTTCTGCGGCCGGAAAAAAGCCGACCCTCGGGTCGGCTTTTTCATAGCCGGACAATGCGGATCAGTTGATCACGATCCGTGCGTTGCGGGGCTGCACCGGACGGTTGTTGGGATGACGAACCACCCGGGCGAACTGCTCGACCTGGGCCTTCGAGCCCTCGACCGGCTGCTTCAGCACGATCCAGGACACGCCTTCGCTGCAGGGCGGCGTGGTGAGCGAGCCGCTGAAGTAGTAGTAGTCACGCTTTTTCGGCAGCAGTTGGGCTGCGGTCAGCCTGCCGTCAAACGCATGCTCGCCGTCTGCCTGCTCAGGCATCTGCTTCCAGAGGCTGGCCAGTGCGGACTGGGTACGGCCTTCGCGGAACATCACCGCCACCACGGCCAGACGCCCGGCCTTGTCCTGATGCACCAGATGCCCTTCCATGGCGAACTGCTTGCCGTGGATCTGGTTCTCGCTCGGCACATGGAAGTGCATCTGCTTGAGCTCATAGGCATGGCCGCCCAGCGTGAGCGTGCTGCCCGGCGCAAAGTTGGCCTGGATGGTGTGGCCATTGTTGACCACGCTGACCACCGGCGTCTTGTAGTCGAAACCGAGCTTCGGCAAGCCGGTTGCGTGCACTTCGCCCGAAATGTCGATGGGGGACTGGTTCTGACCTGCGGCACAGGTGGCGAACTCGGGCGCCAGCTCCGCCCAGTGCTCGGCGGCAATCTCGCCTTCATAGCCCCAGTGCGGGCCTTCCGCCCAGGCAGACGGAACGGCCGCGACGCCGGCCAGCAGCGCGGCGCCGATCAATGCTGATTTCATGCAAAGCTCCTTCGGATGAGAGGGGGAGAGCCGCATTCCTTGCTGAGTGAATGCGGCGCCGCGGATTCTCCTCCTCGCACCCCGGCCCAAGCTTGCATCAGCCTGACCGGGCACGCCCCGCCCGACGAACGTGCAGAAACACGCCCTGCCAGCCCCCGGCTCAGTCTGCCAGCAGCCGGAGATGATCAAGGATGGGCTGCAGGAAGGCAGCACCCAGCCGCTTGCTTCGCGCGCCATTCCAGCCGGTCCGCGGATCCGGCGCATTGGCGTTGTCCTTGAAGGGCATTTCCAGCGTGAGCGCCACACAGCCGAAGGTCGCTGCCGCCCACTTCGAGCACAGCGTCATCATCTCACCGGTGAAGCGGTCATCGCGGTAGCCGTGTTCGGTCTGGAAATCCGGGCTCGCGCGCTTGAGGTTCTCGAGGAATGCCGCCTGCAGTGCCAGATTGCGCTCGCCATAGCCCGGCACCATGTGGCTGCCGTCGATGAAGACATAGGGCAGCGTCTCGTCGCCATGAATGTCGAGGAAGAGCTCGGCGCCGATCTTCCTCATCGCGGCCTGGGCATGCAGCACCTCGGGGCTTTGCGCAAGCGTCGGCGCATGCCATTCGCGGTTGAGGTTGATGCCGGCAGCATTGCTGCGCAGATGGCCCAGCACGCTGCCATCCGGATTGATGTTAGGAATCAGGTGGAAGCTGGCGCGCTCCCGCAGTTCGCGCGCGACCGGATCGGCTGCATCGAGCAGGCGCTCGATCAGCCCTTCCATGAACCATTCGGCCATGCTCTCGCCAGGGTGCTGGCGCGCCTGTGCCCAGATCTGCCGCGGCCCGCTGCCGATATGCAGCACATCGAGGTCCCGCCCCTGCAGGCTCGTTCCGATGCATTCCACCTGCACCAGCGGCGAGCAGGCGCAGCGGCCGAGAAAATCGAGCCGGCGCTCCTGCGAATAGGGCTCGAAGTAAGCCAGCCAGACCGTGTCCTGCTCCGGCGTGAACTCGATGACCAGCTCCCGCCCGTCATAGAAGGTGTCTGCAATCCGGAACCAGTCCGCCCGGTCGTAACTCGCGGCACAGCGGTAGCCGTGCCAGCCGTCGGCATAGCTGCAGTCACCGGCGTTCTCGATCACCAGCCTGAGGCGCTGGCCCCGCACGCCGTGCAGCCGGAAATGGAACCACTGCATGAAAACGCCGCCCGCATCATGGCGGATCGCCAGGCGGATATCGGATGGATTGGACGCATCGCGGACTTCGATGTTGCCGCTGTCAAACTGGCTGCTGATAGAGATCATGGGAAATGGAAAGTCGTCAGTCGGAAATCAGTTGGCCTCACGGCGGAACACCCAGCGGTCGCCCTCGGACGCAGCGGCGGACCAGGCGTAGCCCTCCAGATCGAAGGCCTTGAGCGCCTCGGGGTCGGTCAGGGCATTGACAATGGCATAACGGCTCATCAGGCCGCGCGCGCGCTTGGCATAGAAGCTCACGATCTTCCAGCCGCTCCCCTTCCTCTCCTCGAAGACCGGCGTGATCACGCGCGCCGCCAGCTTCTTCGGCCGGACCGCCTTGAAATACTCTTCGGAGGCCAGATTCACCAGCACAGGTGGTGTTTTCTGGCGGGCAAGCTCTGCAGCCAGCGCCTCGGTAATCGTGTCGCCCCAGAAAGCGTAGAGATCCTTGCCCGCCGGGTTGGCGAGCTTCGTGCCCATTTCCAGGCGGTAGGGCTGCATCAGATCCAGCGGGCGCAGCACGCCATACAAGCCGGACAGCATCCGGAAATGTTCCTGGGCGAAAGCGATCTGTGCCTCGCTGAAGGTGAAAGCATCCAGCCCTTCATAGACGTCACCATCGAAGGCAAACATTGCCTGACGCGCATTCCTTGCGCTGAAAGGCCGGTGCCACTCGGCGTAGCGGGTCACGTTCAGGGTCGCCAGTGTGTCCGAAATGGACATCAGCCGGCTGATCTCGAGCGGACTCTTTTCACGCAGCAGGCCGATCAGGGCCTCGCTGCGATCAAGAAAGGCCGGCTGGGTATGTTTGGTGACGGGCAGCGGACGCTCGTAATCAAGGGACTTGGCGGGAGAGACGACGATCAGCATGGATGGACGGATTTCAGGCTGGGCAGGCGCACATGATAACGCTTCCCTCCACCCGCCCCGACTCGTAGACTCGCCGCTCCGCTTCAATCACGACGATAGCCATGTCCCTGCTTGACCGCTCGCTCGCCGCAGTCTGGCACCCCTGCACGCAGATGAAACAGCACGAAACCCTGCCGCTGATCGCGATTGCGCGCGGTGAAGGGCCGTGGCTGGTGGCCGAGGATGGCCGCCGCTATCTGGATGCCGTCAGCTCCTGGTGGGTGAATCTCTTCGGCCACTGCAACGCGCACATCAACCGGCGCCTCGCCGAGCAGATGGAAAAGCTCGAGCACGTGATCCTCGCCGGCTTCACGCACGAGCCGGTGGTGCGCCTCTCCGAAGAACTCTCAGCCCTCACCGGCCACGCGCTGGGCCACGCCTTCTACGCGTCTGACGGCGCCTCGGCCACCGAGATCGCGCTGAAGATGAGCGTGCATTACTGGCGCAACAGCGGCAGGCCCGCGAAGACGCGCTTCGTGAGTCTGGCCGGCAGCTATCACGGTGAGACCGTGGGCGCGCTGGCGGTGACCGACATCGCCCTCTTCCGGGAGGCCTACGCGCCGCTGGTGCGCGCTGCCGCCACCGTCGCTTCGCCCGACGCCCGCGCCGCCGAGCCGGGCGAATCCGCGGCTGACGTGGCCATCCATGCGGCCGCCGCGCTCGAAGCCTTTTTGGCCGAACACCATCATGAAACGGCCGCGCTGATCGTCGAGCCCCTGGTGCAATGCGCGACCGGCATGGCGATGTATGACCCCGAATACCTGCGCCGCGCCCGCACCCTCTGCGACCAATATGAAGTGCATCTGATCGCCGACGAGATCGCCGTCGGCTGCGGCCGCAGCGGCAAATTCTTCGCGATGGAGCACGCCGCGCCCCGCTCCTCGGGAGAGGGGTCGGGGGAGAGGCCGTCAAACTTCTGGCCGGATTTCCTGTGCATCTCGAAAGGCATCTCCGGCGGCTACCTGCCGCTCTCGCTGGTGCTCACCACCGAAAGCGTCTATCAGGCTTTCTACGCCGACGAGGTGGCGCGCGGCTTCCTGCATTCCCACTCCTACACCGGCAACGCGCTGGCCTGCACGGCCGCCCTGGCCACGCTGGAAATCTTCCGCGACGAGCAGGTGCTGGCGCAGAACCTCGAACGCGCCGCCTGGCTGGCCCGCGCAGCCGCGCCGATCGCCGCGCACCCGGCGGTGCGCCACCTGCGCCAGCAGGGCATGATCCTCGCGTTCGACGTGGACGCTGCCCCCGGCTTCGCGCGCCGCTTCCACACCGCGGCACTCGCTCAGGGCCTGCTCCTGCGCCCCATCGGCAATACGGTCTACTGGATGCCGCCCTATGTGCTGGACGAGGCACAATGCCAGTGGCTGGGCACCGCAACACTGGATGCGCTGAAGCAGAGCCTGCAGGCCTGAGGCAGAAGGTCTTCTGCATGCCATGAGCATCCCGCTCACGCCTCGCGGCGAACCCGTCTGCGCCGCGTACTGACCCGAGGAATACGCCGATGAGAATCCGCTCCCTTGCCCTCGCAGCACTGCTGGTGCTGCTGGCCCTGTTCGTCGCCCTCAACTGGGACGTCCTCTCCGCCCCCGCCGTGCTGAGCCTCGGGTTCACGCATGTCCAGGCCCCGCCGGGCCTCGTGCTGCTAGGTTTCGCGGCCGCACTCTGCGGCGTGCTGCTGATTCACATCCTGCTGCTGCAGGCCGGCGTGATCATGGAAGGGCGCCGGCTTGCCAGAGAAATCGCGACCCAGCGCGAGATCGCGGACAAGGCAGAGGCCTCTCGGATTGCGGAGCTCAAAAACCTGATCGACACGAGTGTCGTGCAGCGCGAGGCCGACTCGGCGGCCCTGCGCGCCGCCCTGATCGATCAGGTGAATGAGTCGACCGCTTCGCTCTCCGCCCATCTCGGCGAGATCGAAGACAAGCTCGACCGGGTGCTGGGCAGCAAGCCGCTGTGAGCGCGTTGCTCAGGCTTCGAGCCTGAGTCGCTCAAGCCGCAGCAGGCAACGGCTGAAAGATGCCACATGCATGGCGTGGGAAAACTCGCCGCTCACGATCCGGGCCAGCACTGAGGCCACCGATTCGACGCTGACCTCGATTTCCTCGGACGCATCGAGCGCCTGCCCGGCCACACGACGCGCATTGCGGGCGATGAAGAGATGAAGGCGGTTCGCCTGCCGGGCCGGATTCGGAAACATCGTGCCGACGGTCTCCCAGTCATCGCTGGCGTAACCGGTTTCCTCGAGCAGTTCGCGCTTGGCGGCCTCGAGCGCATCCTCGCCAGCATCGATGATGCCGCCCGGCAACTCAAGGCTCGCGATCATCGCCGGATAGCGGTACTGACGGACCAGTACCACCCGACCCGCTTCGTCGAAAGCACAGATGTGCGCCCATTCCTTCTCGTGCACCACGTAATAGGGATCGAGCACCATGCCATTGGGCAACTCGGTGCGGACGGCCGAGACGCCCAGCCAGTGATCGGTGATGACAGGGGTATCGGAGAGAACTTTCCAGGGACGCATGATGCTCGGGGCCGCGCGGCTGCAGGGGTGTGCAGCTTAACGCCCGCCCCCGCGCGCAGCAAGGCGGGCTCAGTGCTGCATCACCGGATTGCGCTGCCAGATTGCCAGCGTCAGCGCGGCGGCATACGCGAGCCAGGGTACCGAGGGCAGCAGCATCCAGCCCGCAGGCCGGTCCAGACGCATGAAACCCACGCAGCAGGCGCTCATGAGCAGGAACAGGAACACCGCATCCACGAAAGCCCACATGCCGAGCTGCCGCGCAAAGAACAGCCAGGTCCAGACGGCGTTGGCCACCAGCTGGATCGAGAACAGGCTCAGTGCCAGCGTGCGCGTAGCCGAGGCGGCCTGCACGGAGACCCGCCAGACCGCGAGCAGCATGAGCAGATAGAGCAGGCTCCAGACCGGCGCGAAAAGATTCGCCGGCGCGGCCCAGCGCGGCCGCTCGAGTTCGTCATAGAGCCTGATCGCGTCCATCGAGGCGATGGCCCCGATGCCGGCGGTGATCAGGACCGGCATCAGCCACAGGATGAAATGCAGTGCGGGCTGGCGCACATGGGCGGGGCTTTCGGCCCCGGCTTCGGTGGTTTCCATGACTGACTCCCGTCCCGACAGATGAAGCCCTCGCCTGCCCGGCGCCGCGCGGGCACCGGGCACCACGCTTACCAACCCTGCTGGTAATGGGCCTTGGCAGAAGCCATGCAGACGTCCTTGCGCTCGCCCTTGAGCGCATCGCATTTCTCCGCCGCCAGGCGGTAATCCGCCTTGAGGTGGGCCTCGTCCGCATCTTCGATGGCGGCATCAGTCTTGCGCGCGAGCTTCATGTCGGCTTCGGACTTGTCGCGCGCCGTCTTCGCCGCGCGCACGCAGACGTCGCGATCATTGCCCGAGAGCGCCTCGCATTTTCTGCGCTCCACCTCATAGCGGGCCTCGACCTTGGCCTTCCAGAGATCCGTCTCGTCTTTCTTGCTGCCGCTGTAGTTGTACTCGAGCTGGGCCAGCGCGATCTTCTCGCGGCCCTTGGCGACTTCCAGGCACAGGCTGCGGTCCTCGCCGCTGCGGGCTTCGCAGGTTTCGCGTTCGAGCTTGAAGCGGGACTTCACCTCGGTCCGTGCGCCCTCGTAGACGGGCTTCGAGAAGTTCGCCGCGCGGGCGTTTCCGACGGTCATCAGGGTGGCGAGCAGCAGGCCTGCGCAGTAGAGCGGCTTGAGCGTGTACATGGTGGTCCTTTCGCAGAAAGCATCGGAATGCGAGCCGCCGGCACCGCCCGAGGCGACGCGCCCGGCCCGCATGCATCCAGTATTGCGGTCACGCGGTGCCCGCCCCAGCAGCCTCTGCCGCCATCGCGTGTAGGTGCTGGCCTACATACCCCGCCAGCGGCTTCATGCACAATCCTTCGACACGCCCCCGGAGTGCGCTGCGCCGGCACGCCAGCGCGACCTCAAGCACGGCACACGAGCAGACGCCATGGACTCAGCCCGCACCGCACCGGCCCGCAAGCACGACCTCCCGGTTCTCGCCGGCACGCTGGCCCTGTCGAGCAGCCTCTTCGTGATCGACGCGCTGACCCCGCTCGGATATTCCATCTGGATATTCCAGGCCTGGGCGGTGGCGCTGGCGATCTTCCAGACCCGGCCGCGCCTGCCCTGGCTGCTCGCCGCACTCGCCACAACCTATACCGCCGCGGGCGTGACGCTGTCACCCGAGGGTGCAAACGTCTCGATGAATCTCGTCCTCTTCAACCGGACGGCGGGCTCGACCAGTTTCTTCGTCATCGGCTTCATCGTGTCGCTGGTCATCAGCCAGCGCGAAGCCGCGCAGCGCAATCTCTGGCTGCAGCAAACCGAAAGCCAGCTGGCCCAGGCGCTCGCCGGTGATCTGCTGCCGGCAGAAATCGGCGCGCGCAGCTGCGATGTGCTCTGCGCCCGCCTCGACGCGCGGGTCGGCGTGCTCTACACGGTCCAGGGCGAGCGGCTGCTGCCGGTCGGCAGCCACGGTCTGGACGCTACCAGTCAGGTGCGCACGCTGGGCTTGCATGACGGCCTGCTCGGTCAGGCCTGCCGTGACGGGCGCTTCCGCGCGCTGAGCCCGGCGCCCGAGGGGCATCTGCCTGTCCAGACCGGTCTGGGCCGGAGCGAGCCGAGCCACATCCTGATCCTGCCTCTCCAGATCGAAGGCCGCGTGCTGGGCGTGATCGAGCTGGGCCTGCAACGTCGCGAACTGGACCTCACGCCGCTCGCCGGCTTGGCCAGCCAGATCGCGGAAGTCGTGGGGCTGGCGTTGCGGGGGGCGATGTATCGCGAGGAGCGGCAGAGCATGCTGGCCGAAGCGCAACAGCAGGCCGAGGTGCTGCAGGCCCAGCAGGAAGAATTGCGCGTCAGCAATGAAGAGCTCGAGGAACAGGGCCGCGTGCTGCGTGAATCGCAGGCGGCGCTCGAAGTGCAGCAGACCGAGCTCGAGCGCGTCAATCAGCAGATCGCGAGCTATGCGGCGAGTCTCGAGCAGCGTCAGGCCGAGCTCCTGCGCTCGCAGGCCGAACTGTCTGAAAAGAGCACGGCGCTGGAAACCGCCAGCCGCTACAAGTCCGAATTCCTCGCCAACATGTCGCACGAGCTGCGCACGCCGCTCAACAGTTCGCTGATCCTCTCTCGCCTGCTCATGGAAAACGGCGGCCAGCGCCTGAACGAGGACGAAGTGCGCTTCGCGACCGCCATTCACGACTCCAACAATGATCTGCTGCTGCTGATCAATGACATCCTCGACCTCTCCCGCATCGAAGCCGGACATGTCGAGCTCGCTGCCGAGGCGGTCAATCTCGCCGAACTCGCCAGCCGGATGGAAGCAGTGGTCGATCCGCTGGCGCGGGAGAAAGGCCTCGCCTTCCGCGTGCACTTCGAGCCGGGCACGCCCGACACGCTCGAGACCGACAAGCAGCGCCTGCAGCAGGTGCTGAAGAATCTGCTCTCCAACGCGGTGAAGTTCACCGCCGCCGGCCAGATCGAGCTCAGCCTGCGGCCGCTGGCCGACGGTGGCGTGGGTTTCGATGTCACGGATACCGGCATGGGCATCCCGGCCGAGAAGCATGAAATCATCTTCGAGGCTTTCCGCCAGGCTGATGGCAGCACCAACCGCCTCTTCGGCGGCACCGGCCTCGGCCTGTCGATCTCGCGCGAACTGGTCGTCCGCATGGGCGGCAGCATCCGCTTGCGCAGCGAGCCGGGTCGCGGCAGCACCTTCACCGTCGAACTGCCCGCCCATCTGCCGGAAACGCCGGTCGCCGCTGCGCTGCTGCGCAAGCCGGCAGCGCCGCCGGCAAGCCTGCGCCCCGGCCTGCCGGCCGCCGCGCCGGCCCCGGCGCCCCCCGCACCGCCTGCTCCGCGGCGCCCGAAAAGCGGCCGGCGCCTGGTACTGGCGGTGGATGACGACAGCGAGTTCGTGCAGGTGCTGCAGCAACTCGTCGAGGAAATGGACTTCGACTGCCTGGTGGCCGGCAACGGCAGCGAGGCGCTGGCGCTCGCGCGCGAGTACGCCCCGGCCGGTGTGCTGCTGGACGTCGGCCTGCCCGATGTGTCCGGCCTCTCGGTGCTGGAGCGCCTCAAGCACGACCCGGCCACACGGCATATTCCGGTGCATCTGGTTTCCGCGGTGGACCGCAGCCAGACCGCGCTGGCGATGGGCGCGATCGGGCATGTGGTCAAACCGGCGCGGCGCGAAGAACTGGTGGCCGCGATTGCCCGCCTGCGCGAGCGGGCCGACCAGGCCCTGCGTCGCGTGCTGGTCGTCGAGGATGATCCGCAACTGCGCGAAAATCTTCAGCATCTGCTGGCAGGGCCGAACACCGAAATCGTTACTGTCGGCTCGGCCGCCGCCGCGCTCGACGCCCTGGCCGACCGCGCCTTCGACTGCATGGTGACCGACCTCGCCCTGCCGGACGCATCCGGCTTCGATCTGCTCGAACGCATGGCCGCGAATCCGGCACAGGGCTTCCCGCCGGTCATCGTCTATACCGGTCGCCAGCTCAGCCGCGACGAGGAAACGCGCCTGCGCCGCTACTCGCGCTCGATCATCGTCAAGGGCGCCCGCTCCCCGGAACGCCTGCTCGACGAAGTCACGCTCTTCCTGCACAGCGTCGAGGCCAACCTGCCGCCCGAGCAGCAGCGCCTGCTGCAGTCGGCCCGCAAACGCGACAGCACTCTGGAAGACCGGCGCATCCTGCTGGCCGAAGATGATGTGCGCAACATCTTCGCCCTCACCAGCGTCTTCGAGCCGCTCGGCGCGAGCCTCGAGATCGCGCGCAATGGCCGCGAGGCCCTGGATCGGCTTGACCGTGACCCGCCCATCGACCTGGTGCTGATGGATGTGATGATGCCGGAGATGGATGGCATTACCGCGATCCGCCAGCTGCGCGCGCGCCCCGGGCATGCGGACATTCCGGTCATCGCGATCACCGCCAAGGCGATGGCGGATGACCGGCGGCAGTGCCTGGAGGCCGGCGCCAACGACTACCTGGCCAAGCCGATCGACGTGGATCGGCTGGTGTCCCTGTGCCGTGTCTGGATGCCCCGGTAGCGCCATGAACAGCGAGGACAGCCAGCTCTTCGATCTCGAGATCAAGGCGCTGCTCGAGGCCATCCTCCTGCACTACCAGCAGGATTTCCGCCTCTATTCGCCCGCCTCCCTGCGCCGCCGCCTGCGCCAGGCGCTCGCCCAGTCCGGCTTCGAGCGCCTCTCGCAACTGCAGGACCATGTGCTGCGCGATGGCGAGCATTTCACGCGCCTGCTGCAGTTCCTCACCGTGCAGGTCAGCGAGATGTTCCGTGACCCGGCCTACTTCCGCAGCCTGCGCGAAAACGTGCTGCCCGAGCTGTCGACCTGGCCCTCGATCAAGATCTGGGTGGCCGGCTGCAGCCGTGGCGAGGAGGTCTGGTCCATGGCCGTGCTGCTCAAGGAGGAAGGGCTGCTCGAGCGCAGCATCATCTATGCCACCGACATCAATCCGGAAGCACTCCGGCAAGCCGAAGCCGGCGTGTTCCCGCTCGATCGCGTCCAGCGCTTCAGCAGCAACTATCTGGCCGCCGGCGGACGCGGTTCGCTCTCCGACCACTACCATGCCGCCTATGACGGCATCGTTTTCGACCGCCAGCTCAAGCGCCAGATCGTCTTCGCCGATCACAGCCTGGCCACCGATGCGGTCTTCTCCGAAGTGCATCTGGTTTCCTGCCGCAATGTGCTGATCTATTTCGACCAGACCCTGCAGGACCGCGCCGTCGGACTCTTTCGCGAATCCCTCGTGCGGCGCGGCTTCGTCGGCCTGGGCAGCCGCGAATCCCTGCAGTTCGGCCGCCATGCCGGCGACTTCGAACTGTGTTTTGCCGAACCCGACGTGCGGATCTACCGCCGTGTGTGAGCCATCATGAATCGCTGGCCCGATGTAGACGCCGTGCTGGTCGGCGCTTCGGCAGGCGGCGTCGATGCCCTGCTCAAGCTCTGCGCGGCGCTGCCGGCGGACTTCCCGGTACCGCTGCTGCTGGTCCTGCACCGCCCGGCCAGCGGCGGCTCGCTGGCGCCGCTGCTGGCCTCGCGCTGCGCCCTGCCGCTCAGCGATGCCTGGGACAAGCAGCCGCTGCGCGCCGGTGAAGTGCTGCTGGCCCCCGCCGATTACCACATGCTGGTGGCACCGGGCCCGTGTATTGCCCTGTCGCGGGATGCACCGCTGAACTGGTCGCGCCCCGCAATCGACCCGCTCTTCGAGAGCGCAACGGACGTCTTCGGGGCGCGGCTGCTCGGGGTGATCCTGACCGGCGCGAACACGGACGGCGCGCTGGGCGCGCGCGCGCTGAGGCAGGCCGGTGGCGAGCTCTGGGTGCAGAACCCGAAGCAGGCCATCGTGCCGACCATGCCGCAGGCCGCGCTGGATCTCGCGGGAGCCGACCTCGCGCCGGGCATCGAAGAAATCGGACACCTGCTGGGGAACGGAAAATGGAGATGAAATCCATGGAGAGGGAAAAAATCAGCGTGCTCGTCGTCGACGACATCGCGCAGAATCTGCTCGCCATGAGCGCCATGCTGGGCAATGAGGACATCGAGATCCTCACCGCCAGCTCCGGCCCGAAGGCGCTGGAGCTGCTGCTGGTCCATGATGTGGCGCTCGCCATCCTCGACGTCCAGATGCCGGACATGGACGGTTTCATGCTGGCCGAGCTGATGCGCGGCACCGAACGCACGCGCCGCATTCCCATCGTATTCCTCACCGCCGGCGGGCACGACGAGCAGCGCATCTTTGCGGGCTACGGCGCCGGCGCGGTCGACTTCCTCTACAAGCCGATCGATCCCTGCGTGCTGCGCGGCAAGGTGGCGGTATTCGCCGAACTGCACCGACACCGGCGCGCGCTCAGCCAGCGCATGGCCGAGCAGGAGCGCCTGCAGCGGCTCAACAGCCTGATGCTGTCGGCCCTCTCGCACGACATCCGCACCCCGCTGACCGCTCTCACGCTGAATGCCGAGATCCTCGTCCGCCGCAGCGAAACCCCGGCAGCGCAGCAGGCCGGGGCGCGCATCAAGAGCCTGACGGCGATGCTCGGCCGCCAGCTCGATCACCTCGTCAATCTTGCGCGCCAGCCCCGTGACGATCTGCATCCCGAACCGGTTTGGGCGGATTTCGGCGCACTCGTCCGCGAGTGCATCCGCGCCAGCGAGGCGCGCGGCGCGAGCCCGGCCGCCATCTTCTTCAACCAGGAAGGCGATGCCCACTGCGAGCTCGATGCAGGCCTGCTCTCGGAGGCGCTGGATCATCTGCTGCTGCAGGCAGCGACCCATGCCGAGGGCCATCCGCTGAGTGTGGAAATCGACGGGGAAGCGCGCCGCGCCGTCACGCTGCGCGTGCGCTTCGCGGCCAGCCTTGCCGCGCCGGCCGCCAGTCACCTCTTCGGCTCCGGCTTTGCGCTCGAAGGCATCTCTTCCCCCCATGTCGGGCCCGGCCTCCACTTCGCCGAGCGCGTGGCCCGCGCGCATGGCGGCTCGCTCATCGGCCACTCGAAAAACGGCGAGGGCACGCTCTTCGAGCTGATGTTGCCGCGCAGTACCGAAGCGCGCTGAAGGCGGATGTAAAAAAGGCGACACGCAAGCGGTCGCCCCTTTCTTCCTGTTGTCCACCGCCCGCACGCCCTGAAGGAACGGCAGGCGCGGGCGGCTTCAATCCTGATCCGGCAGCGTGTCACGCCCGACGCCGAACTGGGTGCTCTCGATCTGCGCTTCGTTCATGTAGGCGCTGCGTTCGTTCTCTTCATCCAGACGTTCGATGTCGGCGGCATTGCCCGGTTTGTCGATGAGGCTCATGGTCTGCTCCTTCAGGGGGTTCGCGATGAAGCGGACGGGCCGTCCGCTCCGTTGAATGCCGGTGGCCGGAATCAGCTGCCGACTTCGAGCTTGTTGTCGACGTCCGTCACGCCCTTCACATTCGCGGCCAGGCGTGTGGCGCGCTCGCGCGATTCGGCATCCGGTGCCTTGCCGGTGAGCAGCACCTTGCCGCCCTTGGTGTCGACGTCGATCTTCAGCGCGCTGAGCTTGTCGTCCTTGGCGAGCTCGGCATTCACGCCAGCAGTGATCGACGCGTCGTCCACCGCGCCGGCCACTGCATTGCCCGCCTGCTTCATGTCCTGCTTGAGCTCGGACATTTCCTGACGCACATCGGCGCGCGTCTCGCTGGCGTTACGCTCGGTGCTGGCAACGGCAGAGTCCAGCTTCTGGCCTGCCGTCGCATCGTCGCTGGTCTTGCTGCAGGCCACGACGCTCAGCAGCAGGGCTGCGCAGGCAGCGGTCTTGAGGGGAAGGGAAGTTTGCCTGGTCATGATGGTTTCCTTTCAGAAAGCACTGCAGGTTTTTGCGACAGGCCTGCCGGGCCAGCCGCAGGATTCGGGAGTGCGCAGTCGAGCCACGCTTCCATGCCCTGCAGCTTAAACACCGCCCGGCCCGGGTTTTATCAGCCGCAGAGCGCTTGTCCTGTCAGACATCGCCGACAGTCCCCGCGGCACTTTCCGCGGGCGGCTGATCCTTCGATTCATGGCGCCCGCGCGATGCCATCAGCATGATCGCAGCGAGCATGGACTGCAGCGGCAGGCGTGAGAGTTCGGCCAGCAGCCAGCGGTACAAGCGGGACGAGAAAGGCACGCGTCGCCGGCCCCGGCGCCGCCAGCGCCAGGGTCTGAGCAGCACCAGCAGCGCCGCGCCACCGACGGCCACGAGCAGCGTGCTGCGCGCATTGCGGCGCAGGGCCGGGATCACGCGCTCACACATCTGCTCGCCGGCCACCTCGACGCAATCGCGCCAGGGATGCTGTCGCCACCAGGCGCTCAGCGACTCGATCAGCACGGCGGCCGCGGGCTGCTCGCGCACCCGGGTCAGGAGCCCTTCCAGCGCTGACTTCCACGCGCGCGGCAACAGCGCAGTCCAGCCACTGCGCGGCGAAGCCGCGGGCGCTGCGTGGCGAACCAGCGCCTCGCGCAGGCCGGCACGCGAGCGCTCAAGGCGTGCGCGGGCCGCGGCCAGGGCATCGACGGGTGCGTGGGGCTCGCCCGCGGGAGCCTCGACGGGCGCGCTCATCGCAGCCCCCCGGACTGGCGCAGCAGCTCCTCATCCAGCGCAAGCTGGCGGCGCAGCTCGGCGAACGGACGGAGTGCGGGCCGGCTGCGCTGCGCGAAGCAGATCGCCCCGGCTGCCACACAGGGGAGCAGTGGCAGGACCAGCAACGCCCAGGGTGCAGGCATGCCCGCACGCGGCAGGGCGGCTAGCAGCAACAGCGCCACCAGCGCCACGGCGAGGCCCACCATGAAGAGCAGCAGGGCCAGCGCCTGCAGCAGCAGGCGGCGCCTGAATGCCGCAGCCGCCAGCGTGGATTCGGCCGCGGCCAGTTGCGCATAGGCTGCAGCGTGGCTCGCGAGCAGGCCGGTTTCGGCGGTCAGCAGATGAATGAGTTGCGAGAGCATGACGATGTCCTCCGGCAGACGAAAAAATGCCGCGGCCCCGAATCGGGCTCCGCGGCATCGTGCGGCACACCCGTGCCTGCTCAGCTGCGACGCGAGCGGGCCATCCAGCCCAGCGCGCCGGCCAGCACCGCTCCGCTGGCCGCGGCGATCAGCACGGCCCTGACCGGCTCCTCGCGCACATAGGCAACGGTGCGCTGGCTGGCGGCATCCACCTGCTCCCGGGCGCGTGCATAGCCGGCTCGCGCACGCTCGACGCCGGCACGGGCCACACGCTCGAGTTCGGCGGCCTTGTCACCCAGCGCGGAAGGGATCTTCTCGCGCAGGGTGCTGACGCCCTCGTGGGCGGAATCCAACGCCTTGTCGGCAGTTTCACGCGTGGTGTCGAGCGCGCGGTGCGCCACACCGGCTGCTTCGCCGGAGAACTCGTCAAGGTTGTTGCGGACGTTCTGTGCAGTGATGGTGTTCATGGCGTATTCCTTTCTTCAGAGGGAGACGGGAAGAACCGGCGGCGCCTGCGTCCGGTCGGTCCGGGCTCAGGGCTTGCGGGCGAAACTCAGCAGGAAGCTGATCAGCGCCATGACGACGAAGACCACGAAGAGGATCTTGGCAATGCCGGCCGCACCGGCAGCAATGCCGCCGAAGCCGAAGAGGGCCGCCACGAGGGCGATGATGAAAAATACGACAGCATAATGAAGCATGGCATTCTCCTTGGCGGTTGAACGGACCGGGCCGCTCGGGATTGAAGCGGACACTTCCGGACAAGGAGCGCTTCATGCGACAAGCCCGGATGCGGTAAGTGAAATTTACCGGCCAGCCCTTTACGCTTCGGCCGGCCGCAGCCTCAGCAGGCTGTCGGCGCCCTGTGTTGGCCGGGGTAGGACGCGGACTACGCAACCTGCATGGCGGGCACGCGCGCCGGGTCAGGCATCCGCTGCGGGAGTGGCAGGAATGGCGGGTGCGACAAGCGCCTGGGCCAGCGGCAGGCGGGCGCAGATCAGCGTGCCCTCGCCGGGTGCGGACTGCACGGTCAGCCGCCCCCGCTCGGCCTCGACACGAAAGCGCATGCCGACCAGCCCGTGCCGTGTGTTGCTGACCGCCGCCGGATCGAAGCCGATGCCATTGTCACGGATGCTCAGCAGCGCTTCCTCGCCGTCCTCACAGAGCCGGACGGTGACCCGCGTCGCGGCGGCATACTTGGCGATGTTGGTGAGTGCCTCCTGCACGACGCGGAAGACGGTCAGCTGCGCGTCGGGAGACAGGCGCACGGCTTCGATTTCCGCCCCGATGGCGGCGTCCAGGCGTGCGGCGGACTCACGACACAGAATCTCCAGCGCCGGCCCCAGGCCGAGGTTTGAAAGCGTGGAGGGGCGCAGATCCTCGATGATGCGGCGCTTGAGCGCGATGGCACTGTTGAGTGTTTCGGTGAGATGGGTCAGCCGCTCCATGAGCTCGGGCAGCGCGCCCTGCAGCTTGGGCCGCATGCGGGCAACATCAAGCTTCGCCGCAGTGAGTGTCGCGCCCAGTTCGTCGTGCAGGTCGCGGGCCAGTCGCGCGCGCTCGTCCTCGCGTGCCGTCTGCAGGTGGCGTGCGAGCTCGGTCAGCTCGCGGGTGCGCCGCGCTACCTCGATGCCGAGCTGGTCGCGCTCGCCTTTCAGGGCTTCCGCATGGGCGGCACGCTGCCGGTCCAGCTCGCGGCTCTGGCGCAGGAACATGATCAGCATCAGCAGGCTGATGGCGGTCAGCGCACTCACGCCGATGCGATTGAGCAGCAGGGTGTCGAACACGCTGCCCAGGCCGCGGTTGATCTTGCCGTTCTCGAGTTCGTAGAGCGCCTTGGCACCACGCCGGATGCGCTCCATCTGCTCGCGCCCGAAGCCGGTCAGGATCATGGCGCGAGTGCCTTCCATATCGCCCCGTTCGTAACTCACCAGCACATCGGCCAGCTCACCGAGCTTCTCCTGCACGTCATGATCGAGCTGGCTTCGCATCGCCTCCGCGTCGTGGTGGCCCAGAAGCCCGTAGGTCTCGCGCAGCATCTCGAGACTTCTGCGCGTATCGGAGGCCGCATGACGATAGGGTTCGAGATATTCGGTGTGGCCGGTGAGGATGAAGCCGCGCTGGGAGGTTTCTGCATCCGTCACCCGCTGCACGATGCTCATGAGCTGCAGCCGCGCCTGCCCCATCGAGACGAGATCGGTCAGCTCGCCCCGCGCGCCCTGGTATGCCGACTCACTGATGGCAAGCATGAAGCCGGCCACCAGGATCGCCACCGGCAGGAAGAATCTGCTGCGCTTGAAGCGCTCATTCATTTGTGCGAGCCGGACACGCATGTCTTACACTCCTAGAAGCTTCCACCCGATTGAGAGAGTATGCCGATGATCAGGATTGCCATCGTTGATGACCATGCTGTCGTGAGGGCCGGACTGCGCCAGTTCCTGGTCGAGCAGATGGATTTCCAGGTCACGGGAGAGGCCGCGAACGGCCGTGAAGCGCTCGACATCGTTCGCCGCGGCGATGCCGACGTCATTGTTCTGGATCTTTCCATGCCGGATCAGAATGGCGTCGATCTGCTCGCCGCGATCAAGGCCCGCGAGCCCGATCTGCCGGTGCTGATCCTCAGCGGTTTTCCCGAAACGCACTACGCCACCACGCTGCTGCGCCAGGGCGCTGCGGGTTACCTCAACAAGGAATGTGATCCCGAGGAAATCGTGCGCGCGATCCGCACCGTGGCGCGCGGCCGAAAATACATCACGCCCGCAGTGGGTGAGCTGCTGGCCGATGGACTCAACGGCAATCCGGATGCCCTGCCTCATGAACAGCTCTCCGAGCGCGAGCTGCAGGTCTTCCTGCGTCTGGCCAAGGGCGAAACGGTCGGCAACATTGCCGAGAGCATGTCGCTCAGCGTCAAGACGGTCAGCACCTACCGCTCGCGAGTGATGGAAAAACTCAAACTCGCTTCCAACAGTGACCTGACCTACTACGCGCTCAAGAACGGGCTCATCCAGTAGGCCTTGCCGGCACCCGCCGGCCTCATGCCATGAGCATGGCCTCGCAGTAGGCGATCAGCTCCTCAAGCTCTGCCGACTTGTCGAACACCGCGTCGGCACCAAGATGCCGGCAACGCTGGCGCATGTCCGGCGTGGCGAAATTCGTGAGCACCACGCGCTTCGCCCCGGGCTGCAGCAATCCGGCATGGCGCAGCACTTCAAGACCTGTTCCGCTCTTGAGAAAGATGTCGATGATGATCAGATCGCACAGATCCTCACCGGTCTGCAGCCAGCTCAGGGCCGACTGCTCGTCGCCGGCGTGGCCGACGACCTCGATATCGAGCATCTCCTGAAGCGTCGCGATCAGGTTCTCCCGGATCACGGGACTGTCCTCGACCAGAAAGCATCGGATCGGCAGCAACCGGAAAGAAGCCGGATGGGCGGTTGAAGTCATTGTTGTCTCATGCATGCTGCCACCCGAAGCGGGAGTCAGTCAGGAACCCTGCCTGCGTATTTTATTATCGTCTGGTGCGGACATTAACGCATTCCGCACCCGCCGCTTTTCGCTGTCAGTGCTGTCCTACATGGGCTGGAGGTGGTGTCCGACGCGCTGTCAGAATCCGGCAGACATCGGCATCGGTCAAGGCCGCCGAGCGCGCACGCCCGAGTGCTTTGCCAGGGTCGATCAGCGGCAGCCACGCGGTCAGCGGATTGAGCGCGGCGAGCGCCGCACTCGCGCCGAGCCGGGCGACGAGCGGGCCGGCTTCCGGCCGGATGCCCGGTCGGGCCAAGCTGCCCCGGATACGAATCGGCGTGCGCAGGGCCAGCGGCGAAAAATCCTTCGGCAACACGCGCGCCAGCAGATCCATGCGCTCGGTGGCGAGCGACAGGCCGCCGCTGACACGGACAAGGGAGTCCGGCGTATCCAGCACGAACAGCTCGGGTCTCACCAGGCCCCGGTCGGCCTTGAGCGCAGCCACGCCACAGGTGACCGGCAAGGTCTTGTCGCCCGTAGCGAACACCCCCAGCGCCTGGGCCACGTCGAGACCGGCGAGCTCGATCAGCAGGTGCGAGATGCGCCCATGCTGCAGGGTGAACAGACTCTGCCCGCTGGCATCGCCCAGGATTTCCGCAGTCGAGTTGCCCGACCCCGTCAGGCTGAGCTCACCCGCCAGCGCCCCCCTCACGCGTGGCGGACCGGTGTCCCGCCCGGCGCGGATCCAGTCTTCCAGCGCGATGCCATCGAATGCCATTCGGGTACGCCAGCGGGCCGGCGTTTCCCGTCCGTCGAGCTCGATCTCGCCGCGCAGATGGCCGCGGGCCAGCCGTGCATCGAGATCCTCGATCCTGAGCCGGCCCGAATCGAGAAGCAGGCGTGCCTGCAGCGGACGAATGTCATCGAGGGCAGGCGTCCCGAGCTCGAGCCGGTCGAGCGCAATGCGGACCTCGGCATCCATCGCGCGCAGGGCGGGAATGTTGAAGCGGCGGTCAGGCAGCACGCGCCCTGCGGGAGCGCCGGTGCGCGGGCGGCTGTCTTCACCCGCCCCGGCGGTTCCGACCGCGGGGCCGAGGTCAGCCAGCCACAGCGCCTTGCCGCTCAGGCGGCCATCGAGCCGCGCACGCTGGCCCTGAGCGCCCTGCCGGAAAGTGAAATGCCCGCCCAGCTCGCTGCGACCGATGCGAGCCTGCGCCACGTCGACAGTCCAGAGCGCCCCCGCCTGCACCAGCTGTCCGCGCATCGAGAATGGAGGCGTGACCGGCAGCGTCACACCCAGCGGCGCGCCGGCATGTGCGAGGGAGGGGCCGGACAGCATGAAGCGGGTCTCGACGCGCGGTGCGCGGAAGAGCCCGTGGATCCAGCCCTCCAGCGCAAGCTTCGTCGGCCCGCTGGAGGCACGCAGCGCGAGCTGCAGATGGGCTTCGCGCTCATCCCCGGCAAAAGCCGCGAGCAGCGAGCGCGAGCTCACCGACACGTCCAGCGGATGGCCGGCGTAAGTGCCTGCCGCACGGCCCTTCAGACCCGCGGGCTGCGACGACGCATCGCTGCTGTCGTCCAGACTGAAATGCCCGCTCAGGATCAGATCCTTCACCTCATCGCGATACTCGAGGCGCCCCCGCTCAACCAGCAGCGCCGCAAAGCGCAGCCCGCCGACGATCGGCCCGGTTTGCGATGTGGCGCGCGCGGGAAAGCGCCAGTTCGCGCTGCCCGTGCGCTCGCGCTGCAGCGCGAGCGAGAGTTGCGAAGCCTTAAGCGAGCGCACGCGCAGCACCTCGCCCGGCCGGAACGCCAGAAGATCGTGCCAGGCAAGCCTCAGCGACAGCTCGTTTGCCGAGAGCAGCGCTGGCTGACCCGCGCCGGCACTCGCCACGGTCGGCGCCGCGAGATCCAGCCGCGGGCCGCCAAGGAGGCGCAGACGGAAACGCCTGCCATCCTGCGCCGGGCCGAAGCGCACCGGCCGGTCAAGCGCGCGGCTTGCTGCCGCTTCGAGGGAGCTCGCGAGAAAGCGCCATTCCATCCATTCACCGAGGGCAAAGCTCGCGCAACAGACAAGAAAGGCCGCCGTCAGCAGGCGGGCCAGCCGCAGCCATCGCGGGACTATCCGGATGTCATCGACCGGCATGCGGCCCCCTTCGCCATCGGTGCCCACCGCAGCGGCAAAGAGACGCGGCGGACGTCCCGGGGAACGTCCGCCGCGCTACCCGCTCCGGGCGCGGAACGGGGCTCTCTGGTTCAGAAGGCTCAGAGGAACCAGCGCTCATCCGCGCCGCGCTCCCAGTCCGACACCTGTTTCTCGGCCTCGTCCCTGGCAATGCCGTAACGCTCCTGGATCTTGCCGGCCAGTTGCTCACGACGGCCATTGACGACGTCAAAGTCATCATCGGTGAGCTTGCCCCACTGCTCGAGGACCTTGCCCTTGATCTGACCCCAGTTGCCTTCGATGCGATCCCAGTTCATGGCGGACTCCTTTCGTGAGTGAAAAATGCTCGCTGCGCTCAGTTGCGGACGGCGAGTTCGTTGCGGACGGTTTTCACGCCCTTGACCTTGCGAGCGATGCTTTCGGCATTGGCCTTTTCACTGGCCGACTTGGCAAAGCCGGAGAGCATCACTTCGCCGTTGAGGGTTTCGACACGGATGGCGCTGGCATCCACGGCCTTGGACTCGACAAAGCGCGCTTTGACCTGGGTGGTGATGGTTGCATCGTCGATGTATTCACCGACAGTGGATTGACCCCGGCTGACCGCGCAGCCCGAAACAGTCGTGAGTGCGATAAGCGAGCTGGCTACGGCAATGAAAGTGGCACGTGCAATCATGGATGGCTCCTTGGAAAAGTGGCGGCCGCGAACTCGGGTGCAGTGGCTCGCCGTGTGTTCAGGGGATGATTCCTGTCAGCGGCTCGGAACCTGCTCTGGCGAGTGCGGATCCGATGAGCCAATGCTAGGCGCGGCAACGGGTGGGCGGCATCGGCCGGACCCGTTCCCTGCTGTAGGACACGAAGCCGGCGCCCCTTGCCCCGCCGCCTACCAGAATCGCTCGAAGACCTGCCAGAAGGCCTGTCTGAGCTTCTGCAGCAGCGGACGCCTTGCCCACTCCGCCGCACTGATCTGCACCGACGCGGCGAGATCGCGACGGAATGCCTCCATCATTTCGCCCGCGAAATCCTCGCCCAGCACCACGGCATTGACCTCGTCATTGGCCTCGAAACTTCGCCAGTCCATATTGCTCGACCCGACGGTGGACACCACCCCGTCAATCACCGCGGTCTTGGCATGCAGCACGGAAGACTGCAGCTCGTGAATGCTGACGCCGGCTTCCAGCAGGTCGGCATAGCTCGCCCGCCCGGCTTCGAGCACCGGCGTGAAATCGCTCAGCGAGGGCAGGACGAGTTTCACGTCAACGCCGCGCCGTGCGGCCGCCTTGAGCGCGTCGAGCATTTCCGCTCCGGGAGCGAAGTAGGCCATCGTCATGTAGATGCTGTGACTGGCAGCCTGGATCGAGCCCAGCAGAAGCCGATAGATGCGGCTTTCCGGATCATCGGGGGTGGCGGCCACGATGCGGACGAGCTGCGCGCCGCCACGCCGGGCGCTCACCGGCTGCACCGGCCCCGGCTCACCTTCGCAGCCCTGGCGGAGCCAGCTCGACCGGAACAGAGTCCCCATCGCGCCAGCGGCTGGCCCCTGGATCGCGATCTGGGTATCGCGCCAGCCGGATGCCTTGCCCGCCTCGCCGACGGCACGCGAGGACCGCCGCGTCCCCATGGAACCCGAGGAGTACACGGAGCTGATGTTGATGCCGCCGGTAAAGGCCAGCTCGTCATCCACCACCAGCAGCTTGCGATGGTCGCGGTGCGAGATGCCCCAGTAACCGGGGCGCTCCAGCGGATTGACCGGGTTGAACTTGCAGACGGCCACGCCGGCATCGCGCAGTCCGTCAAAAAAAGCCTGATCGGTCCCGATCGAGCCGACCGCGTCATAAAGCAGGACGACGTCCAGCCCCTCCGCGCGGCGGGCCTTGAGCAGCGCGGCCAGCTCCCGCGCGATCCGCGCATCCTCGACGATGTAGCTTTCGAGCAGGATGGAGCGCCGGGCGCCACGGATCGCCTCGAACATCGCGGCAAAGGTCGCAGGGCCGTCGAGCAGCAATCGCGCGCGATTACCGGCATACAGGTCCATGTCGCCGAACCTGGCCATGGCCGCGAGCTGCGCCTGGAGCAGCACGGGCCGCCCCTGGGCCGCGACCTGGCGCAGCGTGGCGAGCTTTTCCTGCGGTGCCAGCGGCGCCCCTTCCGGGCCGGTGATCGACACCGATCGCGCCAGCTGCTTCGTGCCGGGGACGGGACCAGAAGCGATTGGGCTCACGATCTGGTGGGCGCAGGCGGGCAAGCCGGTCATCAGGGCAACGGCGGCCACGGCCTGCCACACCCGCCTCGCAGGTTGGCGCCCCCTGCAGGGCACGAAAAAAAGCCGGAGCCGGCCTGGGCCCGACTCCGGCAACCGCAGACGGAAACTGCTGCGCACGGCTTACGCCTCGAGCAGGTCCGCCAGCTCGTCGGCGTGCTCCTCTTCGTCGACGAGAATGGTCTCTAGCAGGCGGCGGGTGGTGGGATCCTTGTCGGCGATGAGCTGGATCATCTGCCGGTAGCTTTCCACCGCTACGCGCTCGGCGATCAGATTGGCGCGGATCATGGCCTTGAGGTCCGAGGAGGCGTCGTAGTCCGCATGGCTGCGATCAAGCAGCGTGGTGGGGGAGAAGTCCGGCGAGCCGCCCAGCTGCACGATACGCTCGGCAATGCTGTCGGCATGCGCGGCCTCCTCCTTCGCATGCACCATGAATTCCTCGGCGATCCGGGGCGACGCCACGCCGACCGCGGTGAAATAGTGGCGCTTGTAGCGCAGCACGCAGACCAGTTCTGTCGCCAGCGCGTCGTTGAGCAGTTTCACGATGCTGTCCCGCCACGGGCCATAGCCGGGGGTGACGGCACCTTCCTCGAGATTCCTGCGGGCACTGTCGAGCCCGCTCTGGTCGAGCTCCAGCCGGTAGTCGTGGCCCGATTCGTCGCGCATGGCCTGAAGGGATGCAGATGACATGATGCGGCTCCTTTCCTGTCCGGGAAATCAACGCTTGAGCGCGCCGACGCCGATGACGGCCAGCGCGACAAGTACGAGGAAGACGACAAGGCACAGCACGAACAGCAGCTTGGCAATGCCCGCAGCACCCGCCGCAATGCCGCTGAATCCGAGCACGCCGGCAATCGCGGCGATGACGGCGAAGATGATGGCCCACTTGAGCATGATGATTCCTTTCACTTGGGTACCCGGGCCGGACGCGTTCCGGCTTGCCTGGACCCACTGTATGCCCGCGCGCGGCCCCGGCCCCATCAGCCGGCAGCACGCCGTGATGTAGGACAGGGAGCCATCGCCTCGCACGCTCGCCACCTCCTCTTGTCCTGCACGCACACGCACTTCAGGCCGATAGTCAGGGGACGTGCGACCGCATAGCATCGATGCGTCCTCACGGCCACGAGAGTCCGCCATGACCGCAGCCCCAGCCGCCTCTGCATCGCCGCGCACGCCCTTCCGTGACCGAAGCCTGACGGTGCATCTGCTGACGACCGAAGCGCACGCTGAAGCGGCGCGTGATCTCGCAGCCGCGCTCGAGAGTCCGGTACAAACTCCGGGCTGCAACTGCTGCATCTACGTTGCCGCCGAGCCTTCCGAGCTGCCGGCTCTCGCCCGGGCAGCGGCGCGGGCGGCCAAGCAGGATGGCATCCTCGTTGCCGTCGGCGGTGACGGCAGCCTCAACGCGGTCGCGCAGGCCGCCTGGGAGCAGGACGTACCGATGTCTGCCCTGGCCTGTGGCACCTTCAACTTCTTCGCTCGCGAACATGGGCTGCCCGACACGCCCGAACGCGCCGCGGCCGTCCTGCAGGATGCCTTCGAGCACGGTCTGCCCACGCCGGTTCAGGTGGGCCGCGTCAATGACCGGGTCTTTCTGGTCAATGCCAGTCTGGGGCTGTATCCGGAACTTCTGGTTGAACGCGAGCAGGCCTCCCGGCGCTTCGGCCGGCATCGGCTGGTCGCCCTGATCTCGGCGGCCTGGAGTATTGCAGGCGGCATCCGCCGCAAGCTGCTCACCATTTCGGGTTGCCCGACGGAGGCCGGAGAAGGTCTGGCTCCGTTTCACGCCACCACGCTCTTCGCGGGCCGCAACACGCTGCAGCTCGCCCGGCTCGGCATGCCCGATACCCGGAAAATTGCCGCCGGCGCCCTGGGCGTGATCGTCCACCAGCCGGAGAGCCGATGGTCACTTGCCGGACTGCTGCTCCGCGCGGCCTGCGGCATGCTGACGACGCATCCCCGGATCCACAGTTTTGCGGCGGGCGCCTTCGAAGTCGCGCCGACGCGCCCCGGGCGCAGGCAGCGCATGCTGGTCGCATGCGACGGCGAACCCCTGCCGATGACGCTGCCGCTGCACTTCTCGGTCGAAGCGCGCCCGCTCCGGCTGCTCGCCCCGCGCGATGCGCTCGCCGAAGTGCGGCCTCCGCTGCGCGCGGACTGCGCCGCATGAGCCTCTTCCTGCACCTGTCCGACCCTCACTTCGGGACCGAGCGCCCGCCGGTCTGCGAGGCCCTGATCGCGCTCGCCCACCGACTCGCTCCAGATGCCGTCATCATTTCCGGAGATCTTACCCAGCGTGCGACCAGGAGCCAGTTCGCGGCGGCGGCGCGTTTCGTGCAGGCGCTGCCGAAGGTCCCCATGCTGGTCCTGCCAGGCAACCACGACATCCCCCTTGCCCCCTGGCACAGGCTGTTCTCGCCGCTGGGGCGCTTTCGTCATCATTTCGGATGCCGGCCGGACCCTGTGCTGGAACTCGATTCGGCCATCATTCTCGGTGTAGACACGACCCGCCGCTGGCGGCAGCAGTACGGCGTCATCAACCGCAAGCAGATCGAACGCGTGGCAGAGCGGCTGAAAACCACGCCGGCACAGAAGTGGCGCATCGTGGTGACCCATCATCCGCTGCTGCTGACACCCGGCGCTGACTGGCCCGACCGACCTCTGCTCCATGCCGAAGCGCTCGACCGCTGGTTCGATTCAGGCGCAGACCTTTTCCTCAATGGCCATGTGCATCGCCCGGCCGTGCTGCCGGTGGCAAGTGGCAGTTCCGGTCAGCACCAGGCCTTTGTTTCGCAGGCCGGCACCGCCTGCTCGCTGCGCCAGCGTGGCGGACAGCCCAACAGCGTCACCGTGCTGCACCAGGACGATACGAGCCCTGCGCGGATCAGGAGCCTGGAGCACTGGACCTGGAGCGACCGCAGCCGGAGCTTCGAACGCTCCGGCCCGACCCCGCTCGGCCACCCCTTCGGCCGCGGGCGACCGAGGCTGCATGCGGTCGCGTGAAGCCGCGGTGTGCGTCAGGACGACTGCCGCAATGAGCCATAACGATGGGCATAGGCCCAGGTGAACTCGGCACCGAGCAGAAAGATCTGGGCCGAGTAATAGATCCATACCAGCAGAACCACCAGCGAGCTTGCCGCACCAAAGCCCGAGGCCACAGCGCTGTAACCCAGGTACAGGCCGATCACGCTGCGCCCGGCAGAAAAGAGGCCGGCCGTAACCAGGGCGCCCACCCAGACATCGGCCCATGCAATCCGGACGCGAGGCATCAGCTTGTAGATCATCGCGAACATCAGGGTCAGGAGAAGGAAGCTGATCAGGAAGTTCAAGGCCCCCAGCACCAGACTCCAGGCGGCCAGGCCCGCCAGCCACCATTTCTGCAAGGCCGCCACCGCCACACCGAACAGCAGTGACACGATCAGCAGGAAGCCCAGGCCCAGCACCAGTCCGAAAGACAGCACGCGGGCGCGCAGGAGGCTCCACAGACCCGAGCGTGGCGCTTCGGGCGCCTCCCAGATACGGTCGAGCGCGCTCTGCAGTTCGGCGAACACTGTCGTGGCGCCGATGAACATGATCAGGAGACCGAACAAGGTTCCCGTCATGCTCCCGGCCGGCCAGTTAACGCTGGCCAGCAGTTGCTCGACGACTTTCGCCCCGGCAGGCCCCATGAAGCCGGAAAGCTGCTCGTAGATCTGGCCCCGCGCAGCCTGGTCTCCGAAGACCAGTCCGGCAACAGACACGGCGATCAGCAGGAGCGGAGCGAGCGAAAAAAGCGTGTAGTAGGCCAGCGCCGCACCCAGGCTGGGCGCACGATCATCCAGCCACGCCATGATCGCGTCATGGGTCAGCCGAATGGGCGGGCAAGCGAGCAGACGGCTCATGAAGGTTTCATGCATCCCGAACTCCTCCTCAAGCGATACGACAAGCGGCCCGTCACCGAAACATCACACCCCGACGCCGAACGCCCTCCTGAGCCTATCGGCGCACCTGGCGTCCGGAGCGGGAGCGCGAATGTTTCGGCTGGAGACGGAGCACAAGCATCTCGCCGCCAAGACGACCGGCGCAATACTCCCGGAAGGACCAAGACGCGGAGCGGAAAGCACAAGGGCCGCCCGCAAGGCACGGAACCAGGCACCGGCGTGTTGCCCGCAGGTAGGTCATTGACGGACATGCTGCCTGAACCCGGACCGCGTGGTCTGTCAGACCAGAGCGGGAAAGCCTGTCATCCGGAGCAGCGGATGCCCGCAGCAGAAGCGGAAAAAAGAAAAGGCCGGTCTGTCGACCGGCCTTTCCTGAAACTGGTACACCCAGAGCGATTCGAACGCCCGACCCCCTGGTTCGTAGCCAGGTACTCTATCCAGCTGAGCTATGGGTGCAATGCAGGGAAGCCTTGCAGGCTTCCGACCTTCTGTATCCGGCACTTTGACGGGCAAGGCGCCTTCTCATCAGGTCTTAAACGAAGAAGCCAGTCGTTTGACTGGCCTCTTCGCCTGAAACTGGTACACCCAGAGCGATTCGAACGCCCGACCCCCTGGTTCGTAGCCAGGTACTCTATCCAGCTGAGCTATGGGTGCAAAAAACGGAAGCAGGATTATGCACTTCTTACCCTGTAACCGCAACATCTTTCGATGTCTGTTTCTTTATGGCGGAGAGCAAGGGATTCGAACCCTCGAGACAGGTTTTGCCCGTCTGCTCCCTTAGCAGGGGAGTGCCTTCGACCACTCGGCCAACTCTCCGCGAAAGAGGGCGCATTCTAGCCACCCTCTTTCAGCCCGTCAAGAACATCAAGCACTCACTTGATCGAGCTCGAACGCCTTGTGCAGCACGCGGACAGCCAGTTCGAGATACTTCTCTTCGATCGCCACCGAGATCTTGATTTCGGAGGTCGAAATCATCTGGATGTTGATGCCCTCTTCAGCCAGCGTGCGGAACATGCGGCTGGCAACGCCCACATGGGAACGCATGCCGACGCCCACAACCGAAACCTTGGCCATCGAGCGGTCACCGCGCACTTCGCGCGCGCCCATATGGGTCTTGACGCCCTCCAGGATGCCGATCGCGCGATCCATCTCGCCGCGCGGCACGGTGAAGGAAAAGTCCGTGAGGCCATCCTGGCCGACGTTCTGGATGATCATGTCGACATCGATATTGGCTTCGGCGATCGGCCCCAGAATCTGATAGGCGATACCGGGGCGATCGGGCACGCCCAGCACGGTGAGCTTGGCTTCGTCACGGGTGAAGGCGATGCCGGAGATGATCGGCTGTTCCATATTGATGTCTTCCTCGAATGTAATCAGCGTGCCCTCGCCTCCTTCCTGGAAGCTGGAAAGCACGCGCAACCTGACCTTGTACTTGCCTGCAAACTCGACGGAACGGATCTGCAGCACCTTGGAACCCAGACTCGCCATTTCGAGCATTTCCTCGAACGTGATGCGATTGAGCTTGCGCGCTTCGGGCACGATCCGCGGATCCGTCGTATAGACGCCGTCTACGTCTGTATAGATCTGGCATTCATCGGCACGCAGTGCAGCGGCGAGCGCCACACCCGTCGTATCCGAGCCGCCGCGGCCGAGCGTCGTGATGTTGCCGGCGTCATCCACCCCCTGGAAACCCGCCACCACCACCACGCAGCCCTCGTCCAGATCACGGCGCATGTTCTCTTCATCGATCTTCTGGATGCGCGCCTTGGTGAAGGAGCTGTCCGTCAGGATGCGAACCTGCGAGCCGGTATAACTGCGCGCCTTCACGCCTTCGGCATGAAGTGCCATGCTCAGAAGACCAATGGTCACCTGCTCACCTGTGGAGATCACGACGTCGAGCTCGCGAGGATCCGGACTGCTCTGGACTTCCTTCGCCAGAGCGATGAGGCGGTTGGTTTCGCCGCTCATGGCCGAGACCACCACCACGATCTGGTTGCCCTCGGCCTGGGCACGCGCGACGCGCCGGGCCACATTCTTGATCCGCTCGGGAGTGCCCACCGACGTGCCACCGTACTTCTGAACTATCAGCGCCATCTTGCTTTCACTGCTGCAGAAAAAGGAAAGCGGGATTTTATAGCAAGCCGGAAACCGAGTCAGAAGAATGACGCAAAAAGAGGTTGAACCAACCGCCCGAATTGACAGTCCCAGCTGTTACGAAAGGACACAAAATGCTCCTTGAATGAACGCAAAATATTGATCTATAATATTTTTTCATATCACGAAAGTTATAGAGCACGTTCAACGGCTCACCCGCCCTGCCTGAAGTCGCACGTTTTTTCCCCGTCGGGCAAGGCCTTCCCCTCATCGTTTCCAGGACACTGCACATGAAGACAATTGATGACATCGACGTTCGCGAAATCCGCCACAAACTGGGGCTGAACCAGTCCGAATTCTGGTCCAGCATCGGCGTCACCCAGAGTGGTGGCTCCCGTTACGAGAGTGGCCGCAGCATTCCGCGGCCCGTTCAGGCGCTGCTTCGCCTGGTCCATATCGAGCGCGTCGATATCGACAAGCTCCGCAAGGACGACTTCGAAGTGATCGAGTACCTCCGCACGCACAAGTCGGATCTGTACAAGACACTGAAGAAGGAAGCCAAGGCGAAGAAGAAGGAAAAGTAAGCGCCCCTCCGGCATGACCGGCCACAACCCCGTCAGGCACACGCCTCACGGGGTTTGTTTTTGGCTTCCGCTACAATGCGCGGCTTCGCGCATGCACGCTCCCGCAACAGGACGACATCTTGATCATCACCCGCCGACTGGAGTTCGACTCCGGACACCGCATTCCCGACCATCGCAGTCTGTGCAGGCATCTGCACGGGCACCGCTACGCGCTCGAAGTCACTGTTTCGGGCGACGTGACCCGGATGGACGGCAATCCCCGCAATGGCATGGTGCTCGATTTCTCGGAAATCAAGACCCTGATGCGCCAGCACGTCGTGGACGTGTGGGATCACGCCTTTCTCGCCTATCAGGGCGACCGGCAGATCCTCGACTTCCTGGAGTCACTCCCTGACCACCGTACCGTGGTGCTGGATGTCGTCCCCACAGCAGAAAACCTTGCCGCCAAGGCCTTCGAACTCCTGGCTCCCCACATCAATTCCCTGTGTGACAAGGCTCTGACGCTGGAAAACGTCCGGATCTACGAAACCCCCAACTGCTGGGCCGACGCAGCCCGGCCGAAGTAGAAGACGGCTGGACAGGACAGCCTGTCTTCGGCACAATTCGTCGCCCCGCAGACCGCTGCGGGCCATGCGGAGGTGTGGCAGAGCGGTTGAATGCACCGGTCTTGAAAACCGGCGATGGTGAAAGCCATCCGTGAGTTCGAATCTCACCGCCTCCGCCAGAAACCCGGAACACAGGCGGGTTTCAGCGAATCATGAATGCCCGCTTTCGCCAGAAGTCACATGGCCGATTGAAGCAGGCAAACGAGAACGAAACCGCCCTTCCGGCGGTTTTTTCGTTTTCAGATGCCGAGTCACGTCCTCAGCATCTGACTTCGGGCAGCCCGGAAACGCCGGTTTCAAACACCCGGCAGAAGAATCCGCACGTTGGAACCAATGCAGACTCACCGCCGATGGGCCGCCTGCCTATCCGGCGCCCGCACGAGTGGCATCGAGAAGACCGCACAGTCCTGCCCCCGAGGCCACGAGCAGGCCGACTGCCTTTTGACATTCGACCTGTCCGTGGCGCCCGAAACGACTGCTCAAGGTTTTCGGCAATCCGGCAGCCGCCACGCCATGAATCCGGAAGGCGAGCCTCGCCACACAGCGGCCCGATGCATCAATCATGGATCCCTACGATGGGCGCGGTGGCGCAGGAGGAAGGCCTGCTGCAGCCGGATGATCACGAACCAGGCGCCAGGGCCACCGGGAGCCTGTGGCTCAGTGAAGCTCGTTCAGACGGTAACGGCTCACCTCGGCGCGCATCCTGCGGGCCAGTTCATCAAGCCCTCGTGCTGCCTCGGCGGTTTCGCCGGCCGCTGCGCTGCTTTCTTCGGACATCTGGGCGATTCGCTCGATCTGCGCCGCGATGTTGTTGGTAGCCGTACCCTGCTCCCGAATCGCGTTGCTGATTTCCCCGACGGTCTCGCCTGCGTCATGACAGCCGTCGCTGATGAGCTGGATCGACGCGCTGGTGTCCCGGGCGCGCTGCACACCAACATCCACCTTGCTGACGGCCCTGTTCATGCTGGACACCGCGCGCGCGGCCTTTTCATTCATCGTCTCGATGGTCGAGGCAATTTCCTGGGTCGAGTGTCCGGTGCGTTCCGCAAGCTTGCGTACTTCATCGGCCACAACGGCAAAACCACGCCCCTGCTCGCCTGCGCGGGCGGCCTCGATCGCCGCGTTGAGGGCCAGCAGATTGGTCTGATCCGCCACGTCGCGGATCACCGCAACCACCCCGGAAATCTGTTTGCTGCTGGCTTCGAGACTGGCGATCAGTTCGGCGGCATGACGCACCGATTCAGCGATATCGTGAATGTCCGATGCCGTCTGCAGAATCACGGCACCGCCTTCTTTCGCGAGCTTCTCCGAGTGCGCCGCGAGGCGGTCCGCCTCGCCGGCCTGGTCGCTCACATGATTGATGGAAACCGTCATTTCCTCGACCGTCGCGGCAACACTTGACGATGCTTCGCTCTGGTTGCTCGATGCCGTTGCCACCTGGGTCGAACTGGTGGCAAGCCGCTCGGCCGACGCCGCAACGGCGTCGGCATTTGCGGCGATGCTGCGAAGGCTCGCCGTGAGCTTGTCCATCAGAAGGTTGATGGCTTGCCCGACCTTGCCGAGCTCATCCGTGCGCACGATTTTGCCGCGCCCGGTGAGATCGAGCGAATCCGCGACATGCGTCATGAAATTGGACATGTGCGCGAGACGGGTCTGAAGCTCCCGTGCCAGCATGATGCTGAAGCCGGCAATGATCAGCAGGCTCAGTACGCTCACGCCGAGTGCGACGTTGCGCCCGAGCTGCGCTGAAGCGAAGGCTGCGTTCGCGTAGTCGGCCGCGAGCTTCTCGTTGAATTCGACGTGCTCGTTGAGCGCCTCCAGCACGGCGTTCCCCGTCGGCAGGATTTCCCTGGACAGGACCTCCGCAGCGAGATCCTCACGCCCCTGCCTGACGTGGGCCACCGCCCGGTCAAGCGCTTCGGAGTAGACCTGCACCGCACGCCGCTCGGCCTCGAGGAGGCGCGTGTCTTCCGGATTGGTAGGGAGCAGGTCATAGGCATCGAGTTGCTGCCGGATTTCGCCCCTGTTCTTCTCCAGGTTCTCCAGCGCTTTGGCACGCTGCTCGTCCTTCAGGAAAATGGACTGGTAAATATTGACCCGCACCTTCATCAGGGCCAGACGCGCCTTGCCGATGACGACGATCCCCGGGAGGCTGGTCTCGTGAATATTCCGGATGCTTCGGGCCTCGATGTTGATGACCGTAACCCCGACAACGGCCACCAGCAGCAACAGCAGAAATGAGATGCCCGCCAGAATCTTGATGCGGGCGGCAACGCCAAAGATATTCATGAAAAGTCCCTCGTGTTTGAATCCATTGGCATGTACTTCGCCCAGCGGGTTGCCGGGGCATGTCATGCGTGATCTGGGGCGCTATCGGATTTTCATGACATCTCTTTAGCCGGCGGCGCGGGAATCTGCGCGATTCAGGATCCAGATCAACCGCCGTGTTCGCTCGGGCCCCCAGCGGCAGCCGATGTTCGACTTCAGGCTGGCGCACATTACATCGTCATCAGCATCTGCCGGCATCGGGATGCGGAGCGGGGAAAGTCGTGCTCCGAAGGCATGCGTGCAGCAACACGTGCAGCCGGACGGGAAACCGGATGAGCAGGCAGCACGCCTGCAAACCTTGTCCGCGCCCTGATCGTCGGCATGACGCACTTGCATTCCGTGCCGGCTTTTTATAAGATGAGTGAGCACTCACTTAAAACACTCCCCGACATGGCCCGCCCACGCTCCGAAGACAAACAGATCGCCTTGCTGGACGCCGCGACCGAAGTCATCGCACTCCAGGGGCTCGGAGCGCCTACGGCCCTGATTGCCAAGCGTGCCGGGGTGGCCGAAGGCACGCTGTTCCGCTACTTCCCGAACAAGGACGCGCTGCTCAACGCGGTGTATCTGCACCAGTGCCGCAATGCAGCCGAGAGCACCCGGTGCGCGTGGGACGTGGCCCTGCCGCTGGAAGAGCGCATGTCAGCGGCCTGGAGCGACTGGATCGACTGGGGCGTGTCACATCCGGCGGCATTCAAGGCGATGGCGCAACTGGAAACCTCCGACAAGCTCAGCCCGGAGGCTCGCGAAGAGGGCCTCAAGCTGTGTGGTGATTGCCAGGAAAATTTCGGCGAACTGCCCTTCGAGGGGATGTCGAAAGCGGTTGCCCGCGAATTTTTCAACATGATCTCGATGGCCATTTCGCAGGCAACGATCGATTTCAGCCTTAGCCACCCGGATCAGACCAAGGCGGCAAAGACTGTTGCCTTCAAGCTCTTTTGCAAGGGACTGATGGAGCCCTGAGCAGGGCTTCGGCCGTTATTTGGCGCGCCCCGCGAATGAGTGATTACTCACCCCAACACAAGAATCAGACATGACAAGCCCGACCTCCTCCCGCCACCTTCCGCGCCAGCCATGAAACGCCGTCTGCCCCTGCGCCGCGGGCGCTGGCTCCTGATCCCCCTCTCCCTTTGCGTGTGCTTCATGGCCTACTCATCGATCTTTGAACCCGCCCCCGCCGTGCCCGCCGAGCGTGTCAGCAAGAGCCTCTTTCATGACGGCCGCTTCCACAATGCCGAAGGCAGCAGCAAGCTCGGCTTCGTGGGCGGGGTGAAGGCGCTGTACCGCAGCTTCACAGAGAAGTCGCCGCTCTCCCGGCCGGAGCTGCCCGTTCCCGCTCTGCCGCTCACCCGCGCCGACCTGCTCGCCGCTCCCGATCTGAGCCTATGGCGCCTGGGCCACTCCACCGTGCTGCTGAAGCTGGCCGGCAAGTTCTGGCTCACCGACCCGGTGTTTGCCGAGCGCGCCTCGCCGCTGGGTTTCATCGGCCCGAAGCGCTTCCAGGCGCCACCGATCACGGTGGCGGAGCTGCCCGAAATCGAAGCAGTGATCCTCTCGCATGATCACTACGACCACCTCGACCACGACACCGTGCTCGCCCTCGCCGCGAAAACCGGCCACTTCCTCGCCCCGCTCGGCGTGGGCGACAGGCTGATCGCCTGGGGCGTGCCGGCGGACAAGGTGCAGCAGTTCGACTGGTGGCAGGAAACCCGCATCGGCGAACTGCGGCTGGTAGCCACACCGGCGCAGCACTTCTCAGGCCGCAGCCCGTTTGACGGCGACCGCACCCTGTGGGCCTCGTGGGTGCTGATCGCGCCGCAGGTGCGCGTGTTCTTCAGCGGCGACAGCGGCTATTTCAGCGGTTTCCGCGCCATCGGCGAAAAATTCGGCCCCTTCGACGTGACCCTCGTTGAAAACGGCGCCTACAACGAGGCCTGGGCCGCGATCCACATGCACCCGGAGGAAACCGTGCAGGCGCATATCGATCTGCAGGGCCGCCATCTGGTGCCGATCCACAACGGCAGCTTCGACCTCGCCCTGCATGCCTGGACCGATCCGCTCGACCAGGTAAGCGCGATTGCCGCGCAGCGCCAGGTGGCGCTTGCCACGCCCCGCTTCGGCGAGCGGCTGGACATCACCCGGCCCGCGCCCGGCATCGCCTGGTGGCGCGCCGCCCCCGAACCCGGTACGCCACGAACGACCGGCGCAGCGGCCATTGAAGCCGCGCCTGCTTCCCCTCTCTGAGATGAGTTTCCGCACACCATGAAACCGATCGACTTTCGCAGATTCGCCTCGCCAGACCGCAAACGGGCAGGCTTCATCGTCCTCGCGCTCGGCGCCCTGCTCATCGCCGGCACGGGCTGGTTAAGCGCCGGCCCTTCAAGCGAAGAGCTCAAGGCGGCACGCAACGAAGCCTGCAATCACGACCCGCACTGCCTGCGCCCCTGATGCCTGTCTTCATGTACTCAATGGAGCCTGACAATCACGCCCTGGTCGACACACCCGGTCGTGACGGGGCGGCACGGCCCTCTGCCGCCCGGATGGCAGGGCCCGGCTTGATGCCGGTGGGCGTCGCCGATGCCATCCGGTCGGGCGCCCGCCGGCGGCTCGCCAGCCAGAAGCAGGACACCGCGCGCCGTGCGCGCGTCAAAATCCTCTCGGGCGCCGCCCGGCACTGAGCCCTCCAGGAAAACCACTGATGCAGACTTCAACTCGCTCCGGCCTGCGCCGGGTCGCCCTCGCCGGAGCCACCGGCCTTGTGGGTCAGCACCTCCTGCAGGGCCTGCTGGCGGATCCGGACGTCGCTGAGGTCCATGCTCTGGCGCGCCGTGAGCTGGCCATCCGGCATCCGAAACTCGTCCTGCACCGGGTGGATTACCAGGCTTTGCCGGCACTGCCGCCGCTCGACGAGCTCTACCTGGCACTCGGCACGACGATCCGGGATGCCGGCAGCCAGGCCGCCTTCCGCGCGGTGGACTTCTCCGCCAACCTTGCCTTGGCACGAAGCGGAATGGCTGCGGGGGCACGCCGAATTGCGCTCGTCAGCGCGGCCGGGGCCGATCCGCAATCCCGGTTTTTCTACAACCGCGTCAAGGGCGAACTCGAAGCCGCGCTGGCTTCCCTCGAGCCCGACACCCTGCTGATCGCCCGCCCCGGCCTGTTGCTGGGAGACCGCGCCGCGCTGGGGCAACGGACGCGCCCGGCGGAGCGGCTTTCCGCCGCCCTCTTCGGCTTTCTCGGGCGAGCGGTTCCCGCCGCGCTGCGTCCGGTCGCGGCGCAGAATGTTGCCGACGCCTTGCGAACCGGACTGCCATCCGTCGAGGGACATGTCGTGCTGGGATCCACACTGCTCAGGGCCGGCGAACACCCGGTCTGATCCACACCTGCGCACCGAGGAATCCTGGACGCGAGTCTGAATGAAAACGGGAACCTTCCGAGGCTTGCTTTGTCAATACGCGTGACGCCACAATCCGCGTCACGCATTTCAACGCAACGGAGAGACTTGGCATGGACAGCAACGTTATCAATTCCAGTACGCTGGATCACGCACAGAGCCGCAACCGGGTTCTGCGCAACACCTACAACCTGCTGGCGCTTTCAATGCTTCCCACCGCTGCTGGCGCCTGGCTGGGCATGAAGCTTCACGTCGCCGGCATGTTCGCGACCAGCCCCTTCATGGGCCCCCTGCTGATGCTGGGCGTGATGTTCGGGCTGATGTACGCCATCGAGCGCAACCGCAACAGCAGCCTGGGCGTCGGCCTGCTGCTGGGCTTCACCTTCGTGATGGGCCTGATGCTGTCGGTCACGCTCGAGCGGACACTGCGCTTCTCCAACGGCGGCTCGCTGATCGCGATGGCCGCGGGCGGCACTGCCGTGATCTTCTTCGCGATGTCGACCCTGGCATCGACCATCAAGCGAGATCTCTCCGGCATGGGCAAGTTCCTGTTCATCGGCACGCTGCTGCTGATCGTGGCCAGCCTCGCGAACATCTTCTTCCAGCTGCCGGCCCTGCATCTGGCCCTGACCGTGATCACCTGCGGCCTCTTCTCGGCCTGGCTGATGTACGACCTGAACCGGATCATGAATGGCGGCGAGACGAGCTATGTCAGCGCAACGCTGGCGGTCTACCTCGATCTCTACAACATCTTCGTGAGCCTGTTGCAGATCCTCGGCATCTTCGGCGGCGATCGCGACTGAGTCCGTCCAGCTGAAACGAATACGCCCGCTTCATGCGGGCGTTTTTGCATGGGCCGGCGGCTGGATCAGTCCCGCTCGAAGAGCGCGACCGACTCCACATGCGAGGTCTGCGGGAACATGTTGGCAATGCCGGCGCTGCGCAGGCGGTAGCCCTTCTCATGAACGAGCACCGCCGTATCGCGCGCCAGCGTGGCGGGATTGCAGGACACATAGACCAGGCGGCGCGGTGCATCATTCCCCAGCGCCTTGCAGACGGCGATGGCGCCCTCCCGGGGCGGATCGATCAGCATCTTGTCGAGTTTGCCAAGCCGCGCAAGGCTTTGCGGGGTGGCATCGAAGAGGTTGGAAACCTGGAAAGTGCTCCGCTGCGCCAGGCCATTGAGCGCGGCATTCTCCGCTGCCCGCTGCACCAGCGAGGCGACGCCCTCCACTCCGACCACGCTCGCACCGCGGGCCGCAATCGGCAGGCTGAAATTGCCCAGACCGCAGAACAGGTCGGCAATCCGCTCGCCGGGGCGCGGATCCAGCAACTGCATGGAGCGACGCATCAGGATCCGGTTGATCTGGATATTGACCTGGGTGAAATCGGTCGGTTTGAAACGCAGGCGGACGCCGAACTCCGGCAGTGAATACTCCAGCCAGGCAGACATCGTGTCATCCAGCGGACGTGCGCTGTCCGGCCCGCCGGGCTGGTGCCACATATCGACGCCGTGCGTGCTGCCGAAAGCCAGAATGCGGGAGACGTCCTGCGCCGTCAGCGGCAGCAGGTTGCGCAGGACCAGCACCGTCTGCGCCTCGCCGACCGCGATTTCGACCTGGGGAATCCGGTCGGAGACCGACAGGCTGCCTATGAGCCCGCGCAAGGGCACGAGCAGGTCGGAGAGCGCACGCGGCAGCACTTCGCAGGACTTCATGTCCGCGATGTAGCTGCTCTTCTTTTCGTGAAAGCCGACCAGCACGCCAAGCTCGCCCGGCACCTCATGCACCGAGAGGCGCGCCCTGAAACGGTAGCCCCAGTCCGGGCCGTGAATGGGTGAGAGCATCACGTCCGGACGCACGCGTGCGAGGTGCCACAGGGCATTCTCCAGCACCCGCTGCTTGGCCGCGACCTGGGCCCCGGTTTCCAGATGCTGCATGCTGCAGCCACCGCAGAGCCCGAAATAGCTGCAGCGTGGCACAACGCGCTGCGCACTCGGGCGCAGCAGCGAAGTCATCACCGCCTGCTCGAACTTGGGCTTGCGCCGATAGCTCTCGAACTCGACCCGCTCGCCCGGCAAAGCGCCTTCAATGAAGATCGTCTTGCCCTCGCAGCGGCCGATGCCCCGCCCTTCGTGGTCCAGCGACTCGACAACAACAGCGGGCATGGCGATCCTTGGCAGAGAAAGAGCGCCGATTTTATCGGGCCTGAATGGCTTTGGGTACGCAAACCCCGGCCGGTACGGTGCGGCAGGGCTGTGCAAAAACATGATTGCGACGGTTGTCAGACGACATACGGCCCGCAAGAAAGACAAGACTTGACTCTTTCAGCGATTCCATTTTGGTGCGCTGCGTTGCTATAATTCCGGAGTCGGCCAACGGGCCGATTCAGATTTGGCTTGTTGCCCACTTATTTCGCAAGGGAATCGAATAATGAAACAGTCTCTCCTCGTCGCTGCTCTGATCGCTCTGGCAGTTTCCGCATGTGGCAAGAAGGAAGAAGCAGCTCCTGTCGAAGCAGCTCCGGCCGTCGAAGCTCCGGCTCCGGCTCCTGCTGCTGACGCTTCCGCTCCGGCTGCTGACGCATCCGCTCCGGCTGCTGACGCTTCCGCTCCGGCTGCTGAAGCATCGCCCGCTCAGTAATTCCGGGCGCGACGAAGAGCCGACCTCCGGGTCGGCTTTTTTGTGCCCGCTTTTTGCCCGTCATCGCAAGCACCCGGCTTCCGGGCGTCAGTCCTCAAGCAGCCCCGGCGCTACCGGTGGCAGCACCAGCGTGAATACCGAGCCCTGCCCGACCGTGGATTCGAGCAGGATGAAGCCCCCCATCTCCTCCGCCAGTTCGCGGGCAATCGCCAGCCCCAGCCCAGTTCCTTCCGCATTGCGCGCCGAGCCGTGACCCGCCTGGCTGAAGCGCTCGAAGATCCGGCCATGTGCCTCGGCAGGAATGCCTGGCCCCGAGTCCGATACCGCGAAAGCGAGCATGCCGTCCGCGCGTGAAACCGACAGGCTCACACGCCCGCGATGAGTGAATTTCAGCGCGTTGCCGAGCAGGTTGTTGATGATCTGCCGCAGCCGCACCGGATCAACCACGATGCGCTGCGGCAAGCCGGCCTCGATCCGGAGTTCGCCCTCGATCTGCTTGCGCTGGGCCTCGGCGCCATAGGGCGCCCAGACGTCCTCGCAGAGCTGACGCAGATCGATGTCTTCCGGATGCAGCACCAGTCTGCGTGCGTCCAGCTTGGCCAGGTCGAGCAGGTCATTGAACATGGCCAGCAGATGGCGGCCCGAGGAGTAGATCGAGTTGGCGTACTCCTCCATTTCATTGCCGGCCAGCTCCAGCCGGAGCAACTCGGAAAACCCCAGCACGCTGTTGAGCGGCGTCCGCATTTCATGGCTGATGGCGGCCAGGAATTCGCTCTTGCTGCGCCATGCGGCCTCGGCACGCTCGCGTGCCTCCTGCAGTTCGCTGTTCTGCAGACGGGTGAGATCCAGCAGGGCGCGGCTGCGCCGGTGATCCAGGCAAGCCTGACAGGCGAACGCCAGACGGGGCATGAGGGCCTCCAGCACAGCCAGCGCGCCGGGGCTGCAGACCACGCCGGCCTCCTCGAGAAACAGCACGGCAAAGGCGCTGATGCGCAGTGCGCGCAGGCTGCCATGCGCCACGCTGCCGGCGTACTGCGAGCCCAGCGCCGCCTCGCACCAGGCCTCGCGTTCGGGGTCTTCCTGCCAGAGGCTGATGCTGCGCGAGGGATAGGCATGCCGCTCGACACCGGCGTCCCCCAGCCACCAGACCTGTGCGGCGCGCAACTGCAGACGGCGGGTGAGTGCGAGCAGGAAGGTGCGCAGCATCTGCGCGGCGTCCAGCGAAGTGCCGATCTGCATCGCAAGCTCCCCCTGAAGGGAGAGCAGCCAGATCGTCGAATGGGACGACTCAGGTAGGGTCAGGCTGTGTGCCGGCATGAGGAATCAGGCCCAGAACGAAAGTCTTGTTGTGAAATTCGAGACACCCGGCCCCCTCGCTGGCGATTTCGCCCAGTGACAATACGCCGAAGACCGGTACAGGAGCGCCGCAGGATCGGCTCAGGAACTGAGTGATGATCGCTGCCTGCCCCTCATGCACGGCATCGAGATGCAGCGCACGGCTGAGGCAATCCACGAGCAGCGCGGCGGCCGGCTGCACGCCGCTGTCGAGCGCGTCCTGGCAGGCGCCTTCCGATGCTTTCATGAGCGCCGCGGGCCTGCCGTGAAGAATGTGCAGCGCAGACTGCGCCGGCACCTCACCGATGCACACCACGCTGTCGCCCTCCGCGCGCACCGGATCGCGCACGATGAAGCTGCCGTCCATGCGTTCGAGTCCGAGCGGGAAGGCGCGTGCAGTCGAAAAGAAGTTGGCTGGATCCACCATCTGCCCGCTGAGCCGGCGGACTTCCTCGCGATAGACCTCCAGTGCGGGCCTGAAGTCCAGCCCCTGGATGCGGCACCCGGAAACGGAGGACACCAGGAAAGGCCCGGCCACCGGCTCCCAGCCATGACGGACGCCCAGCCCCAGCGCCACCGGCAGGCCGACGATCTGTGCTCCCCCGGTCACGCCACGCGCCGAAAACAGACAGGGCTCGGCACAGAGCCGCGTGCTGCCGGCGCCCCCGCCCAGAAATGCGGGGCCGGCGCCCAGCACGTCATAGACTTCGCTGATCAGCGTCTCGATATGCGCGGAGAGCCCATCCACCCAGAGCATCACCGTCCGGGCCGTGCGCAGGGCCTGCAGCGCCTCATGCAAAGCCTCGCGAGCGGACGCGACGCCGTCCGGATCCGCCACGATGCAGACCTCGGCGCGGCACGACAACGCCACGATCAGCACTCCGCAGGCATGCGCCTGCCCCGCGAAGAGCACGCGCGGGAACACGCCGCCGAACACCGGCACCGGCAAGGCGCGAAGCAGGCTGTTCCAGCCCGCCAGGTTCTGTCCGGAATCCTCCGCCGCCAGAATCAGCAAGGACTGCGCGCCGCGCGCCAGGAAGGCATCGATGGCCTCCTGTACCCGCAGCATGTCTGCGTCATCGATGAACACCGGCACATCGATCAGCATTCCGCCTCCGCTTTGCGTTGATGCACGAAGCATACACAGACGGCGCCCTCCGCGCCTTCGCGATGGGGCAAACCCTTCAAAGCGATGTCAGCCTTGTCGCCATTGCTGCACGAAGCTGACACGAATCCCCCGCTTTCCGGCCCTGAAAGGGGTGGCACTGTTTTTGCCAAAGAAAGGCATCCTCCCCCGGATCCGGACATGCCACGCACACCACGCATCCACGACAGCAGCCTGCAGGACGGCGCCGCAAGCGCCGGCCAGGGCTTCGCGCTGCAGGACCGGCTCGAGATCGCGAAGCGCCTCGATGCGCTCGGTGTGCATGAAATCGCGGCAGCCTGGCCGGCTCGCAGCGCGCTCGAGCGCGAGAGCGTACGGGCGCTGGCGCACCTGGGCCTGCGGGCCCGGCTCTGCGTCAGCGCCGGCTTCGACCCGCGGGAGGTTGCGCAGTGCGCCGGCCTCGGCGCCCGGCTGATCGATATCGCCGTGCCGCTTGCCGAACCTGATCAGGCTGGTAGTGCCGGCGCGAAGGCTCTGCTGACCCGACTCGTCAGCCTGCTGAGCCAGGCGCGGGATCTGGGTCTGGAAGCCTGCGTCGGCCTCGAGGACGCGTCGCGCGCCGATCCGGCTTTCCTGCTGCAGCTGGCCGAAGTGGCCGCGCGAGCCGGCGCGGTGCGGCTGCGCTATGCCGACAGCGCCGGGCTGCTCGACCCCTTCGCCACCCACCGGGTGATACGCGGCCTGCGCAGCGCCTGCCGCCTCAAAATCGAAATGCATGCGAGCAACCGGCTCGGGCTGGCCACCGCCAACACCCTGGCAGCCGCCCGCGCCGGCGCCACGCATCTGCGCGCGTCGCTGCATGGCCGGGCCCAACCCGCACTGGACGAAATCGTGCCGGCCCTGCAGCAGTGCTACGGGCTGGCCACCGGCATAGCCCCCGAAGCGCTGAGCGGCCTGCGCCGGCGCCTGGCCCGGACGGCCGGCAGCAGGCCGCTGCCGATCCAGGTGGCCACACAGCCCTTTGCACAGACTGCGGTACCCGGCGTGACGCCCTCAGGCAGCGACCTGCCCTGCCGCTTCGTCGCCATTGAATCCGCCCGTGCCGATGAATCAGCCCGGGCGCGGCCCGCCAGGCGCCCGCGCCCGCCCTGCTGCTGAACCCGAGTGAGGACACACCATGACCCCGAATCCCGACTTTGCCGAAGAAATGGAAGCCCTGGAATCCGCCGAGGAGTTCCTGCAGTACTTCGGCATCCCCTTCAGTCCGCGCGTCCTCGCGGTGCATCGGCTGCACATCCTGCAGCGCTTCCACAACTATCTTGGCGGCGCCGGTGAAGCGCCCGGTTTCGAGACCTGCAAGGCGCTGCTGGCGCGTGCCTATGCCGACTTCGTGAAGTCTGACGCGCGCACCGAAGCCGTGTTCCGCGTCTTCCAGCGCGCCCAGGGCATCGCGAAGGTCTCCATCCAGTCCATCGGCAGGGCCCGTTCATGAAGCCGCGCTGGGAAGTCGGCGAGAGCCTGCGGGTGACCCGCAACGTGCGTGACGACGGCACCTTTCCCGGCGCGCTGCGGGGCGAATTGCTGGTGCGCCGCGGCAGCATCGGCACGGTCGTCGATATCGGCAGCTTCCTGATGGATCAGGTGATCTACTCGGTGCATTTCCTCGACACGAACCGCATTGTCGGCTGCCGCGAGGAAGAGCTGATGGAGCTCGACGAAGTCTGGATCGACTCGCGCTTCGAGACCCGCGAGCGCGTACGTGCCGCGAGAGCGCTCGCCATTGAGGGTGAAGTCCGCGTGCCCGAAGGCGCGCGGGGTGAAATCCTGAAAGTCTTGCGTGATGCGCCGGGCGGGCTCGCCTACCACGTGCATTTCGAGTGCTGGGCGGGTCATCCGCTCATTGTCCGGGAGTCCGCGCTGTGCGCCGGCGTGCCCACCCTGCAGGAAGAAGCCGATCATGTCTGAACTTGCCTCACCCGCTGCCGCCGTTGCCGCTGCCAGCTCGCCCTACCTCATGCTCAAGCATGCACGCGTCATGTTCGACACCACGCCCGAGCGGCTCGATGCCGCCCAGCGCATGAAGCTCGATCAGGTGGTGGCGCGCCAGCACAAGATCGAGGCGCGCATTCTCGGCAGTCGCCAGTCGACCCATGTGAAAGTCAGCGCCGAAGCAATCGAATCGCGGCTGGCCGAAATCGGCAGCCGTTTTTCCAGCGAAGCGGAGTTCGTGCTGGATCTTGCCCGCCATGGTCTGAGCCTGCAGGGCATGCGCGCCGAAATCGAACGCGAGCTGCGCATCGACGGCGTGCTCGAAATGGTGTCCGCACGGATTCCGCCTGTCAGCAATCTGGAGACCGAGCTCTTCTACCGGCTGCACTTCGATCGCTTCCAGACCCCGGAGCGCCGCACGCTGCGCCACATCCTGCTCACGTTCAGCGATGCGGCAGACCGGACAGAGCGTGAGGTCGTCCGCGCGCGGCTCGAAGCGATCCGCGCGCTGCTCGAACGCGCCCCCGACCGCTTCGCCGAGCAGGCCCTGCGCCATTCCGAGTGCCCGACCGCGATGCAGGGCGGCATGCTGGGCCAGGTCGCTCGCGGCAAGCTCTTTCCCGCACTCGAAACCGCCGCCTTCGACATGCGCGCCGGCATGCTCAGCAGCATCGTCGAATCCCCGATGGGCTTTCATCTGCTTCGCTGCGAGAACGTGCAGGCGGCAGGCCGCGTTCCCTTCGCCACGGTGCGTGAGCGCATCCGCGAACAGATGATCGAAGCACGTCGCGAAAACCGCCAGCGCGCCTGGATCCGTCAGGTCACCGAGGGCTACGTCTGATTCGCGGCAGGCGCAGCACAAGGAAAAACGCCGGCTTCAGCCGGCGTTTTTCATGCATCCGCCCGCCTCAGAAACGCTTGCGCCAGTTGCGCATGTTGCCGCGCGCCCAGCCCATGTGGCGATAGAAATCCTGTGCGGGCTGATTGTCTTCATCGGCCAGCAGCTGGATGCGGCTCATGCCACGCCGGCGTGCCCAGACTTCGGCGGCTTCCAGCAGGCGACGACCCACTTTCTGGCCGCGGAAGGAGGCCTCCACCACCACATCCTCGACCATGCCCACCGGCCCGCCTTCGGCGGTCGAGATCAGGCTCTGCACCGAGCAGAAGCCGATGACCCGGCTCTCGTCGCCCGCCTGCAGCTCGGCCACCATCAGCAGGATGTCCTCACGCGGCAGCATGAGCTTCAGCGCGGCCAGCTGGCGCGCCGGCTCGGGCGAAAAGTCGCGTTCGATGGCAAACAGCTCGCCCAGCAGGGCCACGATGTCTGCAAGGTCATTCTGTTGGGCGGGGCGGAATTTCAGGTTCATCAAGCCGGCATCATGAAAACGAGGCGCGAAGCATAAACCAGGCGACGCCCAGCCTCGTTGGAAAAAGACAAAAAAGCCTTCGCCCGGCCTGACGCTCCGAACCCGGAAACACGAGGCACAGGGCCTGAAGCGCCGCGAACCCGTATGCGCCGGGTGCGGCGGCAGAGGTCGCGCAGCGTGCGGCGCAATGTGCCGCCGCAACGCCTGCCGCGTGGCTTCAGCGTCCTGTCACTCGTCGTCGCTGAGCTCGAAGCCCGGCCGGCGCTTGACGGTCAGCGGATCACAGACGATGGGCCGATAGATCTCGACGCGGTCGCCCGCCCGCAAGGGTGCGTCCAGCTTCACCGCCTTGCCGAACACGCCCACGCGCTGGCTTGCCAGATCAATCGCTGGATGAATGCCGAGAATGCCCGAGACCTCGATGGCCTGCTGCACGCTCGCATCCTCCGGCACCTCCACATGCAGCCAGGATTTCCTGCCCGGCTCGGTATAGGCCACTGCTACTTTCATCTTGTGCTCTCCTTCAGCGATCACACGGCACAGTGACTGGCCGGCTCGGGCACGCGGCGCGAAGCCAGGCGCCGCTCAAGCTGACGCTTGGCCACCAGCAGGAAGCCCAGCGCCAGGAAGCCGCCCGGCGGCAGGATCATCATCAGCACGCCGACATAGTCCGGAATCACCTTCATCTCGAGAAAGGAGAAAGAGGGGCCCAGCAGCAGGCTGGCTTGCGAAAACAGGGTGCCGCTGCCGATGAGCTCACGCACCAGGCCCATCACCGTCAGCGCGAAGGTGAAGCCCAGCCCCATCGCCAGGCCATCCACCGCTGACGCCACGACGCCGTTCTTGAACGCAAAGGCCTCGGCCCGCCCGAGGATCGCGCAGTTGACCACGATCAGCGCGATGAAGAGGCCCAGCACCTTGTAGAGCTCGTGCAGCCAGGCATTGAGCGACATGTCGACCAGGGTCACGAGTGTCGCAATCACGACAACGAAGACCGGAATGCGGACCTGATCCGACACATAGTTCCGGATCGCCGAGATCAGCATGTTGGAGGCCACCAGCACCGCCGTCGTGGCGAGCCCCATGCCGAGGCCATTGGTGCCCGAGGTCGTCACCGCCATGGTCGGGCACATCGCCAGCAGCTGCGAGAAGACCACGTTCTGGTCCCACAGTCCGTCACGCATCACCTTGCCGTAAGCCACGCCAGCTTCGCTCATTTCGCTGCTCCCGCAATCTCTTCACGATGGGCCGCGAAGAACTGCAGGCCCTCCTTCACGGCCTTGACCACGCCACGCGGCGTGATCGTCGCGCCGGCGAACTGGTCGAACTGGCCGCCATCCTTCTTCACCGCCCAGGCGGCCACCGGCGTGTTCTCCAGCGACTTCTTCTCAAACGAGCGGATCCAGTCGCTCTTGGCGACTTCGATCTTGTCTCCCAGCCCCGGCGTCTCGGCATGCTTGAGCACCCGCACGCCGGTCACCGTGCCGCCGGCATCCACGCCGATCAGCAGCTTGATCTCGCCGGCATAGCCGCGGCCGCTGAAGCCGAACACGGCGGCTGAAAACGCGCCGGCCTTCGTGCCGCGATAGACCGTCCGTTTCACGCCATTGTCATCGACCTCGACGGCAGCGGCGAGCAGATCGTTATCCGTCATGCCTTCCGGCAGCACCTGCTCCAGCGAGCTCTTGAGATCATCCTGCGCCGCCCGCTCGATGGCCGGCAGCGTGATGCGGTTGGCGGTCAGCAGCGCGAGGCTGGTCACCAGCGTGAAGAAGGCCAGCAGGCCGCCGTGGTAGGGAATGCGCTCGCGCAAGGCGTCGATCTGCATGCTCATTGCTCCTTCTTCTTCAGCACGATGGGTTCGCCGCGCCAGTCACGGCCATAGATGCGCGGCGGCAGCAGGCGTTCGATGGCCGGCGAGAGCGCGTTCATCAAGAGCACCGCGAAGGCCACGCCCTCCGGATAGCCGCCATAGCTGCGGATCACCCAGGTGAGGAAGCCACAGCCGGCGCCGAACACGAGTTGCCCCGCGCGGGACGAAGGCGAGGTCACGTAATCGGTCGCGATGAAGAAGGCGCCCAGGATCGCCGCGCCCGACATCAGGTGGGTGCCGGCATCCAGATAGCGCGCCGGATTCACGGCATGGCCAATCGCTGCCGGCACGGCAATCGCGGCCAGCATGGCCAGCGGAATGTGCCAGCTGATGACGCGCATCAGGATCAGCGCAACACCGCCCGCAGCCAGCAGCAGCACGCCGGTTTCACCCAGGCTGCCCGGCCGCTGGCCGGACAGGGACATCGGCATGCCCTCGGCGAAGGTGTGGAGCAGATCGACACCGCGCGACAGTTCGGTCTTCGCATGCCCCAGCAGCGAGGCGCTGGTAAAGGCATCCGGCACCGCACCGCCGAAGGTGATGCCCAACGACTCCATCATGCCAGGAGCATGTGTGCTCATCTGCCCGCCCGGCGTGACCCAGGCCGTCATCGCCACCGGAAAGGAGACCAGCAGCGCGACCCGCGCAATCATCGCCGGATTGAAGAGATTGAAGCCGATGCCGCCGAAGATCTGCTTGCCGATGATGGTGGCAAAGAGCCCGCCGACCAGTCCGATCCACCAGGGTGCCCAGGGTGGCAGGCTCATCGCCAGCAGCCAGCCGGTGATGAGTGCGGAGCCATCGAAGAGCGCCGTTTTCACCGGCTTGCCCATCAGGCGCAGGCAGAGCGCCTCGCCAGCGAGCGCTGCGGCCACCGTCACCAGCCAGAGGTTCAGCGCAGGCAGGCCGAAGTACCAGAAGCCGCACAGGGTCGCCGGCGCCAGGCAGGCCACGACCTTGAGCATCACCCGGCTGATGCTGGAGAGCTCGCGGGAGTGCGGTGAAGCCGCCACGGCGGGCAAGGCTGCGCTCAGGGGAGTATTCATCATCTGCTTCCTTTCATTCCGCTGCGGGTGCAGGTGCGGCAGCGGCCGCCTGCTGCGCGGCGCGTGCCGCCTTGCGCTTTGCCGCGGCTTCGGCGCGCTCGCGGGCTTCGCGCTCCAGGCGTTCGGTCTTGGCCTGGGCCAGACCCTTGGTGAATTCCATCTTTTTCTTCTGCTGCGCGCGTTTCCAGAGCTCGCCCTTGGCGTGATAGAAGGCGTGCACCAGCGGCAGGTTCGAGGGGCACACATAGGCGCAGCAGCCGCAGGCGAGGCAATCGTCGAGCTGCAGCTTTTCGGCGCCCTCCAGATCGCCGGCGCGCACGCGGGCGGCGATCTCCAGCGGCTGCAATCCCATCGGGCAGGCCTGCACGCAGCTGCCACAACGGATGCAGGGCGAGGCCTCGGGCTTCGTGATTTCGGCAGCAGTGAGCGCGAGGATGCCGCCGCAGGCCTTCACCGTCGGCACATCGGCATGCGGCAGCGCCAGGCCCATCATCGGGCCGCCCAGCACCAGGCGCGCGGGTGTTTCCCTGAGGCCGACGAAGGCCAGCAGGTCCGCCACGCTGACACCGATCGGCGCCAGCACATTGCCCGGCTCGGCCACTGCGCCGCCATTGACGGTCACGATGCGGCTATAGAGCGCTTCACCATGGCGCAGCGCACGATGAATCGCGGCGCAGGTGCTCACGTTATTCACCAGCACGCCGATGGTGGCGGTGCGTGCGCCGGCCGGCACTTCCTTGCCGGTCAGCACCTGCACCAGCTGGCGGTCGGAGCCCATCGGATAACGCGCCGGCACCGGGCAGATGCGGATGCCGGCCTGCCCTTCGGCCGCCAGGCGCATCGCCGCAATCGCTTCGGGCTTGTTGTCCTCGATGCCGACCAGCGCGGTCGATGCACCGGTCGCATGCATCAGGATGCGCACACCATCGATGACTTCATCGGCGCGCGAACGCATCACGCAATCATCACTGGAAAGATAGGGCTCGCACTCCCCGCCGTTGATGACCAGCGTCTCCACCGCATGCTTGCGGCCCAGCTGCGCCTTGGGCGCCGAGGGGAAGGTCGCGCCACCGAGGCCCACCACGCCGGCGGCCGCGATGAGACGGGTGACTTCTGCCGGGTCCAGTGCGAAGGGATCGGGCTGGCCGGCGGCCTCGATCGCGCGATCTTCACCATCGCAGGCGATCGTGATGGCGTCGAATGGCAGGCCGGAAGGATGCGGAGCCGTGACCGGGCCGATGGCCGTCACCACCCCGGAGCTTGGCGCATGCACCGGTGCCGACACATTGCCCTGGGCCGCACCGATCAGCTGGCCGCGCAGCACCTTGTCGCCCACCTGCACCACCGGTTTGGCCGGCGCCCCCACATGCTGCAGCAGCGGCACGCGCAGCTCGGCCGGCACCGGCATCACGCGCAGCGGCACATCGGCGGCCGGGCGCTTGTGGTCGTCGTGCGGATGCACGCCCCAGCTGCCCTTGAGAAAACGGTCGAGAAATCCCATCACTGTGTCTCCTGTCAGGCGAACGCGGGCCGCGCCCAGTTCCAGTCGCGCAGGTTCTGCGGCACCGGCTGCAGCACGATCGCGCCGGTCGGGCAGCAGTCGGTGCAACCGCCGCAACCTGTGCAGGCCTCATCCAGCACGCTGTGGATCTGCTTGGCAGCCCCCAGAATCGCGTCGGTGGGGCAGTGCTTCACGCACTTGCCGCAGCCGATGCAGATGTTTTCCTCGACCACCGCCATCTGCGGGCCGGCGTCTTCCATGCCGTCCAGATCCAGAGCCAGCCCCAGCTTGGCGGCAATCGCCTGCGCCAGTGCCACGCCACCGCCCGGGCAGATCGTGGCCGGCGCACTGCCCGCCACCAGCGCCTCGGCCGCCGCATTGCAACCGGCCAGGCCACACTGGCCGCAGTTGGTGCCGGGCATCATGGCCAGCAACTCTTCAGTGGTGCTGTCGGCTTCCACCGCGAACACCTTCGCCGCATAGCCCAGCAACAGGCCCAGCGAGAGGCCCAGGAAAGTCAGACTCAGAACGCCGATCATCGCTCGCTCCTTACGCGAAATTGAGGCCGGAAAAGCCCATGAAGGCCATCGCCAGCAGGCCCGCCAGCACGAAGCTCAGCGGCACGCCCTCGAAGGCTTCCGGCACCTTGGCCAGCGCCAGGCGTTCGCGCAGACCGGCGAACATCACCATCACCAGCACGAAGCCCAGCGAGGAGCCGAAGGCATACACCAGCGTTTTCAGGAAGCCGTTGCCTTCCTGCACATTGAGCAGTGCGAGACCCAGCACCGCGCAGTTGGTCGTGATCAGCGGCAGGTAGATGCCCAGTGCGCGATAGAGCGCCGGCATGCTCTTCTTGATCACCGCTTCGATGAACTGCACCGTGGCCGCAATCACCACGATGAAGGACAGGATGCGCAGGTATTCCAGGCCCAGCGGCGCCAGCAGAAAGTGGTCCAGCAGCCAGGCCGCCGCCGAGGCCACGGTGATCACGAAGGTGGTCGCCATGCCCATGCCCAGCGCGCTGTCGAGCTGCTTCGACACGCCCATGAAGGGACACAGACCGAGAAACTTCATCATCACCACGTTGTTCACCAGCGCGGTGCTCACCAGCAGGATCAGGTATTCGCTCATCGCTTTCTTCCGGCTATCGGGGATGCGCCGGCTGGCGTCATCCTGGCTCCACCGGTGCATGGCGCGTGCCAGGTGCATCAGCGGCACCGTGAAGGTGCGCCGCCGCCTTGCCCCGGCGGGCTTTGGCGGAAATGCCGTACTGATGTCGCGAATTCGCCCGTCGCGTCACGCTTCCGACAGCCTGTAGGGGATACGACAAGTCCCCGCCCGACGACCGTCCGGCCGCCAGGTCCGGCGGGATTTGACCCAGCTCAATTCCATCGGCATGCGTCAGCACAACGGCATGAAATCTGCATCAGACGAAGTGTCGTCCCGGACGGGCAGGAGTGAGAGCCTGCCTCCCCTCGCGCAGCACGAACGGATTGAATTGCTTGCCATGCCCAGCCCGAAAAAATCGCCCCCCCGCAAGAAGGCTCCGCTCTCCGACGTTCCCGCCGACCTCTTCCGGGCCGCCGTGGAGCAGGCAGACATCGCGATCTCGATCACCGATCCGCACGCGGTGATCCAGTATGTAAATCCGGCTTTTGCCCGCAAGACCGGCTACACCCAGATCGAATCGGTGGGCAGCAACCAGAGCATGCTGGCCAGCCGCACCACGCCGCCGCCGGTCTACAAGGATCTGTGGGCGCACATCAGCCAGAAGCAGCCCTGGAGCGGCCGCCTGGTCAACAGCCGCAAGGACGGCACGCGCTATCTCGCCGACCTCACCATCACGCCGGTGCTCGATGACAGCGGCGCGATCAGCCACTACCTCGGTCTGCATCGCGACATCACCGAGCTGCACCGGCTCGAGTGCGCCGTGCGCAACCAGAAGGCGCTGATCGAATCGGTGGTGGATGGCGCGCCGATGGTGCTGGCCCTGCTCAACATGGAAGACCGCGTACTGCTCGACAACCACGCCTACAAGGCGCTGATGTCGGACCTGCGCATGCAGGAGCCCGCCACGGTGCTGCTTGAAGCCGTGCGCGCCGAGCTCGGCAGCGGCTTCGGCCCCTTCAAGCCGGGCGCCCACGCCTTTCTCGATCGCCAGGTGCGGCTCGACCGCCCGCACTGGCGCAACCCGCGCTGGTATGCCTGCTCCGGCGTCTGGGTAGCGAGCACGAACGACGAAACCGACGCTTTCTACAATGAGCGCCCCGAGGCCTATCTGCTGCTGGTCGCCAGCGAGGTGACGCGTCAGGTCATGGAGCAGGAAAAGGCCCGCGTGGCCGCCCTGCATGCGCTGCTCGCCGACGAAGCCCGACAGCAGGCGCTGCGCGAGAGCATGGCCGCGGCGGTCTACCAGATGGAAGGCCCGCTCAATGTGCTCGAGTCGGTCGTGAACATGATGGGCCGGCGGGGTTGCGATCCCACCCAGGCCGCGCTGGCCGAAGCGCTCAAGGCCGGCCAGAGCGTGCTGGAGACGCTGCGCTCGGCCGTGCCGCCAGCCGCGGCCAGCGCGAGCAGCTCGGTCAACATGAACGAGGCGGTGCGCGACGTGCTCGACCTCTCGGCGCAGACCTTCCTCGCCGCCGGCATCAGCGTGAGCTGGTCCCCGCAACTCGTGCTGCCCGCCCTGCAGGGCTCGCCGACCCGGCTGCGCGCCATGCTCAAGGCGCTGGTCGACAACGCCATCGAGGCCATGAACACCAAGGGCTGGAACCAGCGCGAACTGTCCATCAGCACGCACGCGGCCAGTGACAGCCTCGCGGTGGACATCACCGACAGTGGCCCCGGCCTCGCCCCCGAATCCCGCCTGCGCGCCTTCGAACCGTTCTGGACGACCAAGAAGCGCCAGGGCAATCACCTCGGTACCGGGCTCGCCGCAGCGCTGCAGGTCGCCGTGGACCACGGCGGCAATATCGAACTGGCCGAGGCACCGCGTGGCGGCTGCCTCGCCCGCGTCGTGCTGCCCCTGCGGCACCGGCAGGACTGAGAGACGCAGCACCGGCTCGCACGCCCCCGTGCGAGCGGATCGAAGCAACATGGAAGCAGAAGGCAGATCATGGCACTGGACGCCGAAGGCGCACTGAACCGCAAGCTGATGGAAACGCTGTACGAAGTCAGCGTCATCCTCTCGCGCTCGCTTGACGTGAAGCAGACCCCGCAGGAAGTGCTGCGCGTGCTGGAAGAGTCCGCCGGCCTCACCCGCGGCATGATCAGCGTGCTCGATGCCGTCACCGGCGAACTGGTCGTCAATGCCGTGCAGGGCGTCGAACCCGAAGCCTTCGAACCGGTGCGCTACCAGAGTGGCGAAGGCGTGCTGGGGCTGATCCTGGAAGAAGGCAAGACGGTTGCCCTGCCCCAGGTCTCGGCCAATCCGCACTTCCTCAACCGGCTGGGCATCTACGAGCGCCGCCTGCCCTTCATTGCCGCGCCGATCCATGTCGGCGGCACCCTGCAGGGCGTGCTGGCGCTGCAACCGAACCGGCTCGACGACGGCCTGCTTGCGGTGCGCGCGCGCTTTGCCGAGATGGTCGCCAACCTCATCGGGCAGAGCGTGAAACTCTCGCTGGATGTGGCCGAAGAGAAAAAGAACATCGCCGAGGAGCGGGACACGCTGCGCCGCACGGTGCGGGCCCAGCACGGCTTCGACAACATGGTCGGCCACTCCGCCGGCATGCGGCGGATCTTCGAGCAGATCCGTATGGTATCCAAATGGAATACCACCGTACTCGTTCGCGGCGAAACCGGCACCGGCAAGGAACTCATTGCCAACGCCATCCATTACAACTCGCCGCGCGCACGCGGCCCCTATGTGCGGCTCAACTGCGCCTCGCTGCCGGAGAACCTGCTCGAATCCGAACTCTTCGGTCATGAGAAAGGTGCTTTCACCGGCGCGGTCACGCAGCGCCGCGGCCGCTTCGAGATGGCCGATGGCGGCACCATCTTTCTCGACGAGATCGGCGAAATCTCACCAGCCTTCCAGGCCAAGCTGCTGCGCGTGCTGCAGGAAGGCGAACTGGAGCGGGTGGGCGGTGGCCGCACGGTGAAAGTGGATGTGCGCGTGATCGCGGCCACACACCGCGATCTGGAAGACGCGGTCGATCACGGCAAGTTCCGCGAAGACCTCTACTTCCGCCTCAACGTCATGCCGATCAAGCTGCCGGCGCTGCGCGAGCGGCTCGAAGACGTGCCCGAGATCGCGCGTCACCTGCTCAGCCGCATCGGCCAGGCGCAGGGCCGGCCGCTGGAACTCTCCGACAGCGCAGTGACCCGCCTGATGCAGTACAACTGGCCGGGCAATGTGCGAGAGCTGGAGAACTGCCTGGAGCGCGCCGCGGTGATGTCGGAGAGCGGGCATATCGATGTCGGCCTGATCCGCATCGACCGCCAGCGCGATGTCGCCCCGCCTCTGGCCGCGCCCGGCGCTGCCCCCCGCATCGATCTGGAAGACAGCTCCATCGACGAGCGCACCCGCGTCATCGCCGCGCTCGAGCAGGCCGGCTGGGTCCAGGCCAAGGCCGCGCGGCTGCTGAACATGACGCCGCGACAGATCGCCTACCGCATCCTGACGCTGGGCATCGAGGTCAAGCAGTTCTGAAGCACAAGCCCTGGAAGCATCAAGCCTCCAGAGAATGACTCCGGCATCCTGACAAATGCCATCTGCATTCCCGCTGGAGTATCATCCGGCCTTCGCGTGCGGGTCACGGACCTGCCATCCGGACCACTTTCAAGCGGAATCCAGCTCATGCCACTTCTCGCCGGTCTCGTACTGCTGATCCAGTTCAGCTTCGCCTTCCACGCCCTGCGGACCGGGCGCCCCTACTGGTGGATGTTCGTCATCATGGGCTTTCCGGTGATGGGCTCGGTGATGTACTACTTCATCGAGATCTTTCCCGGCTCGCGCGAGCACCGCAACGCAAACCGCACCGCGCGGAAGATTGCCCGTGCCCTCAAGCCGGACGCCGATCTCAGGCGCCGTGCCGAGGAGCTTGAAATCTGCGGCAGCGTGGACAACCGCGTCGCCCTGGCGCAGGAATGCATGAACCACCAGATGTTCGCGGAGGCGGCAAGCCTCTACGAGAGCTGCCTCGCCGGTGCTTTTGCCGATGACGGGCAGATCCTGGCCGGACTGCTCCGCGCCAGGGTCGAGCAGCAGGACTGGGATCGCGCCGCACAACTCGTCGCCCGGCTCCGCGCGGTCGCACCGGAAGTCCGCCCGATGGAGGTCCGCCTGCTCGACGCACGAATCCTCGCCGGCCGGGGTGAAACCGACGCGGCGCATGCCGCTTTCCGCGCCCTCGTCCCGCAGTTCTCGGGCCTGGAAGCCCGCTACCGCTATGGCGACTTTCTCGCCAGCCTTGGCCAGCACGACGCCGCCAGGCAGGTTTTCAACGAGCTGCTGACCCACTCGAAGCGCTTTGCCTCCACCGTCGAAGACGAGCACGACTGGGTCCGGGCCGCCCGCCAGGCCGTGCGCGGCTGAGCCGGCACGCCGCCCCTCTTTCCGTTCCAATGACACAGACATGACAGACAACCTCTACGCACCGCCGGCCGCACCGGTCGCCGACACCGATCAGCCCGGCATGCGCGCCGACTTCTACATCGTTTCGATCAGCAAGCTGAGCACGCTCTACCTGGCAACCGGGGGCATGTATGCGATTTTCTGGTTCTACCGGAACTGGAAGAACTACCGGGACGCAACCGACGACAACATCTGGCCGATGGCCCGTGCGCTCTTCAACTACTTCTTCGTCCACTCGCTGTTCCGCCGCGTGCACGATCATGCCGAGTCGCGTGGCGTGACGCTGGACTGGCGCCCCGGTCTCCACGCCACGCTGCTGGTGGTGATGCTGCTGATCTCCGGGGCGCTGGACCGCGCGGCGGTCAAGGGCGTCGGCTCGCCGCTGACCGACATCCTTTCCTGGCTCGCCCTGCTGCCGCTGCTGGCGCTCTTCGCCCACGCGCAGCGCCAGATCAACATGGCCTGCGGCGATGCCGAGGGCCGCAGCAACGGCGAGCTGAGCGGCGCCAACTATTTATGGATCGCGATCGGCGCGGTGATCTGGATCTTCGCCCTCATCGGCGCATTCGCCGGGGCGTAAAGAGCGTGGTGCGGCTGCGGGCCAGCCGGCGCGCGTTTGCGCTGGCCCGCCGGTGCACCGGCGCGAGGCCCGCGCCCAGTACACCGGCGACGGCCTCCTGCAAAAAGGAGCCGGAGAACGCCTGAGGGCCGGGCCACCCCGGTTGCCAGAGGCGCATCAGGCTCGCCAGCATTCCCAGCTGGATCTGCCACAGCTGCCAGCTCATCGCCTGCCAGGACTCGAAAAAGGCGGCGAGCTTCTCCAGGCCCATCCGCTGGAATTCCGCCCGGTCGCGCGCGGATGGCATCGGCCCGGCCAGCGCCATGCGCCAGAGCCGATGGGCCATGACCTGCGGCACCGCGAGCGCCAGCTCGAGGCTCTTCGCGAGCAGGGCTTCGTGTACGGTAAATGGATGGGAACGGCGACTGGCCATGGGCATTCTCCTGTGATGACGAGGCACGCGGCGGCACGCCCGCCCTGCTGATCATCGAAGCATCGAAGGGCGGACGCGGCAAGTTCCGTTCCCGTCGGAAGGGGCTTAAGCTCCTCATCGCGCCGGGGCATGAGCCCGGCCAGGCCGTCCATTCATTCAGAGAGGGCAAGACATGGCAAAAACTCCGGAAGACCTCCAGCCGGCGAGCTGGCACCGCTATTTCGCGATCTCGGCCAACAACCAGGCCTGGACCCTCGCCGAGCAGCCGGCTGACGCGCGCGATCCGCTCGCGCTGCTCGATGCCGCGCATGCATCGGCCTGGCACTGGCAGGTCGCCGGCAATACGCTGAACCACATGCGCGCCACCATGCTGCTCGCCCAGGCCCATGCCGCTGCCGGGCTGGGGGCCAGCGCGCTGTGCTATGCCGAGACCATGCGCCGCTATTTTCTCGGCGAAGCGGCCACGCCGGACTGGGAGATCGCTTTCACGCATGCGATCCACGCCCACGCCGCGCATGCTGCCGGCGAGGCCGCCCTGCACCGCGAAGCCTTCGAGCGGGCGGAGCAGGCCATCGCGGCCATTGCCGACCCGGAAGACAAGGCCGTCGTGCAGAAGCTCTTCGACCAGATTCCGCGCCCTGCAGTCTGAAGCGCGCCGCCGCAGCGCGCATGGCTGCTGATATGCTCGGCGGGTCACGCCTCAACCGCTGCGCCCCGCCTCATGGAACTGCGTCATCACGCCCGCATCGATGAAATTCCCGCCGACGCCTGGGACGGGCTGGCCGGCAGCGATCAGCCCTTCCTGCGCCATGCCTGGTTCGCCGCACTGGAGGACGCCGGCTGCACGGGTGCGGGCAGCGGCTGGCAGGCGGCCCACGCCACGCTGTGGGACGAGGCCCGGCTCGTCGCCGCGATGCCGCTCTACCTGAAGCAGCATTCAATGGGCGAGTATGTGTTCGACTGGTCCTGGGCCGACGCCTATGCGCGCAACGGCCTCGACTACTACCCGAAATGGCTCGCCGCGATTCCCTTCACCCCTGTGCCCGGCCAGCGCGTGCTGGGGGTGAATGCCGAGGCGCGCCGCACCCTGCTGCAGGGCGTGCTCGAATCCGCCCGGCAAAGCGGCCTTTCCTCCTTCCACATGCTGTTCGCGCAGCCCGACGAGCTCGCCTGGGCAGACGAAGCAGGTTGCCTCACGCGGCATGCGGTGCAGTTCCACTGGCAGAACCGCGGCTATCCGGACTTCGACGCCTTCCTCGCCGCGCTGACCCGTGACAAGCGCAAGAAGATCCGCCAGGAGCGCCGCTATGTGCGCGAGGCCGGCGTAAGCCTGCGCACCCTCGAAGGCGCTGCCATTGAGCCGGAGCACTGGGCGTTCTTCACCCGTTGCTATGAGCGCACCTACGCGCTGCACCACTCCGCCCCCTATCTGAATCTCGACTTCTTCCAGCGCCTGGGCCGGTCGCTGCCCGCTCACTGCGTGCTGCTGATTGCCCGCCAGCAGGATGAAGACATCGCCGCCAGCCTCCTGCTGCGCGACCACGACACGCTCTATGGCCGCTACTGGGGCGCACTGCGCGAGGTGAGCTGCCTGCACTTCGAAGCCTGCTACTACGCGCCCATCGACTACGCGATCGCTCACGGCATCGCACGCTTCGAAGGCGGCGCGCAGGGCGAACACAAGCTGGCCCGCGGCCTGGAGCCGGTCGCTACGCAGTCGCGACACTGGATTGCCGAGCCACGTTTCCGCGAAGCCATCGCCCGCTTCCTCGAACGCGAAGCCCTGGGCATGGCGCAATACATCGACGAACTCGACGCGCACAATCCGGTGCGCCAGCCGCCGCTCGCCATGACGGCCGGGAACGGCTTCAGGAAATCAGGCAAGATCCGGTGAAAGCGGCGGGCGGGGTGCAGCCTCCCCTGCAGAACGCCTGGCCAGGCGCGTTGCCGCCGCCAACTCCGACGTCATGCGGCCCGGCGCCCGATACCGTTCTTCGCGCCTGGCTGCATCCTGCACCGCACTTCCTGCAGAACATCGCATCCCGCTCGCAGCCCGTCACGCCCGGTCGCATCCTGCGCCTGTCCATTCCGGACATGAAACCCGCCCAGGAGCCCGTCATGCAGATCAAATCCCGCCCCCTCCGCCACATCCTCATCGGTGTCAGCGCTTCCGTCGTCGCCAATCTGTGTCTCGTCACCGCGCTGAACGTCGCCTTCCCCACCCTGCCGCTGGCCGGCTTCGAGGCGCTGGTGGCGGGCAACACGGCCACGATCTGCGCCTGCAACTGAGCCGCGGGAGCCCGTCATGCAGATGACTGTTCCGTTCGCCTCGCGCCGCTTCCTAGTCGCCTTCTTCGTGTCGCTCGTGCTGAAGCTGGGCCTTGCGACGGCGCTCTGGATGACCTGGCCGCGCAGCCCGGCCGGGTCCGGCGCGGTGCCGGTCGCGAGTGACGCCTCCGCCCCCGCCGGCCACTGATCCGCATGACAGACAGGAGCACCGCATGTCCCGCTTCGAACAACCCCTTCCCTTTCTCATCTGCCTGCTGCCCGCCGCGCTGATCACGCTGGGGTTGGTGACGGTTGCCGAACGCCACTTCCGCCTCGCGCCGCAGGCCCTGCACATCGAAGCGCCTCCCGCTGCGTCCAGTGCATCCGCGCAAGGCTTGCCCTCCATGCGGACTGTCTGCACACTCGACTGACCCCGCCGAATTACAGGAGCATTCAATTGCCCGACCCCAAGGAAACGCCGGACGCGTCCGCGAGCAAGCCGGACAGCACCGTTCAGATCAACGAGAACGGCCTTCTCATCCAGGATGGCAAGGACACGGTCCGGATCAATCTTCACGGCATCCAGATCACCTCCAGCGATGCCGGCCACCAGTCCGCCCAAGCAAATGACGACACCGATAGCGATGCCATCGACATGCCGGGCGCATCCCAATCGGGCGTCATCCAGGTCGAGGCAAGTCCCGTCAAGCCGGCCTCGCCGGAGCAGGCCGGCAGCAGCGCCCAGTCGATCGCCCTGACCCTTGCTGCCGCGCTGCTCATCGCGGCCCTCGTCGCGCTGCTCTGGCGCCTGCGCAAGCGCGGCGCGAGAGCTGACCGGTCACCCACCCCGACGCCGCCTGCCGGCGAGGCATCCCGCACAGGCGACACCGACGAAGCGGCGTCCGGACCGCCTGCGACCACCGTGATCTCCAGGCCGGGGAAAGAAATCCGGATCTCGGGGGACAGCACGGTGGTCCTGAAGCCAGGCAAGGAAGTCCGCATCACGCCCGAAGGCGTGCAAATCACGAAGCAAGGCAAGACCGTCCGCATCGACACAGGGGCTTCGCCCGCCTCCCCGCCTGTTCCACCCTCGCCCCCGGTGCCGCCCGAAGCGCCCGCCCACGCTGCCGGAGAGGCCGCCGCACGCGTGGCACCGGTGCCCGGCCAGCTCGCCCTGTTCGTGATCGCCGCGCTGTTCATACGCGCCCTCGTGCAGCACTGGCATATTCCGGGCTGGTACGGCACCGCCCTGCAGATCCTTCTGGCGCTGAGCATGCTCTGGCTGCAGCTGGAGCCCGCCCCCAGCCTCACCGCCTTGCGGGAACAGGGCCGCCGCCTGTGGAACTACTGCGCGGCCTGGCTGGTGGCCGTTCGCTGGCAGCGCCTGCTGGGTTTCAGTGTGTGCGCCTGGCTGGCACTCGACGCACTGGCGAGCGCGCTTTTCGGCCGCTACAGCACCGGCAATGCGCTCTTCGGCCTGTTGATGGGTTTCGTCAGCTGGCGAATCGCCGCCCGCGTGCCGGTGCAGCTGCCGCGCCGGGAAGGCTGGGCCAATGTCCGCCGCTTCAGGCCACTGGAAATCATCGTGCTGGTCGCCTGCTTCTGCCTGGCCGTGTTCGTCTGGCCGCAGAAAGACCGCTCGCCCTCGGAGCCCTGGAGTTTCGGCATCGTGAATATCGAGCCGTCCGCCGAGGACACGGCCGACGCGGCCGATCGCCAGGCCCGGGAAGCCGAGCGCAAGGCACGGATCGAGGAGCGCAAGGCGGAGCGGCATGCCAGAGGCTCGGCGAGCGGAGACGATGACATTTCCTCCGGCATCGCCTTCTTCGGGCTATTCCTCGCCCTGCTCGCCTTCAAGTTGCTCGCCGGCGACAAGATCAAGGCCGAGGAAGCCGCCAACTCTGCCCGAAGTGCTGCCGACACCGCCCGCAATGACGCTGACATGGCAGCCCTGCAGCGTGAAGCGGCCGATGCACGCCTCGCCGCCATGCAGGCCCAGATCGAGCCGCACTTCCTCTTCAACACCCTGGCCTCGATCGACCAGCTGATCCAGACCGATCCGGAGCGGGCCTCGCAGCTGCAGAAAAATCTGATCCGCTACCTGCGCGAAGCGGTGCCGCAGATCCGTGAAGACGCCCAGCGCAGCACGCTCGGCAAGCAGCTCGCGATGAGCCGCGCCTATGTCGAGATCATGCAGATGCGGATGGAAGAGCGCCTGCAGGCGGAATTCCACATCAGCGAAGGGCTGCATGCGGCAGAATTCCCCTCGATGATGCTGCAGACCCTGATCGAGAATGCGATCAAGCACGGCCTGGAGCCTCGCCCGGAAGGCGGGCGCCTGATCGTGAGCGCGGAAGTGGGGCGCAACCAGCTGATCGTCCGGGTGGAGGACAATGGCATGGGATGTGATCCGGTCGCGGCCATCGATGGCACCGGGCTGGCCAACATCCGCGAGCGCCTGCGCCTGCTCTATGGCGAGCGTGCCGCCTTCAGCCTGCAGGCCCGCGAAGGCGGTGGCGCCATCGCCCGGATCCAGCTGCCCTACATCGATGAAGCCCCGCCGGCCGCGCCGGCCCAAGGATGACGCCATGCCCACCGCCCTGATCGCCGACGACGAACGCCTGATGCGCGAGCAATTGCGCAGCGCCCTGGCGCGCGCCTGGCCCGAGCTGCAGATCGTGGCCGAGGCGCGCAACGGTGACGAAGCAGTCAGCCTCTGCGAAACACACCGGCCCGACATCGCCTTTCTCGACATCCGCATGCCGGGCCGCAGCGGACTCGAAGCCGCGCGCGACATCAGCGAACAGGCGCATGTGGTATTCGTCACCGCCTATGACCAGCATGCGGTGGAAGCCTTCGAGAAAGGCGCACTGGACTACCTGCTCAAACCGGTGGAGGCCGCGAGGCTGGACCGCTGCGTGGCGCGCCTGCGCCAGCAGCTCGAGGCCACGCCTCCCGATCTCAACCAGATGCTGCTGCGCCTGGGCCGGCAACTGGGAGGTCGCACGCCCGACTACCTGCAGCATGTGCAGGCCGGCAGCGGTGGCGTGATCCATGTGATTCCGGTGAGCGAAGTCCTGTTCTTCACCTCCGACGAGAAATACACCCGGGTCTGCAGCGGGCGCCAGGAAGTGCTGATCCGCAAGCCGATCCGCGAACTGGTCAACGAACTCGATCCGGCGCTGTTCTGGCAGATCCACCGCGCCACCCTGGTCCGCGCGGACGCCATCGAACGGGTGCGCCGCGATGATCGCGGCCAGCTGCGGGTGAAGCTGCGCGGCAGCGACGAAGAGCTGGAAGTCAGCCGCAGCTTCAGCCACCTCTTCCGGCAGATGTGAAGGGCGGAACCCGACCCGCCCGACCGTAGGGCGCCCTGAGCGAAGCGAAGCGCGCCGAAGCAGCCCTGCACGCCACCGCGACATCGCCGATGCACGCCGCGTACGGATCGGCCCCCAAAGCCAAGCAAAGCTCAGGCCCCGGAGTCCTCCGTGCGGCGCGCTTCGCTCAGGGCGCCCTACATTTTGCCCACCCTTCAGAGTCTGCCCGCGCTGCGGCTCAGCATATCGAGTTCGGCCAGGGCGCCGGCGATTTCGCTGGTGCCTTGCGCCGCATGCAGCAGGATGTCGGAGATCTCGTTGGTGGAGTGCTCCTGCTCGGCGATCGCGCCCGAGATGCCTGAGGACAGCGTCGCGATCTTCTGCATGATCTCGTTGATGCCGGCCATCGACTCATTCACCCGGCCGGTGTTTTCCTGCACGCTGCCGATCATGCTGCGGATGCTGCTGGAGGAATTGACGGTATTCACCGCCAGCGACTTCACCTCCTCGGCCACCACCGCGAAACCGCGCCCCGCCTCGCCCGCGCGCGCCGCCTCGATGGCGGCGTTGAGCGCCAGCATGTTGGTCTGCTGCGCGATCTGGGTGATCAGGCCGGTAACCTTTGTGATCTCCTGAGACTGCTCGTTGAGTACGCCGATGTCATGCGTGGCGCGAGCAGCGAGACTGACCGCATCGTTGATCACCTGGGTCACTTCGCGCACATGCTGCGAGATGCCGTGGATGCTGCCGGCGACACCTTCCATCGCGGCCGAGCCGCCCTGCACGCTGTGCTTGATCTGCTCGGAGTTGCCCGACACCTCCCCCACCTTGCGCTCCATGCCGGAGAGCGTTTCGCGCAGGGTCTGGCGCAGCAGCGCGCCATAGAGCGAGCTGGAGAGCTGCACCTTGAGCGACTCGTAGATGGTGCCGTCATGCGGCCCGAGCGCAAACGCCGCCAGGCCGATCTGCGTCTCGTTGAAGTGCAGCGGCACCACGATCAGGGTCTGGCGCTGGGCGGAATGCGCCATCAGCGCGGGGATGAAGTCCTGCACCGCCATCAGGCTGCCCTCGCGGCCGGCGGACGCGGTCAGCACCCGGAGCTGCGCGGGAATGCGGGTGCGATCCCAGCCGGCCTCACCTTCATACACGGCCAGATGCAACGCCGGCACGCCCAGCTTCGGCAGCTCCTGCTGCAGCAGCTTGAGCAAGGCGCCGGTTTCATGCGTGGTCGCGAGCTTCGCGCCCAGCTGGCTGATCATGCGCTCGCGGGCCAGCGCCTTGAGATTGGCGGCTTCGCGCAGGCGGCCATCGGCCTCGCTCAGCATCACCCGGGCCTGCGCCCAGAGGTCTTCGGCGCGGATGATGCGACCACGCCGCCACAGGCTGGGCAGCAGCCTGCGGCGCAGGGTCGAGATCATGCCCTGCAGCACTTCAAGCGGCAGCTTCGCCTCGGTGCAACGCTTGATCGCGTCGCCCAGCGCGGCATTGAAACCGCCACCCTCACGGGCCCAGCCCAGCTCGCGGCAGAACGCATCGACCAGGCTGCCGGCCACTTCCTCGATCACGGCTGCAGAGGCTGCGCGACCGCCATGACGCTGTGCGCTGGCCGCCGCGACCATGGCGCGCACCGCGCCGCCGCGCGTGAAGAAACCGAAAGCCCTGAAAAGCGCGGCAACACGACCGCCCAGATCGAGCCCGCCCCGCAGCGACACCATGCCGGAAGCCGCGGCGGCCACCTGATGCGAGGCGCAGCCGCAGGACTGCCCCACCACCAGCCGGCCCGGCAGCTGCGTGACCGCCGGTGGCGTGCGCCCGCCCGCCACCGCGCCCAGCACCTCGAGCGCCTTGGCCGCCTGCTCGTCGCCGGGCAAGGCCACGGTCGTGACCGGCGGCGTATTCACCCGCGCATCGAACACATCGTTGCAGCCGGTCACGGCCATGTCTTCGGGCACCCGGATGCCGCGCCGCTGCAGATCGGCGATCGCGGCAATCGCGATGTTGTCGTTCACGCACACCAGCGCGTCGAAGTCGACGCCGGGCCTCAGCCGTCGCTCATCAATGAAGAGCTGCACCATCGCCGCGCCGCGTGCCTTGTCCCAGTTGCCGAAGGGCGAGACCAGGCGTTCGTCCTGGGCGATGCCGTGGGCACGCAGCACCTCGAGGTAGGCCTCATGGCGCTCCTTCGCCAGCGGATGGGTTTCGGGGCCGCGCACGAAAGCGATGCGACGCTTGCCATGCACCACCACCAGGTGTTCGACCAGCGCGCGCATGCCGGAATGGCTGTCGGTCACCACTACCGGCCAGGGCGGCATCTGCTGGGTCAGCGTGACCAGCGGCAGCTTGCGCAGGGAATCGAAATGCGCGCTGCGGGCGCTGTCGCCCTCGGGCGAAGCCCAGCTGATCACGCCCTGATAGCGCTCATTGATGAGCCCGTAGATCTGCGCGCCGGGATCCTTTCCGAAATAGCCGCCGCGGAATACCACCAGATTCTGGCCCTGCTTTTCGGCAGCATTGAGCAGCCCGTCAAACAGCATCTCTTGTGCACTGCCTCCGGCGATCTCCCGCGCCAGGTAGGCCACTGCTTTCTTCTCTGCCATGCCCTCTCTCCACACAAGTCATCCGGGCCCACCGCCGATCCCCCGGGTAGGCCCGCTCTGTCAGGCGACATTGGTGTCGCTTCCACCCTTCACATCGGACAGAAAGCACCGAACTAAAGGGCAGGCGACGACCCTTTTGCGAATAATGTTTCCGGTATCAGGAATATCCCCTAGCGGCACCGGCCGCCACCGTCGCCGGTATGCGGGATGGCACCGATTGCGAGACGCTCGTCGCGGCGGGAGCGCTACACTCGGGGGCCGAACGACCGCAAGAGGAATCCCCCATGCCCGCCTGGCTGCCCATCCTCAAGGCCTCGCTGCCTTACGTCACCCAGATCGTCACCGCGGCGATCCCCGCCTTCACGCGGAAGGAATCCGCCCGGACCGAGCCGCTGGTCGAGAAACAGATCGAGGAGCTTCAGGCCGCGACCACCCACAATGCGGAGTCGATCCGCGTGCTGGCCGACAAGCTCTCGCAGACGCTGCAGACGCTGGAGGGCGCTGCCACCGAAATGGAAAACCGGGCGGCCCGCCTGCAGCGGATCGCCCTCTTCGCCTGCGTGCTGGCAATCATCGCGACCGGGGTCGCGCTCTGCGCGCTGCTGCGCTGAAGTCGCCGGCTCAGACCGCCTCCGGCGTTTCAACCACCACCCGGTTGCGCCCTTCCTCCTTGGCCCGGTAGAGCGCCCGGTCGGCACGGGCGAGCAAGCTCTGCCAGTCGGCATCCTGCGCACTCAGCGAGGCCACCCCGATGCTCACCGTCACCCGCAGCGCGGGCTCCCTGGCCGACACCTGCGCCCCGGCCGAGAGCTGGCGCAGACGCTCGGCCACGCCCTCCGCATCCTCTGCCGCCAGGCCCGGCAGCAATACGCAGAACTCCTCGCCGCCCAGTCTCGCCAGCCGATCCGGCTCACGCAGGGCCTCCCGCCAGCAGCGGGTAGCACCTTGCAGCACTTCATCGCCGACCGCGTGACCGTAGCGGTCGTTGACCTGCTTGAAATGGTCGCAGTCGATCATCAGTACCGACAGGGCCGTGCCCGCCTGCCGCGCGGCCTCGCGGGCGCGCGCGGCTTCCTCCATGAAGGCGCGGCGATTGAAGACGCCGGTGAGTTCATCCGTCATCGCCATGCGGTGCAGGGCGGCCTGGGCGGAAAACACCGCACGATGGCTGCGGCGGATCACCAGGCCGGTTGCCAGCAGCGCCAACGTGAGAAGTGCCGCCACCAGCAGTAGGATGCGACGGATCGTCTGCCAGGGTTGCAGGGCTTCATCGTAGCCCCGCGACGACACCACGAAAACCGGATGCCCCGGCAGCTTTTCATAGCTCACGATGCGCTGCACGCCATCGCTGAACGCACTGCCCGACACCAGCTTGCCCTGAGGCCGCGTACGCATCTCGCCAAATCGCGGGAAGACCGACAGATCCAGGCCCAGCAGCGCCGGATCAAAGGGTGCGCGCGCCAGCACATGTCCATCGTCACGCAGCAGCAGGATGCTGCCCTTGTCCTTCATCCGCCAGGTCTCGTGGGGCTCGCTGAGTCGCTGCAGATCGATCAGGCACAGGATCATCGAGAAGCCGGCAACCTCGCGCTCGAGCCGGAGCACCATCGGCAGCGCCCAGCGGCGGGCAGACTTGCGCAGTACCGGCAAACCGGTGACCAGCGAACCGGGCGGTCCGGCGAGCGCGTCTTCGTAATAGCCGCGGTCGCGCACATCGGAAATTTCCAGGCGGGCGGGATCCGGCACCGGATGGGTCATGCCGCGCGTGCTGATCATCTGGAATTCGACCATGCCGTTCGACATCCCGCTCATCCGCGCGGCCAGGCGCACGAAGACCGGATCATTGACCGGGTCGGCAACCTGGCTCGCCCGAGTTCGACACTTCACCTCCAAAAACCGCCTTTCTTGACCTCTCGGCAACGTAGCCGTGCGGGTTTGCGGGGTG
>NZ_JBDIVF010000034.1:0-522 GCF_039631355.1 Uliginosibacterium paludis | reverse complement strand
GCGCTGCTATCGCTACTCACCCAAGCTGTCCTCGGAGAACGCTGAGATTGCCGACCACCTGGTTCGCCTGACCCACAACCAGCGCAACTGGGGTTTCGGCCTGTGCTACCTGTACCTGCGCAACGTCAAGGGCTATGGGTGGAACCACAAACGGGCCTATCGCATCTATCGTGGGCTGGAGCTGAACCTGCGGATCAAACCGAAGAAGCGCATCGTGCGTGACAAACCCGAGCCGCTGGCAGTGCCCACGCAGATCAACAGCAGTTGGTCGATGGACTTCATGCATGACCAATTGGCGGACGGGCGCAGCATCCGGCTGTTCAACCTGATTGATGACTTCAACCGGGAAGGTCTGGCCATTGAAGTCGATCAGTCCCTGCCGGCAGCGCGGGTGGTGCGAGCCCTGGAGCAAGTGATCCAATGGCGTGGCAAGCCCGCTTCGATCCGCTGCGACAACGGACCCGAGTACATCAGCGCAAGCCTGCTGAGTTGGGCAGAGAAGCAACAGATCCGCATCGAGCA
>NZ_JBDIVF010000033.1:0-707 GCF_039631355.1 Uliginosibacterium paludis | reverse complement strand
ACACCACGCTCGACACGACCCGTCACCACGGTACCGCGACCCGAGATCGAGAACACGTCTTCGATCGGCATCAGGAAGGGCTTGTCGATCGCACGTTCCGGCGTCGGGATGTAGGAGTCCAGCGCATCAGCCAGCGCCATGATCGCGCCTTCGCCGATTTCGCCCTTGTCGCCTTCCAGGGCCTTCAGAGCGGAACCCTTGACGATGGGAATGTCGTCGCCCGGGAAGTCGTACTTGGAGAGCAGCTCGCGCACTTCCATCTCGACCAGTTCCAGCAGCTCGGCGTCATCCACCATGTCGCACTTGTTCAGGAACACGATGATGTAGGGCACACCCACCTGACGAGCCAGCAGGATGTGCTCGCGGGTCTGGGGCATGGGGCCGTCAGCAGCCGAACACACCAAGATCGCGCCATCCATCTGCGCAGCACCGGTAATCATGTTCTTCACGTAGTCAGCGTGGCCCGGGCAGTCAACGTGGGCGTAGTGACGATTGGCCGTTTCGTATTCAACGTGCGCGGTATTGATGGTGATACCACGAGCCTTTTCTTCAGGCGCTGCGTCAATCTGGTCATATGCCTTGGCCGCACCACCGAACTTCGCCGCCAGCACGGTCGTGATGGCTGCAGTCAGCGTGGTCTTGCCGTGGTCAACGTGACCAATCGTGCCGACGTTCACGTGCGGCTTCGTACGTTCAAACTTTTCCTT
>NZ_JBDIVF010000032.1:0-758 GCF_039631355.1 Uliginosibacterium paludis | reverse complement strand
CTGCCGACCGGAATGGTGATGCTCTGGCCGTTGGAGAGCGAGATCACCAGCGGGCTGCCTGTGACCGGATGATCGACGCTGGCGGTATAGACCACCGAGCCGCCTTCGGTGACGGCCGTGGCGGAGGCCGTGAGGGTCACGGTCGTTGCGTCCGGCGTTGCTTCATCGGTGACGGTGGTCGTGACCGCGGTCTTGTCGGCGACCAGGCTCTCGAAGTTGCCGCCCGAGATCGTGTCGATGTGGTTGGTCACCACCGAGCTGCCGGTATAGGCATTGTCGGCCGTGGCAGTCGTGACGCTGCCGGAAGAACTTCCGACCGGAATGGTGATCGTCTCGCCATTGACGAGCTTGACCGTCACGTCCGAACCGGTCACGACGCTCGCGAGGGTCACCGTGTAGGTGATGGTGCTGCCTTCGGCTACCGAGGAGGAGGCGGTCAGCGTGGCACTCGTGATATCGATCGTGTCCGCGATCGTGGTGACGGCAGCCGCCGGGTTGAAGCTTGCATTGATGCCCCCGCCCGAGACGCCGGTGATGGCGGCCTGGGTGCTGCTGGCGTCCAGATAGACGTCATCGGAGGCGGCGACCGCAACGGTCACCGAGCCGGTGGTGCTCCCGGCCGCAATCGTGATGGTCCGGCCGTTGTCGAGCGTGACGGTCAGATCCGAGACCGGGGCAGACGTGATGGTGGCGGTATAGACGATATTGCCGCCGGCTTCAGTGATCGCACTGGTGGCCGAGAGCGAGACGGTCGCCGT
>NZ_JBDIVF010000004.1:0-325157 GCF_039631355.1 Uliginosibacterium paludis | reverse complement strand
CGAGCGCAGATCCCCTCGTGCCGTACGCATGACCAAAACCCACTACCCCATCAAGAAAAATGCCGCTCAGTCTTAACTGAGCGGCATTGCCCGCTTGACGAGGCGTTTTTCATCCTCTTCTCTGCAATGCCCGTAAGGGCATATTCCGTGCAGTTCGCTTTGCTTCCGGCTGTTACGCCTCAAGACAGCACTTGCGCCTGAACCCGGCGGAATGCCGAGGACGGTCTCCCGTTTTCCGGCGTCAGGCGTGCCGTCATGGCCCGGCTCGACGCCTCATCACGGCGCGTGGCGGCTCGAAGGATCCGAACGCGGAGAACGGCAAGGATGGGCAGGCGAACAAGAATCCCGATCCTGCTGGCGGGGGGCGTCAATCTCGTTGTCGTCGCAGCGCTGGCGCAGTCTGTCTGGCTAGGCCTGGCCTGGGGCGTGCTTTGCCTGGCCGCGCTGGGCGTAGTGCTGTTTCTCGCAGACAGAACGCCGCCGGCCAACCCCAACACGCTGCTCGAGCGGGACCCTGCCGAGCCTGCTTTCGGGGAGCGCGCGCGTTTCGAAGACCTCAATGTGCTGATCCTGGAAATCGTGCCCTTGTGGAAACGGCATGTGGCGCTGGCGCAGGACCAGATCAGGCAGGCCATCGAATCCCTTGTCGGCAGCTTTTCGCAGCTGATCGGGATGCTGGCATCGGGGCCTGACGCCGATTCACATGGCGAGGCCAGCGTGATGGGCGCCATACGGCAGGCGGAGCTGAGCCTGCGCGAAATCATCAACACCCTGGACAGTACCCAGAACTGCCGCGAGACGCTGGTGCAGGAGGTGGCAGGCCTGTCGCTGCTTGCCCGGGAACTGTGGTCGATGGCGTCCGAGGTGTCGGCCATTGCCAAGCAGACCAATCTGCTCGCGCTCAATGCCTCCATCGAGGCCGCCCGGGCCGGCGAAAACGGACGCGGCTTTGCAGTGGTGGCCGACCAGGTCGGCGTGCTGTCAAACCGTTCGGGGGAAACCGGGCAGCGCATCCAGAGCACGGTGAGCCGCGTCAGCGAAGCCATCGCAAAGACGCTGGAAATGTCTGAATCTTTCGCAGCCCGGGAAAGCGTGGCGATCGCCTCCTCCCGCAATGCGGCCGAGCAGATCGTGCGCGACTTCAACCAGACGATGCAGAGCCTGACCGACTCGGTCAGGCAGATGAGCGAAGACCGCTCGCATGTGCATCACGAGATCGACAAGGTGATCGTCGAACTGCAGTTCCAGGATCGCGTGCAGCAGATCCTCGATCACGTCATGGCCGACATGGGCCGGATGATCGACGCCTCGATCCGCTCCCGCACCGATCCAGGCAGTCCCTTGCCTGACGTGGATGACTGGCTGGATGCGCTGGCGCGCACCTACACCATGCACGACCAGCGCGTGGTGCATGGCGATACCGCGGCCACTCCGGCCACGCCGGCCGCCAGCGGCGTGATGTTTTTCTGAATCCCCGAACCCCCTGATGACGAGGATGCCATCAAATGAGCAAGACCCTGCTGATCGTGGATGACTCCCTGAGCATGCGCCGGACCCTGGCGATTGCCCTCAATGGCGCCGGCTATGAAGTGGTCGAAGCCGCTGACGGGAAGGAGGGGCTGGCCAGGCTGGACGGACGCAAGTTCAACCTGATCATCTCCGACGTGAACATGCCGAACATGGACGGGATCAGTTTCGTGAAGGCCCTCAAGGCCTTGCCCAGTTACCGCTTCACCCCCGTGATCATGCTGACGACCGAGAGCGACGCGACACGCGTGCAGGCGGGCAAGGAGGCCGGCGTCAAGGCCTGGATCCTCAAGCCCTTCCAGCCGCCTGTGCTGCTTGATGCCGTGGCCAAGCTGGTCGCGCCCTGAACCGAACGCCCCCCGCCTCACGTCTCCACTTCCCAAAGGAGCCTGCGATGAACTGCTTCACGCTGGTGAATGACGAAAGCGATCGCGTGCTGCTCGCCGGCGAGCTCACGATCTATGCCGCCGCCGAACTCAAGCCGCGCCTGCTCGATCAGCTGCACAGGCGCGAGGCGCTCGAGATCGACCTCGCAGGCGTCAGCGAGCTCGATTGCGCAGGCGTGCAGGTCATGCTGATGCTTCAGAACGAAGCGCGTCTGCTGGGGCGCAAGCTCAGCTGGTCCGGGCACAGCGAGGTGGTCAGGCAGCAACTCGGAACCCTCAATCTCGGCCATGCCTTCGATGCGCCGGCCGCGCTGGTGTGGAGCTGAAACATGGACATTTCTTCGGCTCGTGATGTGCTGGTTCAGGAGGCGCGCGAACTGCTCGCCGCGATGGAGTCTGCCCTGCTCGAGATGGAGGCCTCGGGCATCAGCACCGAAGGCGTCAACGCGGTGTTTCGCGCCGCGCACACCATCAAGGGCTCGGCGGGGCTGTTCGGGCTCGACTGGATCGTGGCCTTCACCCATGTCATGGAGAGCGTGCTCGATCGTGTGCGCGCGGGCGAGCTGGGGATGCGGCCGGAGCTCTCCGCCTTGCTGCTGCGCTGTGGTGACTATCTCGGCAGTCTGGTCGATGCCGTCGAGGCGGGCTCCCAGGACACGCTGGCGGATCCCTCCACCCATGAAGCCCTGATCGGTGCCTTGTCCGCCTATCTCGGTGAAGCCCGGGTGCCGGCGCCGGTGGTGGTGGATGCCGAAGGCGAGCGAATCGAGCGTGACGAGGATTCGGTCGCCAGCGATCACTGGCATCTTTCCCTGCGCTTCCGGCCTGATGTACTGCGCGACGGGATGGACCCTTTGTCTTTCATCCACTACCTTGCCGGGCTGGGCGAGATCGTCTATCTGCACACGCTGACTGATGCCATCCCGCCGGTCGCCGAAATGGATCCTGAAACCTGCTACCTAGGTTTCGAGATCGATCTGCGGGCCGACGTCGACAAGCAGACGCTCGAGAACGTATTCGAATTCGTCCGCGAGGGCAGCCAGATCCGCATCCTGCCGCCACGCGCGCGGATCGCCGAATTCATCGCCCTGATCGAGGGGCTGCCCGAATCCGACCAGCGCCTCGGCGAAATCCTGGTGGCCGGCGGCACGCTGACTCGTGCCGAGCTCGATCATGTGCTGGCGCTGCAGCAGGCCGGTGCCGAAGCGAGCGGCGAGGCCGGCGCGCCTCCGCGTCTGGGCGAGCTGCTGATCCAGGAGCGCCTGGTGCAGGCGCCGGTGGTTGCTGCCGCGCTCGTCAAGCAGCGCCAGGGCGAGGAAAAGCGTTCGGCAGAGAGCCGCATCGTGAAGGTGGAGGCCGCCAAGCTCGATCAGCTCATCAGCCTGGTCGGCGAGCTCGTGATCGCCAGTGCGGGCGCACGCATCCTCGCCGAGCGCACCCGGCAGCTGGGGCTGGTGGAGTCGCTTGGTGAAATCGGCCAGCTGGTGAGCCAGATCCGCGACCGCTCGCTGGACCTGCGGATGATCCCGATCGGTGAAGTGTTCCAGCGCTTCCCGCGCGTGGTGCGCGACGTGTCGATGGAACTCGGCAAGAAAATCGAGCTGCAGATTACCGGCGCCGAAACCGAGCTCGACAAATCCATGGTCGAGAAACTCGCCGACCCGCTGACCCATGTGGTGCGCAACGCCATCGATCACGGGATCGAGCCGGTCGCACAGCGCGAGGCCGCGGGCAAACCGCCGGCAGGCCGGGTGCGTCTCCATGCCTATCACGACTCCGGCTGCATCGTCATCGAAGTCAGCGATGACGGCCGGGGTCTCGACGCCCAGCGCATCCGCGCCAAGGCGATCGAGCGCGGCATGATCGCGCCCGACGCCGTGCTCAGTGAGGCCGAGACCTACAAACTCATCTTTGCTGCCGGGTTTTCCACCGCAGAGCAGGTCACCAATCTCTCCGGGCGTGGCGTGGGCATGGACGTGGTCAAGCGCTCCATCGATCAGCTGCGCGGCGAGATCGAACTGGGCAGCAAACCGGGGCAGGGAACCACCCTGCGCATCCGCCTGCCGCTCACCCTGGCCATCATCGACGGCTTCCAGATCGGCGTGGGCACGAGCACCTTTGTCATCCCGCTCGACATGATCGAGGAATGCATCGAGTTCTCGGTGGTGTCCGGGCATGACTACACGAACCTGCGTGGTGAAGTCCTGCCCTTCGTGCGCCTGCGCGAGTTCTTTGAAATTCCGGGCGAAGCCGGCAAGCGCCAGAGCATCGTGATCGTCAAGAACGCCGGCCGCAAATTCGGCCTGGTCGTTGATCGCCTGCTCGGTGAGGCTCAGACCGTGATCCGGCCACTCTCCAAGATCTTCAGTCAGGTCAAGGGGATCAGTGGGTCAAGCATTCTGGGCAGTGGTGAAGTCGCTCTGATCGTTGATGTGCCTTCCCTTGCGCAGCAGGCGGAAGCTTCCCTCAAAACCGCAGTCTGAATCCGTTCGCAAGAGGAGGTCGTATGTCAGTCTTCAAGAGACTCTATCTGCTGGTCGCCATTTCCGCGGCCTGTCTGATCCTGTCGGCCGCACTCGGCTGGTGGCAGATGGGCCGGGTTTTTGAGGCCGCGAATTATTCCAACGTCAATACGGTGCCAAGCCTGATCGATCTGAACGTGGCGACCTCGAACTTTCTGCGTGTGCGCGCTGCGCTCTGGCAGATGTTCTCGGTCAAGGACGAGAAGGCCAGGGCAGGACTGATCAGCCAGATCGCGAGCCTGCGTGCCGCTACGGATGCGGCCGTCAAGAAATACGAGGAAACCGACATTTCCAACGATGAGGACCGCGCTTTGCTGCAGGCCGACAAGGCTGGGCTGTCGGAGTACTGGGCTTTGCTTGACCGCGCCTTGCAGCTGGCTGAGCAAGGCAAGACATCGGAGGCCATCGAGTACATCTTTGCCAATCAGAGCAAGGTCGCAGCGATCATCAAGGCCTTCGACAGCCACAATGATTTCAATGTGAAGCTGGCCGAAGCTTCGGCCAGGGAAGCGCAATCGGTGCGTTCCAGTTCGTCGATGCTGCAGCTCGGGATTTCCGTCCTGGTGACCATCGTCGTGGTGGCGATCGGTCTGGTGATCGTGCAGGGCCTCCGGCGTGTGCTGGGTGGCGAGCCGGCTTATGCCGCCGGCATTGTCAGCCGGATCGCGGAGGGCGATCTGACGGTGCAGGTGGCGACCCGGCCGGGCGACGAATCGAGTCTGCTGTATTCCGTCCGCGGCATGGCTGAAAAGCTCGCGCAGGTGGTCAGCGACGTCAATACCAATGCGCAATCGCTTGCCAGCGCTTCCGAAGAAGTCAGCGCGACGGCGCAGTCGCTCTCGCAGGGCGCCAGCGAGCAGGCGGCGGGGGTCGAGGAAACCAGCGCGTCAATCGAGCAGATGACCGCCTCGATCGGCCAGAACACCGAGAACGCGAAGGTGACCGATTCGATCGCGACCAAGGCGGCGCAGGAAGCCGAGAAGGGCGGCGAGTCGGTGCGCTCCACCGTGGCCGCGATGAAGCAGATCGCCCAGAAGATCAGCATCATCGACGACATCGCCTATCAGACCAATCTGCTCGCGCTCAACGCGGCGATCGAGGCGGCCCGGGCGGGCGAGCATGGCAAGGGCTTTGCCGTGGTGGCTGCCGAGGTGCGCAAGCTGGCCGAACGCAGCCAGGTGGCGGCACAGGAAATCGGCGAAGTGGCGTCCAACAGCGTGGAGCTTGCCGAACAGGCCGGCCGCCTGCTCGACGAGATGGTGCCCAACATCAAGCGCACCTCCGATCTGGTGCAGGAGATCTCGGCGGCGTCGGAAGAGCAGTCGAGCGGCGTCAGCCAGATCAACTCGGCGGTCAGCCAGCTGAGCCAGACCACGCAGCAGAACGCGTCCGCCGCCGAACAGCTCGCCGCGACCGCGGAGGAAATGAGTGGTCAGTCCGAGCAGCTGCAGCAGGTGATGTCCTTCTTCCATCTGGGGGGGAATGCCGAACTGCGCGCCCGGCCCAAGGCGGTGAGCGTGCCGCAGAAACGCGGCCCCGCGCGGGCACGGGTGCTCGCACCCACCGAGGCGCCCGACGAGTCCATGTTCACCAAGTTCTGAGGAGCGCACCATGGAAGCGGTTGTTCAGAGCGGAACTGCTGCACTGCCGGTCGTGGGCGAGACTCGCGCACCGGTCGTGGTGGCCGAGCCTGCGCAATACCTGACCTTCTGCCTCGGGGGCGAGATCTTTGCGATCGGCATCCTGGCGATCAAGGAGATCATCGAGTATCACGCCGTCACCGAGGTGCCGATGATGCCGGCGAGCGTGCGCGGAGTGATCAATCTGCGCGGTGCCGTGGTGCCGGTGATGGATCTGCAGGTGCGCTTCGGGCGGCCTGCCTCCGAGGTGACCAAGCGCACCTGCATCGTGATCGTTGAAGTGAGGATGGGGGACGAGCGTCAGGTCGTCGGCATCGTCGTCGATGCGGTCAACGAGGTGCTCGACATCGCGCCCTCCGAGATCGAGCCGCCGCCGGCCTTCGGCGCGCGCATCCGTGCCGACTTCATTCGCGGCATGGGCAAGGTCCGGGGCCACTTCGTGATCCTGCTCGATGTGGACCGGATCTTCGAACTCGAAGATCTGGTGCAGCTGGCCGAGCTGCCTGCCCTGACGGTGTGAGCGCCAGCCAGTGGAGGGTGGATGAAAGACATCACCGACCGGGAATTCGCGCAGTTCCAGCGGTTCATCTTCGACATCGCGGGCATCAGCCTGTCGGAAGCCAAGAAACCGCTGGTCTGCGGGAGACTCGGCAAGCGCCTGCAGTTTCACGGGCTGTCGTCCTATTCGGAATACTTCGCTCTGCTGCGAAGTGGTCAGCAAGCCGCGGAGCTGCAGATCGCGGTCGACCTGCTGACGACGAACGAAACCTACATGTTCCGGGAGCAGAAGCATTTCGACCTGCTGCGGCAGGTCGCGGCGCAAGCACGTCCGCATGCCTTCCGGGTCTGGAGCGCAGCCTGCTCCAGCGGTGAGGAAACCTACAGCATCGCGATGGTGCTGGCCGATTGCCTGCCCGCGCGCAGCTGGGAGGTGATCGGTTCCGATATCAGCCAGCGCATGCTCGAGCGCGCGAGGACAGGGCATTACCCGATGGAGCGCGCGCGCGATGTGCCGCAGGATTATCTGCGCAGATTCTGCCTGCGTGGCACCGGCAGCTATCAGGGCTCGCTGCTGGTCAGCAAGGATTTGCGCGAGCGGGTGAGCTTCATGCAGATCAACCTGAACGAGGAGCTGCCGGCGCTCGGTGCTTTCGATGTGATCTTCCTGCGCAACGTGATGATCTATTTCAACAACGATACGAAGCGGCGCATTGTCGAGCGCATGGTGCCCCTGCTGCGTTCCGGGGGCTACTTCCTGATTGGCCACTCCGAGAGCCTGAACGGGATCACCGATGCGCTCGTTGCGCGCGCGCCCGCCATCTATGTCAAGCCCTGAGTGCTTCATGGACGGGATCGAATCCGGTCATCACGAGATCTATCTCCAGCCCGGCGAGTACCTCGTGGCCGGGCCCGGATGCCGCATCCGCACGCTGCTGGGGTCCTGCGTGTCCATCGTGCTGTGGCATCCGAAGCGGCAGGTGGGGGCGATGTCGCACTGCCTGCTGCCTTCGCGCGGACGCAAGGCGCGGCCTGACCGCAGCGATGCCCGCTATCTGGACGAGGCCTTCTCCCTGATCCTGGGCGAGCTGGCCGGGCTGGATGTGCCGCTGTCCGGCTGTCAGGCAAAGATTTTCGGCGGGGGCAACATGTTTCCCGAGCATGCGCGCTCCGATCAGATGCACATCGGCCGGAAGAATGGTGACATGGCCCGCCTGCTGATCGAGGCGGCCGGCATTCCGACGGTGTCCGAGCATCTGTTCGGCGTCGGCTACCGCACCATCGTGTTCGACACCGGCAGCGGTGACGTCTGGGTGCGCCAGGTCAGCAATGCCGCCGGCATCGAGGCGGGGAGCTAGCGATGGCCAGGATCCGCGTGTTGATCGTCGATGATTCCGCCGTCATACGGCAGGTGGTGACCCAGCTGCTGTCGGCCGACCCGGGCATCGAGGTGCTCGGTGCGGCGGCGGATCCGCTGATCGCGATGGAGCGCATGAAGAAGGAGTGGCCCGACGTGCTGGTGATGGACGTCGAGATGCCGCGCATGGATGGCATTACCTTCCTGCGCCGGATCATGGCCGAGCGGCCCACGCCGGTGATCATCTGCTCCAGCCTGACCGAGAAGGGCGCGCAGACCACGATCGAGGCGATGTCTGCCGGTGCGGTCTCGATCATCACCAAACCCAAGCTGGGCGTGAAGCAGTTCCTCAACGATGCCTCGGCGGATCTGGTGGCGGCGGTCAAGAGCGCAGCCGCCGTCAATCCGCGCCGTCTGGCCGCCCGCCCGGTCATGCCCGTGCCGGAGAAGCACAGTGCCGACGTGATCCTGCCGGCGCCGACCCGGCCGATGCTCAAGACGACCGAGCGCGTGGTGGTGATCGGCGCTTCGACCGGTGGCACGCAGGCGCTCGAATACGTGCTGACCGCCTTGCCCGAAGTGGTGCCCGGCATCGTGATCGTGCAGCACATGCCGGAGAAGTTCACCGAGGCCTTCGCGCAGCGGCTCGACGGCCTGTGCAAGGTGAAGGTGAAGGAAGCGGCCAGCAACGACCGCGTGCTGCCGGGCCAGGCCCTGATCGCACCGGGCGGGCGTCACACCCTGCTGCGGCTGAGCGGGGCGCGCTATTACGTGGAAGTCACCGATGGCCCGCTGGTGAATCGTCACCGGCCCTCGGTGGACGTGCTCTTCCGCTCTGCGGCGCAGGCCGCGGGGGCCAATGCACTTGGCATCATCATGACCGGCATGGGGGACGATGGTGCGCGCGGCATGAAGGAAATGGCGACCGCGGGTGCCGCAACCCTGGCACAGGACGAGCAGAGCTGCGTGGTGTTCGGCATGCCGAAGGAAGCCATCCGGCACGGGGGCGTCCAGACCGTCGTGAGTCTGGACGAGATTCCAGGCCTGATCGTGCGTTACGGCCGTTCGCTCGGCTGAGCGAGCCTGGCTGGCGGGCTCAGCCGAACACGCTGGTCCAGAGCGCCATGACCGGCTCGCGCAGTTCATCGAGCGAGTCGTCATGCACCCGGCTGCGCTGCTGGTTCAGGCGCAGTCCGTGCTGGGCATGGCGCAGCGCGCGATAGCTGTTGGCACTGCGACGGGCAAGCTCCGCGGGGATCAGGCCGGCGTCGGCCGCGAGCCCCAGCAGCGCGATATTGCCCTTGTTGGCGGTGAGTGCAGGGTGGCGATAGGCATGGGCGAGCACCAGATACTGCACGATGAATTCGACATCGATCAGACCGCCGGCATCATGCTTGAGCTCGAAGCCCGGCCCCTTGTTGGCGAAGGCGTCGCGCATCTTCTGGCGCATCGCCAGCACCTCTTCACGCAGTTTGTCCGGATCGCGCTCGCGTTGCAGCATGCGGGTGCGCAGGGCGTCGAACTTTGCGCCCACCCCGGTGTTGCCGGCACAGAAGCGCGCGCGGGTGAGGGCCTGCAGTTCCCATATCCAGGCGTCATGCTCCAGATAATGTTCGAAGGCTTCGACCGAGACCACCAGCAGCCCGGCTTCGCCATTGGGCCGGAGCCGGACGTCGGTTTCGAAGAGGTGGCCCGCCGCGGTGCGGCTATCGAGCCAGGCGTTGATGCGCTGGGCCAGGCGTGCATAAACCGGCTGACAGGCTGGATCCGGGTCGTCATGGATGTAGACCAGATCAAGGTCCGAGGCGTAGCCCAGCTCCTTGCCGCCGAGTTTGCCGTAGCCGAGGATCGCGAAGCGGTGCGCTTCGGCATGGCGTCTGGCCCGTTTCCAGTTCAGCGCAAGCGTTTCTTCCAGCACCGCGTCTGCGGTGGCAGAGAGATGGTCTGACAGGTGTTCGACGCTCAGCTGGCCGGCCAGATCATGATTGAGCAGGCGGAAGACGTGCGCATGGTGATGTTCGCGCATGAGGTCCATCTGGCGCTCGACATCGTCGCCCTGATCCAGCATGGCCTTGTGCAGCTCGTTTGCGAAGACCTGCTCGTCCGGCATTTCGGTCAGCAGCCGGCTGTCGAGCAGCTCGTCGAGCAGCAGCGGGTGATGCGTGATGTAGTCCGCGCCCCAGCTTGAAGAAGACACGAGCTCCACCACGCGGCTGAGCGCCTGCGGATACTGCTGCAGCAGCGCGAGATAGGCCGGGCGGCGGCACACGGCTTCCAGCAGTTCGATCATCCGGGCCAGGGTGTGGTCCGGATTCTGGCGCAGGCCGGCGAGCTCAAGGATGCGCGGCATGATCGCATCGAGCCGGCTGCGGGCTTCGTCACTCATGCTCCGCAGGCGGGCGCTCTGGCGGAATTCCTGGAGTCTGCCGGTGCTGCCGGCGATATCCCGGTAGCCGATTTCGCCAAAGGCTTCGCGGCACTGTTCGGTGTCGCAGCTGCCCTGCCAGACGGGCGAGAGGGCATGCTCGTCCGCGACCGGGTCGGTGAAGACCTCCGAGAAATAGCGGCTGACCAGCGTGCGATGCGAGTCCAGCACCGCAAGCAGGGCGGGGTAATCAGGCTGCCCCATGGCGATCGCGAGGCGCTGCCGGTCTTCCTCGCTGGCCGGAATCGAGTGGGTCTGGGCGTCGTCCAGATACTGGATGCGGTGTTCCAGCCGGCGCAGGAAGTCATAGGCTGCCACCAGCGCCGCTTCACCGGCGTGATCGAGCTGGCCGCGATGTACCAGGGCGCGCAGCACCGCCAGTGTGGGGCGGATCTGCAGGCCGTGGTCGTAACCGCCCCGGATGAGCTGGAACACCTGCGCCATGAATTCGATTTCCCGGATCCCGCCGGGGCCGAGCTTGATGTTGTCCGCCATGTCGCGGCGCGCCACCTCGCGGCGGATCTGGGCGTGCAGCTCGCGCATCGCGTTGATGGCGCCGAAGTCCAGATACTTGCGAAAGATGAAGGGCCGGGCGAGCGCGTAGAGTGCCTCGTGCTGTTCGCCGGTGAGCGCGCGGGCCTTGATCCAGGCGTAACGCTCCCACTCGCGCCCCTGGGTGATGAAGTAGTTTTCCAGCATGTCGAAGCTGGCAACGAGCGGGCCGGAGTCGCCGTTCGGACGCAGACGCATGTCGACGCGGAACACATAGCCGTCGGCCGTCAGCTCGGAAATGGCCGCGATCAGCGAGCGGCCCAGCCGGGTGAAGAAATCGAAGTTGCCGATGCTGCGGCTGCCATCGGTTTCGCCGTCTTCGGGATAGACGAAGATCAGGTCGATGTCGGAGGACACATTCAGCTCGCCGCCACCGAGCTTGCCCATGCCGATCACGATGAGCGCCTGGCGTTCGCCGGCCGCATTGCGTGGCACGCCGAAGCGGGCTTCGAGCTGGCGGCCGAGCACTTCCTGCGCGCTGCACAGGGCGACTTCCGCCACGAGGGTCATTGCGGTGGTGACTTCCGCAAGCGGTGCCTCGCCAGCCAGATCCCTGACCATGGCGTGTGCGGCGACCCAGCTCTTGAGCGCGCGCAGGCGTGGCGCCAGCGTGCTGTCATCCAGCGGGCTTTCAGCCAGGAAGCGCTCCATGTCTTCCCGGGTCAGGGCGCGATCCAGACTGGCTTCGAGGCGCTCGGCGAGCCAGCTGCGGGCGTTCATCTGGCGTTCGAAATGGCGGCTGTGCGCCAGGGCGGTTGCGATACGCGCGGGGATTGGGGTCATCGGATCGTGAGGCGGAAGGGTTGCGGAAAACGGACACTTTCCGGAGGTTTGCGAAAGCCCGGAGAGGCCGGCAGCACGGGACGAACGGTTCGCCCGTCCTGTCATCGGTTTTTGCCGTCTGCAGCGGGTTCAAGCGCCGGACAGCCTGATAAAATCAGGCAACTTCATCATGCCGCGAGATCTGCGGCGGCGTCCAGTACCGATGTCTCCTACTGCAGGCAAGCCGGAAATCGATGCGCGCCCGCCCCGGGCCTCCTTTCCCCGACGGCTCGGGCTGGCCCTGCTGCGCGTGCCGCGTCACCTGCCGCGCGTCGTCTGGCGCCTGCTCGTCGGCCTGTTTTTCTTCCTCGCGATCCTGTTTCTGCTGATCCGCCATGTGCTCATGCCCCAGGTGGCGCATTACCGGCCCGACATCGAAGCCGCGCTGAGCCGCGGGGCGGGCCTGCCGGTAAAGATTGCCCGGCTGGATGCGGACTGGAACGGGTTGCGGCCGGCGCTGAACCTGCGCGGCGTGCAGTTCATCGACAGCGCGGGCGGAACCGCGCTCGAGCTGCCTGAAATCGGGCTGGAGGTGGCCTGGTCATCGCTCTGGCACTGGGATCTGCGCCTGCATCGCCTGGAAATCGTCCGGCCCGAGCTGGACATCCGTCGCGAACATGATGGGCGCATATTCGTGGCGGGTCTTCCGGTCAGCGGGGGGACAGCTGGCCGGTCGCCCTTCCAGGATTTCGTGCTGCAGCAGGACCGCATCCTCATCCGTGATGGCCGTGTGGTCTGGACCGATCTGCAGCGCGCGGCACCACCGCTCGCGCTGGATCATGTGCAGTTCCGCATCGACAACTTTCTCAACAGTCACCGCTTCGCCCTGCGTGCCGATCCGCCCGCTGCGTCGTCCACGAGTCTTGACCTGCGGGGCGACCTGCGCGGCGCGAGCTTTTCCGACCTCGAAAACTGGCGCGGCAAGCTCTACCTTTCGCTCGACAACGCGGACCTCGCGGTCTGGCAGAAGTGGACCGACTATCCGCTCCATCTGCCGCGCGGGCGTGGCGGCCTGCGTGCCTGGCTCGATTTCAACGGCCGCGACGTGACCGGCATGACCGCAGACGTGGCGCTGGCCGACCTGAGCCTGCGCATGGGGGAAGGCGTGCCGCAACTCGATCTGGCCTCGATGAAGGGGCGGATGAAGTTCTCGCTCAATCAGGGCGTGATGGCGGTGACGGCCGAGCGCCTGACGCTCGCCGCGCAGAACGGACTGCATATCGGGCCGACCAGCCTGAAGCTGCGCTACGCGCCGGCCCGGGGCAAGCAGGGCGCCCGCGGCGAGTTTTCGACCGAGCAGCAGGACGTGCAGGTGCTGGCGCGGCTCGCGGCCTTCCTGCCCTTGCCGGAGGAGGCACGCAGGCATCTCGTCACGGCCGATCCGGCCGGCCGGGTCGAGCGCATCGATTTCAAATGGGAAGGCAGCGCACCCGGCGTGACGCCGGCGCAGCCGCTTGCGCACTTCAGCATCGCGGCGCGGGCCAGCGCGCTGACGCTGCATCCGGTGGGCGGCATGCCCGGCTTCACCGGGCTGGGGATCGAGGTTCAGGGCAGCGAGCGTGCCGGCAGCTTCACCACCACCGTCAATGCCGGTGGTCTCTTCCTGCCGACCATCATGCATGAGCCCTGGCTGCCGCTGAGCGAGGCGCGGCTGGCGGGTGCCTGGTCGCATGAGCAGCCGGCCGGTGAAAAGCACGAACGGCTCACGCTGAAAGTGGAGCAGGGGCAGATCGCAAACGAGCATCTGAGCGCCAGCGTGAGCGGTTTCTGGCAGGCGCGCGAGAACGGCCCCGGCTATCTCGATCTCAAGGCGCGGGCGCCGCTCGCACCGCTCGGGGAAGTCTGGCGCTACATCCCGCATGCGGCCCCGGCCGATGTGGTGGTCTGGCTGCATAAATCGCTCAACGGCGGGCAGGGTGAAAACCTGCGCTTCCAGCTGACCGGGGATCTGGCGAATTTCCCGTTCAACAGGCATCCCGGCGTGTTCAAGCTCGAAACGCGGATCCGGGACGGCGTGATCTCCGAGTTCTCCCATGGCTGGCCGGGCATGCAGGCCCTGCAAGGCAGCTTCGTGCTGGATCGCCAGCGCATGACGATCCTGGCGGAGTCGGGGCGTTACGGCAACGCGGTGGCGCGCGGCGTGAAGGTCGAGATTCCGGACCTGATGAATGAGGGCAAGCAGGTCCTCACCGTGGAGGGCAAGGCCAGTGGCCCGAACACCGATTTCCTGAATTACGTGAATGCGAGCCACCTGCGCGAGATTTCCGGCGGTTTCACGGCCGACATCCGTGCGCAAGGCAGCGGCGAGCTTGATCTGAGGCTTGATATCCCGCTGCATGAGGCCGTGCAGACCCGCGTCAATGGCAGCTACGACTTCCAGGCCGCCAGCCTCCGGCTCACCCCGGTGTTGCCGGACTTCAGCGCGGTGAAAGCGCGGCTGGGCTTTACCGAGCATGGCCTGAGCCTGCCGTCTGCGCGGGCGCAGTTCCTCGGCCGGCCGGTGAGCGCGACCGGCCGCACCGAAGACGACGGCTCGATGCGCTTTGATGCGCAGGGCAATCTCACCGTGGCGGGCCTCAAGGAGCTGGCCCGGTTCAACGGCTGGGAATACCTCAGCGGCGAAAGCCCGGTCAGCGTCGTGGTTCGCGTGCGCAGCGGCGTGCTGGAGGTGGGGGCGGATAGCACACTGGCCGGTATTTCGAGCAGTCTGCCCGCGCCTTATGCGAAGACAGCACTCGAGCGTTGGCCGCTGCGTTTCCTGCTGCGCCAGGAGCATCACGCCAATGCCTCGTCGACGCAGACCTGGCGTGTGACCGTGCCTGCGCGGCTGGACCTGCTCTGGCTCGAAACCTGTGGCGATCACTGCAGCATGTCGGCGGGTGCGCTGGGGCTGGCCGACACGGCAGTGCTGCCGGCCCAGGGCTGGCAGATCAATGCCAGCCTGCCGGAAGTGGATGCGGACCTCTGGCGTCCGGTGCTGCAGCGGATCTTTCCGTCGGGCGATGGCGCGAGCGCCAGTGCTGGCAGCGGTAGCGGCAGTGGTGGAGAGGAGAGCACGGAGATCGCCGGCAATGTGCGCGTCGGGCGCCTGCTGGCCAGCGGCTATGCCTTCCGTGAAGTCGTCGGCCGGATCAGCAAGCGCGGGCCAACCTGGCGCGCGCTGCTCGATGGCCCGGATCTGGCCGGCGAAGTCAGCTGGCGGGATCAGGGCAACGGTGTGGTACAGGCGCGCATGAAGCGCCTGGTCCTGGCCAGCGCCGAGCCGGCCGCGGCGGCCGCGGCCGCCCGGATGACGCCCGAAGCGCTCGAAAAGCTGCCCTCGCTCGATGTGGTTGCCGAGGCTTTCGAGTTCCGCAAGTTCAAGCTGGGGCGTCTGAATCTGGTCGCGCGCAACGAGGGCGGTGTCTGGAAGCTGGATCAGATCGGCCTCAAGACGCCCGACATGGAGCTCAGCGGGGCGGGAGAATGGCAGCCTGCCGGACTGACGCCCGGCACCTCGCTCGACTTCAAGCTGCACACGACCGATGCCGGCACCATGCTCGGTCGTATCGGCTATCCGGACATGCTTCGCGGCGGCGTGGCGGATTTCAGCGGCAAGGCCAGCTGGCGGGCTTCGCCGGTGAGCCTCGATTTCGGCTCGCTCAACGGCCGGGTGAGGCTGGACGCGAGCAGCGGGCAGTTCCGCGAGATGGAGCCTGGCGCCGGGCGCCTGCTGGGCATTCTGAGCCTGCAGTCGCTGCCGCGCCGCATCACGCTGGACTTCAACGACGTGTTTTCGGCCGGCTTTGCCTTCGACCGGATTGCCGGCGGCATGGACATCGTTGACGGCGTGCTGCACGCCAACGATCTGGAAGTCCGGGGGCCTGCGGCACGTGTCTTCATCGGCGGCAGTACCGATCTGGGGCGTGAAACACACAATCTGCACATCAAGATCCAGCCGACCCTGAGCGAAACCGTTGCCGTCGGCGTGATCGTGGGGCAGGCTGCAGTCGGGGTGCTGAATCCGGCAGTCGGGGCCGCGGCCTATCTGGCGCAGAAACTCTTGCGTGACCCTGTCGAGAAAATCTTCAGCTACGAATATTCCATGACCGGCAGCTGGGCGGATCCGAAGGTGGAAAAGATCGGCGGCCTGCTGGTGATGCCGCAGAACCCCGGCGCTGCCGGCGTGTCCAATCTGCCCGAGCGGTCGCCCGACACCAACTGGAACCGCGACAGGAATGACAACAAGACCAGACCCGTGGAGGGACCATGAAGCCTGAGCACAAGACGCGCCTGGCCGCGATCCAGCTGGTATCGGGGCCAGACGTGCAAAGCAATCTGGAGCAGGCCGGGGCGCTCATCGGCGCGGCGGCACAACAGGGGGCCGAGCTCGTGCTGCTGCCCGAGTACTTCGCCCTGATCAGTGCTGACGAAGAGGAAAAGGTCCGCCGGCGCGAACCCGCCGGACAGGGGCCGATCCAGGCTTTCCTGGCCCGTACCGCACGCGAACATTCGGTCTGGATCATCGGCGGCAGCATCGCGCTCGAGGCCGGTGATGCCCATCGCATGCGCAACAGCTGCCTCGTTTTCAACCCGCAGGGTGAGCAGGTCGCGCGTTACGACAAGATCCATCTGTTCAACTTCCAGCGCGGCGACGAGACCTACGACGAGGCGCGCACGATCGAGCCCGGCGCCGACATCGTCTGTTTCGACGCCTCCTTCGGGCGCGTCGGGCTCTCGATCTGCTACGACCTGCGCTTTCCCGAACTCTACCGGCGCATGGGGCCGGTCGATCTCATCGTGGTTCCGGCTGCCTTCACCGCTACGACCGGCCGGGCGCACTGGGAAGTGCTGCTGCGCGCGCGTGCCATCGAGAACCAGTGCTATGTTCTGGCCTGTGGCCAGGGCGGTGAGCATCCTTCAGGGCGAAAAACCTGGGGTCACAGCATGCTGATCGACCCCTGGGGCGAGATACTATCGAGCCTGGCGAGCGGCCCCGGCGTCGTCTGCGGGGACTTTGACCCGGCCCGGATCGCTGCCGTGCGGGAAAGCCTGCCGGCGCTGCGTCACCGACTCTTCACCTGATTTCCAACCGGAACCATTCCGCATGAAGCTTCCTGCTGCAAACAATGCTCTCGGGCTGGCGAGCGAGCTCCTGCTCACGCCTTACGGACTCGGCAACGCCTCGCTTGAGCGCGTGCTGGGCGACATCCTCGTCCACGACGTGAATCTGGCCGACCTGTATTTCCAGTACCAGCGCTCCGAGAGCTGGAGCCTGGAGGAGGGCATCGTCAAGGCCGGCAGTTTCAATATCGAACAGGGCGTCGGAGTGCGCGCCATCAATGGCGACAAGACCGCGTTCGCGTATTCCGATGACATCAGCCTTGCTGCGCTGAAGGAAGCAGCGGCTACCGTGCGCTCGATCGGCGCGCAGGGTCAGCGACGCAAGGTGAAAGTGTCTGCGCCGGCACTGCCGAAGGCGCTGTATGCCGCGGCCGACCCGCTGCCTTCGCTGAAGGATGCCGACAAGATCGCGCTGCTCGAGCGCATCGAACAATACGCCCGTGCGGAAGACCCGCGCGTGGTGCAGGCCATGGCCTCCCTCGCTTCGACCTGGGATGTGGTGCTGGTCGCGCGCAGTGATGGCCACATGGCCGCCGATGTGCGTCCGCTGGTGCGCCTTTCGCTGACCGTGATCATGGAAGACGGCGGCCGGCGCGAGCAGGGCTCGTCCGGCGGTGGCGGCCGGGCCGACTATGCGATGTTCACTGATGCGGTGCTGCGCGAATACGCCCGCCTCGCGGTGCATCAGGCCAGCGTGAATCTCTCCGCCCGGCCCGCACCGGCCGGCACGATGACCGTGGTGCTGGGCAATGGCTGGCCGGGCATCCTGCTGCATGAAGCCATCGGTCATGGCCTGGAGGGAGATTTCAACCGCAAGGGCAGCTCGGCCTTTGCCGGCCGCATCGGCCAGCGCGTGGCAGCCAAGGGCGTCACGGTGGTCGACGACGGCACGCTCGAGGGGCGTCGCGGTTCGCTGACCGTGGATGACGAAGGCAACCCGACGCGCTGCACCACGCTGATCGAGGACGGCATCCTCGTTGGCTACATGCAGGACATGCACAACGCCGGTCTGATGGGCGTGGCGCCCACCGGCAATGGCCGCCGCGAGTCCTTCGCCCATCTGCCGATGCCGCGCATGACGAACACCATCATGCGTGCCGGCGACAAGGCGCCCGGCGAGATCATCGCCTCGGTGAAGAAGGGGCTGTACGCCGTCAACTTCGGGGGCGGTCAGGTCGACATCACCAGCGGCAAGTTCGTGTTCTCGGCTGCCGAGGCCTATCTGATCGAAAACGGCAAGATCACCACACCGGTCAAGGGCGCAACCCTGATCGGCAATGGTCCGGATGCGCTGACCCGGGTCGCGATGATCGGCAACGATCTGGCGCTGGACCCCGGTGTGGGCACCTGCGGCAAGGACGGGCAGAGCGTGCCGGTCGGCGTGGGCCAGCCCACGCTGCGCATTGACGGACTGACGGTGGGCGGCACCGGCGGCTGAGGCGTCTGCCGCGAACGACACCGGCATCGTGGTGCAGGGCCGCGCCGGGCATTGCGAAGCGGCACGCTCCACCTGATCCGGGCCAGCGGCGCGGGGTCACGGGGCGGCGGGCCCGCTCGCTGCCGGCCCGATTGCGCGGCGCTTGGGGTGCCGCAGCTTGGCAGGAGGCAGGGGTGGATTCTTCAGGCTGGTTCATGTGGGCGCTGCTCTCGGCGGTGTTTGCCGCCATGACGGCGATTTTCGCCAAGCTCGGGCTCGAGGGCGTCGATTCCGATTTCGCCACGCTGGTCCGCACGGCGGTGATCCTGATCATGCTGGCGGCAATCGTCCTGGTGCTGGGCAAATGGCGCAATCCCCTGCAGCTGGGGGGCCGCACCTGGTTTTTCCTGGTGCTCTCCGCGCTGGCGACCGGCGCCTCCTGGCTCTGCTATTTCCGGGCGCTGCAGCTGGGCGAAGCCTCGAAGGTTGCACCGGTCGACAAGCTCAGCCTGCTGCTCGTGGCGGTCTTTGCCTTCGTGTTTCTGGGCGAGCGGCCCGGCGCATGGTCCTGGTTCGGCATCGCGCTGGTGGGCGCCGGCGTATTCATTCTTGGCTTGAAGCGCTAGGTACTGGCAGGCCGCGAGGCCAGGCGGACTGTGCCGGGTCTGACGCTATCCGGCCGGGCAGGCAGGCGCCTTGGCCCGAAGGCGTGAGGGCCGACAGAAAGGCTTCCGCGGGCTCGATCTCGTGCACCGCGCGGCGGCATCCAGCACGCAAAAAAACGGGCCCGCTCGGGGCCCGTTCTGGCTCGGACAGTCTTCGCTCAGTTGGTGCCGGACGTGCCGGGGGCCACTTCCTCAACGATCTTCCAGTCTTCTCCTTCAAGTTTCAGCACGAGCGTCTTGGGGCCTTCATGGTTGAAGTCGCTCGAGCGATAGACCTGCTGGAGATTGACCTCGCAAAGCTCGGGAGAAATCATCTTGAAGTTGATGTCCTGCAGCTTCACCGAGATGAAGTTCTTGTTCAGGCGTTCTGCGCGCAGCTTGCGCCAGCCGCTCTGGTCCTTGACCGTGCGGGGTTTGAAGTCCTTCGAGTAGAAGGACAGGTACCTGTCCAGATCCTTCGCCGACCAGGCAGCGGCCCAGTCCAGCACGGCGAAGCTGCACTTTTCGGGCACCGAGGGCAGCGTGGCCGCGGGTTTGGGCGGCGCGGCCGGTACCGGGGCAGGGGCCGGCGGCACCTGATGAGGCGTGTGACCCGCCATCGCGGCCTGGAGATCCAGCGCTTCGTAGGAGGGCAGATCGGTGCCGCAGCGTGCAACGGCGTCGTCGGAGCCGGCCGCGTCGAGTTCGGGGAAGCTGTCCAGGCGCGGAGCGAGACCCAGACCGGGCAGCAGACGGTGGCTTGAGCTCAGCACCTGGTATTCCGCCAGGCGCAGGTCATATTGCGCGTTGGCGTAGGCACGGCGTGCCTGGAAGAGTTCATTCTCGGTGTCGAGCAGGTCCAGCAGGCTGCGCTGACCGATGTCGAACTGCTGGCGATAGGCGTCGCGCGCCTTTTCGGTGGCCAGCAGATGCTGGTCCAGGTAGCGGAGCTGTTCGCGGAGCTTGCGCACGTTGGTCCAGGCAATCGTGGTGGTCTGGCGGATGTCGCGGCAGGCCTTCTCGCGCATCTGTAGCGCTGTCTGGTAGAGCTCCTCTGCCTGGCTGACCCGGGCGCTGTCCGCGCCACCGCGATACAGGTTGTAGTTCATCACGATCTGGACGGCGCCGCTGCCATAGTTGCCGTCGATGCCATTGCGGTTGCGCTCCGAGCCTGCCGAGGCACGGAACTCCACGACCGGGGATTTCGCGGCACGGCGCACGTCTTTCTGGGCGCGTGCCGCGCGCAGATTGGCCACCGAGGCGAGGAAGGACGGGTTTGCGCGCAGGGCTTCGTTGAGGATCTGCGCGTCTTCAGGGAGGTGCCGGGTGAGGTCGGGCGGCACGCCCAGCTCGGGCGGGACTTCACCGACCACGCGCTCGAAGCGCGCACTCACGTCATGCAGATTGCTGGTGTCGGTGAGCCAGTTCGACTGGGCCAGCGCCAGGCGGCCCGAGGCCTGCTCCAGGTCAACGCGACGCCCCACACCGGCCTGCACCTTGGACGCGAGCTGCTCGTAAATTTCCTTGTGCACCGCCCAGTTCTCTTGAGATTGGCGGGTGAGTTGCCGATAACGCAATACATCGAGGTAAGAGCGGGCTGCTTCCAGGGCAATGTCATCGGTGGCCTGGAGCAGTTCGAAATAGCGGGTGGCTTTTGCGTAACCCAGCCGGCGTACGTCGCCGCTGGCCGCACCACCGTCAAAGAGCAGCTGGCGAAGCTGGAGCGAGGCCCCCGGATGATTGAAGTAATTGCTGGTGCCCGGCGTCGGGTCGTAGCGGTCACGACCGCCGTAGGCCTCGAGGTCGAGGCGGGGACGCAGCGCGCCCCGCGCGGCATCCTGTTCGGAGCCGGCGGCGTTGTAGTCGTGAATGCGGATCTGCAGGTCGGGATTGCGGGCCATCGCGCGTTCGGCGATTTCCGCAAGCGTGGCTGCCTGCGCGCTGCCAATGAGCATCAGTGAAAGTACGAGGGGTTTGATCATTTTCTGTACCCTGAGGGACTGCCTGGGAAAGCGGGGGCCGGTTTTGTCCGGCGTCAAGGCCTTGTCGTGTCAGTGGCCTGAGTGTTGTTTTCTTAGCGGATTTTATTCGTTCTGGGCCGGCTGGGTCCGAAAGACTTGCCGGATTCTGTGCGGTATGTCGCCCGCTCATGACTTCTGTCACGCTTTGTGGCGGATGGGTGGGCCCTTCGTGCGCCTGCTGCTGGTGCTGGCGGTTCCGTTCTCGGTGGCATCGGTGGACCTCGATCGCATGCAGGCCACGATGTCGGCACGCTTCGGGGCCGGCGGCGTGCAGGCCCTGCGCGACTGGCGGGAGATGCTCCAGCAGGCAGCCTCGCTCGGCGAGGCCGACAAGCTCCGCCGTACCAACGATTTCTTCAACCGGCGGATCCGTTTCCTCGATGACGATGTCGTGTGGGGCAAGCCTGATTACTGGGCGACCCCGCTCGAGTTTCTGGGCCGCGGCGCAGGCGATTGTGAAGACTATGCCATTGCCAAGTACCACAGCCTGATCGAGCTGGGCGTGCCCTCGTCCCGCCTGCGCATGATCTACGTTCGCGCCACGCTGGGGGCGCCGGGCAGTACGGTACAGGTGGCCCACATGGTGCTCGGTTACTATGCCGAACCGGATGCGGAGCCTCTCGTGCTGGACAATCTCATCAGCGACATCCGCCCGGCTTCACGCAGGCCGGATCTTGCGCCCGTCTTCAGTTTCGGGAGCGAGGGCGTGTTCGTGAGCGGATCGAACAGGCCTTCCTCGCCGGTCGATCGCCTCTCCCTGTGGGCGGACCTGAGGTTGCGGATGAAGGCAGAGGGATACGAACCATGAGCAGGTGTCTGATGAAGCTTGAGCGAAAGGGAATGACATGTCCTTGCTGACGCGTCTTTGGTTGAGTGTGCTGATCGCCATGCTGGTTGCTTTGGGTGTGAGCTTCAGTGTGAGTCTGGTGACTGCCCGGAATTACCTGGAGCAGCAGCTCTTCGCCCAGGCCAGTGACAGCGCGGCCTCGCTGGCCCTGTCGATGTCGCAGCAGAGCAAGGATGCGGCGACCAGCGAGTTGCTGGTCAGCGCGCTCTTCGATTCCGGCCACTTCGAATTCATCCGCTATCTCGACACTGCCGGCAAACCATTGGTGGAGCGGCGCTCCGGCGCGCCGGCGCCCGCCGCTCCAGGCTGGTTCGTGGCCCTCATGCCGATCGAGGCCAGGCAGGGCGAGGCGCTGGTGTCGGACGGCTGGAAGCAGGCCGGGCGGGTCGTCGTGCAGGCCAGCGCGCGTTATGCCTATGGCGAATTGTGGAGCGGAACGCTCAGGCTCGCCGCGACCCAGTTGCTGATCGGGCTGCTGCTGTGTGCGGCGGTGGCCATGCTGATGCGCTGGCTGCAAAGGCCGCTGCGTGCCATCGTCGAGCAGGCCGAAGCCATCGGCCAGCGCCGGTTCGAGACCAAGTCGCTGCCTGTCGTTCCCGAACTCAGGGTGGTGGGGTTGGCCATGAACACCATGGTCGAGCGGGTGCGTGCGATGTTCAGCGAGCAGGCCTCGCGCATCGAGCAGATCCGCAACGAGGCCAACCGGGATTCGCTCACGCGCTTGCCCAACCGCGGCCTGTTCTCCGGCGCGCTGCGCGATGCGCTCAATGACGAGCAGGCCGCCCCGGCGGGCGTGCTCGTCATGTGTCGCGTGCTGGATCTGGTCGCCATCAATCGCGAGATTGGCCGCGAGCGTACCGACATGCTTCTGGCAGCCTGCGCCGACATGCTGCGTGCCGCGGTCGAGCCGCTGGCCGGCGAACCGATGACGGGCCGGCTCAACGGTGCGGATTTCGCGATCCTGGTCCCCGATGCGAGCGTCGATGACGCACATCTGCTGGGGCAGAACCTGCTGGCGGGCTTTGCACGCGTGGCCCTGCAGAACGGTGTCGAACGCGAGCCGCTGGCCGCGATCGGCTGGGCGCGCTATCGCCGGGGCGAGGAAGCCGCAGCGGTGATGCTGCGGGCTGACGCCTGCCTGATGCAGGCTGAAGCCAGCTCACCGCCGGTCGTGGGCAATGCCGGCGAAACGCCGGCCAGTGCCGCACAGGCCGGTGTCTGGCAGGCCAGACTGGAGCATGCCCTGCAGATGCGCGCCTTCGAGCTGGCGTTCTACCCGGTGGTGCGCGCAGACGGGTCACTCCTGCATCAGGAGGCCATGCTTCGGCTGATCGACGAGGAAGGTCAGCGCCTCACTGCGGGCCAGTTTATGCCTGCAGCATTGCGGCACGGCCTCATCGCCCGGCTCGACATGATGACGCTCGAGTTGGCCATGGCCCGGCTCGATCACCAGCCCGGCGACATCGCGGTGAACATCTCTGCGCTGTCGCTCGATGCGCCCGAGTTCCTGCCCGCGTTCAAGGCGCTGCTCGCAACGGCCGGTGCGCGGGCGCCGCGCCTGTGGGTCGAGCTGGCGGAGCGTGGCATCGGCGCTTCCGGTGGGCTGGATGCGCTGGCGCCCCTGGCGCGCCTTCTGGCTGACTGCGGTGCCAAGCTGGGGATCGAGCACTTCGGACGCCACTTCGCCTCGATGCCGCGTCTGCATGCCCTGAGCGTCGATTACCTCAAGCTCGATGGCGCCTTCGTGGCCGAGATCGAGAGCAACGAGGGCAATCAGCGCTTCGTGCGGACAGTGGTTGATGTGGCCGGCAGTCTCGACATCCAGGTCATCGCCGAGCGCGTCACCAGCCGTGCGGAGTGGCGCACCCTGGCCACCCTTGGCGTGGCCGGCATGACCGGACCTGCAGTGACGACCGATCCGCACTGAGGCGCGCCGCAGCAGTGCGCAAGGTGGCCGGGTTAGAATCCGGCCACTTTCCTTCCCGAGATCCACGATGCCGCTGGACCCGAGATCCCAGGCCTGGCTGGCGATGCTGCATCGCATTGATGCGCCGCGCCTGCATGAAATGCCGGTCGAGATTGCCCGCCGCAGCTACTACAAGCTCATGTTTGCCTATCGCGGCGAGCCGGAGCCGGTTGCTGCCGCCGAAAGCCTGCAACTGCCGCGGCGCGAGTTCGAGGGCGGTCCGCTCGAGGCGCGCCTGTACCGGCCGCAGGGCGCCTTGCCGGGCGCCCGTTTGCCGGTGATTCTCTGGTTGCATGGGGGCGGCTGGACGCTGGGCGATCTGGCCGGCTACGACGCCTGGTGCCGCGCACTCTGCAACGCCACTGGCTGGGCGGTGCTGGCGCCGGAATACCGGCTCGCGCCCGAGTCCCGTTTTCCGGCCGGCGTGGATGACGCCTGGTTTTCGCTGCGCTGGCTGCAGCGCGAGGCGGACCGGCTGGCGCTCGACACCTCGCGCATCGCGGTAGCAGGTGATTCCGCCGGCGCCACGCTCGCGGCCGTGCTGGCCCTGATGGCCCGGGACGCAGGTGGTCCCGTGCTGCAGCAGCAGATCCTGATCTATCCTGCCACGGATCTGACCACCAGCTTTCCGAGCGGATCACGCTATGGCAGCGGTCATTTCCTGGAGCGGGAAACGATGGACTGGTTTGCCCATCAGTATTTCGCCACCAGTCTGGAGAAGCAGGACTGGCGGGCCTCGCCCGCCCTGGCAGACAGCCATGCCGGGCTGGCGCCAGCCCTCATCATCAACGCCGAGTGCGATCCGCTGGCCGATGATGGTGCCCGCTATGCACGCCTCCTGCAGGCGGCGGGCGTGGCAGTTCGGCATCTTGAGTACGAGGGCATGGTGCATGGTTTCGTGACCCTGTTCAGCCTTTTTGAAGAATCGCGTCGCGCACTGGCGGACATCGCCGCTGCGCTCGCCATGCCGGCGGCCCGGGCTGCGCGGCGCAGGAAGAAGACATGACGGACGAACTGATCCCCGAAAACTCCCCCCTTGGACGCGCCACCGCCTACCGCAGCGACTATGCGCCCGAGCTGCTGTTCCCGATTCCGCGTCAGCAGAAGCGGGATGAAATCGGCGTAGCGGCAGACGCCTTGCCGTTTTCGGGCGAAGACCTGTGGAATGCCTACGAAATTTCCTGGCTCGGCCCGCGCGGCAAGCCGGTCGTTGCCATCGGTGAATTCCGTGTGCCGGCCCGCTCGCCGCGGCTGATCGAATCGAAGTCGCTCAAGCTGTATCTCAACTCCTTCAATCAGAGCCGGTTTGCTGACCTCGCCACGGTTGAGCGGACCCTGGCCGCCGATCTCTCCGCCGCGGCGGGCGATACGGTGGCGGTGCGCCTGCAGGATCTGCAGACCCGACCCGCACGGCCTTATGCGCTGCCGGCCGGCGAGTGCATCGACGGACTCGACATCGACGTTGAGCGCTATGCGCCGAGCGCCGGTCTGCTGAAGGCGGATGCCACGCGGATGGAGCAGGATGTGACGCTGTATTCGCATCTTCTGAAGTCGAATTGCCTGGTGACCGGTCAGCCGGACTGGGGCACGGTCTTCATCCGTTACAGCGGGCCTGCCATCGACCGTGAGGGCCTGCTGCGGCATGTGATCTCGTTCCGCGAGCACAACGAATTCCATGAGCAGTGCGTCGAGCGCATCTTCGTCGACCTCCTGCGCGATTGCGCGCCGACGCAGCTGGCTGTCTGGGCGCGCTACACCCGACGCGGCGGGCTGGACATCAATCCTTTCCGCACGAATTGCGCGGCATGGACCGCGGAGAATCTGTTCGAGGTACGGCAGTAAGCACGGTTGCAGGAGCATGCCGGTCGGCGCGCGGCCAGTGAAGACCGTCTGAATTTCCGTGGCCCGTCTGAGCCCTGTCCGGACCGGCTTCGTGAGGACTCAGGCGGTCTGCCCGCGAGGCAGGCTGACGAAGAAGGTCGCGCCTTCGCCCAGACGACTGATGCAGCCGACCTGGCCGCCGCTCGCTTCGGTCATGTACTTCACGATCGACAGCCCCAGCCCGGTGGAGTGCTCGCCGCCGGTCGGGCGTGCGGACAGCCGGGTGAACTTGCGGAACAGCTTGCCCTGTTCCTCCTCCGAAATGCCGGGGCCTTCGTCACGGATCTGGAACAGCGCGTGGCCCGATTCCTCTTCGAGCGAAACGTGGATGTTCCGTCCATGCGGCGAGTACTTGATCGCGTTGGAGATCAGGTTGTCCAGAATCTGCAGCAGGGCGGTGCGGTCGATGCGCAGCATGAGGTTATCGCTGCAGAGGGTGAGTTGCAGGCGCAGGTCCTTGGCGTCGCAGCGCTCGCGGTAGTCGTCGCAGACCGAGCGCAGGATCTGTGAAACGTTGAGCGGCGCCGGGCGCAGCACATAGTGACCTGACTCGATGGCGTCGATGTCGAGCAGGTTGCGGATGATGTCGAAAGTCAGCTGCGCCATGCTGCGGATGTTGCCGATCCGCCTGAGTTTCTTTTCCTCGTCCCAGGCGCCCCAGCGCTCGCGCAGCAGATCGGAGTAGCTGATGATCGCCGCCGTGGGGTTCTTCAGGTCGTGCGCGGCGATCTGCAGGAAGGCGCCGCGCTCCTCGTGCAGCACCTTGAGGCGGCGGTTGGTGCTCTCCAGCGTGTCGTGCTGCTGGCGCTGCAGATCGAGCGCCTCCTCGAGCTGGCGGGTGCGCTCCTGCACGCGCCATTCAAGTCGTGCTTCCGATTCCTTGAGCACTTCGATGAGCTGCTGCTCGGCCACCAGCCGGTCGTGGTTGGCCTGGAGCTGGTCTTTCTGCAGGGCGCGCAGCTTGCCGGCCAGCGCCAGCGCGATCATGACCGCGCCGAGCCCTGCGCCGAGCTGGAAGCCGAACATGGTGAGCGGCGAGGGCGCGAGGATGCCGAAATTCCCGCCAACATAAAGCAGCCCGCCCCCCACCAGCGGAATCTGCGCCAGAAGGTAGTAGCGTGCGGGGCGGTAGCCGTTGCGCAGGACGTGGATGCCCGCCGCGATGGTGAGCCCCGAGAACAGCACCGAGACCACGTCCAGCAGCGGGATGGAGGCTTCGCTGCCGCCGATCGCATACACCGGCAGGGGCAGCAGCGAGGCCCAGATGCAGCGGGTCACCAGCGTGTGCAGGGCAGGGCTCTGGTCCGCCAGATTGAGGAAGTTCCGTGCGAAGCGGCAGAGGGTCGCCAGGGCCAGCGTGGGCAGTACGGTCGACAGCAGATCCATCATGAACGGCGCGTTCTGCAGGAAGAGCTCATGCCAGAGCCCCAGCATCTGCGTCTGCAGTAACCCCATCAGGGACAGGAAGTAGAAGTAGTCGATGTAGTTGCTGTCTCGCGTGGTCGCCCAGGCCATCAGGCTGTAGAGGCAGAGCGTGATGAACAGGCCGCAATAGATGCCCAGCCAGATGCGCTCGCTCGAGCTGGTGCGGAAGAATTCGCTCACGCTGTAGAGGCGGGGCCAGACGAGCACCGGGCGCACCGTGTCCACATTGAGGAACAGCGTTGCGCTCTGGCCGGGCTCGAGATCGAACTCGAAGATCTGGTTGTGATAACTGCTCAGCGCCTTGCGGGCCGGTGGCTGCTTGAAGCCGCCGTAGCGGATTTCGGGCGGCGCGTCGTCGCGAAGGATGTAGAGCACGACGCGGTCATGCTGCGGATTGAGCAGTTCCAGGATCTGCTTGCCCGCCTCGGCGGGGGTGTAGTCAGTGCGAAGCCAGAGGGTGTTCCGGGTGAAGCCCAGGTTGGCGATGCCGGTTTCGGGCAGTGTCTGCCACAGCTCGGCGGGGGCGCGTTCGATCTGCTCGAAGGATTGCGAGGGCGGTGTTTCGGCAAAGCGCCAGATGGCCTGGTCGTCAGCCCGGCTCGCCTGGGGAAGGATGCAGCACAGCAGCAGGGCAAGAGTCACCAGATGGCGCAGCATGAAGATCCCGTCCGGAGTCGTTCGGCAGCACCGCCTGCCGACGCGCGAGAGTGCCGCGAAATGCCGGATGAATCAAGCTGCGTCGCATCAGGGCGAAGGCAGGCCCAGCACTTCATGCAGGGTGACGACATTGCCGATGATGAGGATCGCCGGAGGCTTGAAACCGGCCGCCCGGACACGCCCGTCCAGATCGGCGATGCTGCCGGTAATGACTTCCTGGTCTGGCAGCGTGGCGCGCCGGACGCAGGCGGCGGGCGTGGCGGGATCCATGCCGTGCGCGATGAGCTGCCGGCTGATTTCCGGCAGGGACGTCAGCCCCATGTAGATCACCAGTGTCTGGCCCGGGCGGGCGAGGGTGGGCCAGTCGAGATTGCAGCTCTCGTCCTGCAGGTGCCCGGTGACAAGGAAGCAGGACTGTGCGTGATCACGATGGGTCAGCGGAATGCCGGCATAGGCCGCCGCACCCGCTGCGGCGGTGACGCCCGGCACTACGTCAAACGGGATTCCCGCCGCGGCCAGGGTTTCGGCTTCTTCGCCGCCACGCCCGAAAATGTACGGGTCACCCCCCTTGAGGCGGACGACCTGCTTGCCCTGGCGAGCAAGGGTCACCAGCAGGCGGTTGATGTCGATCTGCGGCAGGCTGTGATTGCCGGCTTTTTTGCCGACGTAGATGCGCTCCGCGTCCGGGCGGGCGTAGGCCAGTACGGCTGCGCTGACCAGATTGTCATGCACGACGACATCCGCCGTGGCGAGCAGGCGCGCCGCTTTCAGGGTCAGGAGCTCGGGGTCTCCGGGGCCGCCGCCGACGAGATGGACTTTGCCGGGCAATGGGGTCTGGGTCATGGTCATGCAAACAGGGAATTCGTGTCAGGCCGGAATATTACCCGCCTGCCCGCTCCGGGCGTGAAGGCTGTGCGACCTCTCGGTCTCGGACCGGCTGGGCCGGCAGTTCCGTCCGCCGCCGGCGGATGGCGACTCGGGTAGTGTTGGGGAGCTGGAGCGGGTGTTACCTTGTGTTGTAAATCGAGGCAGTCATCGTTTTTGCTGTTGTCTGTATGTCGGTGCAATGTTAGTTTCGCGCCCGCTGGCCGCAGTGCACCATGGCCTGAGCAGAGTAGCCAGATTGGAGAACCGCAGGAATGTCCCACGACTCGACAGCCCATGGCGAGACCGGATCGCGCAGGCGACTGGCCGCATTGACGCTGGCCGCGACCGGCATCGTCTATGGCGATATCGGAACCAGCCCGCTTTATACGATGAAGGAGGTCTTCGGCGGGCACGGCATTCCGGCGTCGCCGGAGAACGTACTGGGCATCCTGTCGCTGGTGTTCTGGGCCTTGATGCTGGTCGTCTCGCTCAAGTATGTTGTCTTCATCATGCGGGCCGACAACCGCGGTGAGGGCGGCATCATGGCGCTGACTGCGCTGGCCAACCGCGCGGTGGCGGGGTCTGCCCGCAAGATGTGGTGGCTGACGGTGCTGGGGCTTTTCGGTGCCGCACTGTTCTATGGTGACGGCGTCATCACTCCGGCCATGTCGGTGCTCTCGGCGGTGGAAGGTCTCGAGATTGCGGCGCCCTCGCTGCATCCCTTCGTGGTGCCGATTACCCTGTGTGTGCTGTTCTGCCTGTTCTGGATGCAGAGCAAGGGAACGGCCAAGGTCGGTGCGCTGTTCGGGCCGGTGATGGTGATCTGGTTCATCACGCTCGGCGTGCTGGGGCTGCGACAGGTGGTCGACCAGCCTTTCGTGCTGACGGCCATCAACCCGCTGCACGGTCTGGCCTTCTTCGCCGAGCACCGACTGCATGGATTCCTGGCCCTGGGCTCGGTCGTGCTGGCCGTCACCGGGGGCGAAGCGCTTTACGCCGACATGGGCCACTTCGGGCGCCGCCCGATCAAGCTGGCGTGGTTCGGCCTCGTGCTGCCCTGCATCTACATGAATTATCTGGGGCAGGGCGCGTTGCTGCTGTCTTCGCCGGACGCCGTCCGCAATCCTTTCTATCTGCTGGCGCCCGGCTGGGCGCTCTACATCATGGTTGGCCTGGCCACGATGGCGACCATCATCGCGTCGCAGGCAGTGATCTCGGGCGCGTTCTCGCTGACCCGCCAGGCCATGCAGCTCGGTTACTGCCCCCGCATTCCCTATGTGCATACCTCGCACAAGGAAATCGGGCAGATCTACGTGCCTGGCGTGAACTGGACCCTGCTGCTGGCGGTGGTGGCCGTGGTGCTGGGGTTCCGCTCTTCAAGCAATCTGGCGTCGGCCTACGGTATTGCCGTGACCCTGACCATGCTGATCGACACGCTGCTGGCTTTCGTGGTCGTCCAGCATCTGTGGAAGTGGTCGATGACGCGCGGGCTGATGTTCCTTGTCGGATTCCTGGTCGTCGACCTCGCTTTCGTGCTCGCCTGCGCGGTGAAGATCGTCGATGGCGGCTGGTTTCCGCTGGCCATGGGGCTGGCGGTTTTCACGCTGCTCGCGACCTGGCGTCGCGGCCGCCAGCTTGTGACGGCGCGTACCGACAGCGAAACGATGCCGCTGGATCTGTTCATCTCCTCGCTGTTTCATTCCCCGCCGCGCCGGGTCGAGGGCACGGGCATTTTCATGACCTCCGCACCGATGGGCGTGCCGCGTCCGCTGCTGCACAACCTGCTTCACAACAAGGTGCTGCATGAGCGCGTGGTGCTCCTCACCGTGCTGACCGAAGACGTGCCGACCGTGCCTGAGATCGACCGGATCGAACTCGAAGAGCTGGATTACGGTTTCTACCGCCTCTATCTGCGTTACGGCTTCAAGGACGAGCCTGACATCCCGGCTGCCATGCGGCAGATCACTGAAGATGGTCGCCTGCCCTTCAACATGATGGAAACGACCTTCTTCCTCGGCCGCGAGCGCCTGGTGCCGCATATCAAGCCCGGCATGGCGATGTGGCGGGAAAAACTGTTCTTCTTCATGTTCCGCAATGCGGGCAGTGCCGCCGACTTCTTCAAGATTCCGCCGAACCGGGTGGTGGAGTTCGGCACCCAGGTGGAAATCTGAGCATGGGCCGTGTGAGCGGCATCTGATCTAATGAAGGGCGGCAGGAAACTGTCGCCCTTCATGCATTCCGGGGGACATCATGAACGCTCAGTACGGACAGCTATTGCGAAACGGCTTCGCACCTGCCCAACCGATCCTGGACCGGAGCGGGCTGCACGAGCTGGAGGCCCGGCATGCAGGATGCGTGCCGCCCCTGATGGAGCGTGCCGGTCAGGCTGCCGCGAACTGGGCGCTCGAGCTCATTGCTCCGGCGCGTGGCCCGGTTCTGGTGTTGTGTGGCCCGGGCAACAATGGCGGCGATGGGTATGTCCTAGCCCGCCTGCTGCGCGAGCAGGGGTGTGAAGTCCTGCTGGTGAGCCAGAACCCTGCAGGGCCGCTGCCGCCTGATGCTGCGGAGGCGCGTGAGCGCTGGCTTGCGGCAGGCGGACAGATCCAGCGCGACTTTGTCGGCACGCGCTGGGCACTCGTCGTGGATGCCCTGTTCGGCATCGGCCTCAAGCGCAGTCCGGAGGGCCTTCATGCCGAATGGATCACGCGTCTGAATGCCTTTTCCTGTCCGGTACTCGCGCTAGACATTCCGTCCGGGCTGGATGCCGGGACCGGCCGCCTCCATTCCCCCTGTGTCCGTGCGAGCCATACGGCCACATTCATCGCGCACAAACCGGGACTGCTGACCCTTGAAGGGCCGGATCACTGCGGTGAGCTCAGGCTCTTCGATCTCGGGCTCGAGCTGCCGGCCGGCGGTGCCCGCCTCATTGCCCCGGGATTGTTCGCCGGCTGCCTGCGTCGGCGGGCGCGCAACGTGCATAAGGGGCAGTTCGGTGCGGCGGGCCTCATTGGCGGAGCAGAGGGCATGCAGGGCGCGGCCCTGCTGGCTGCGCGCGCCGCGCTGCATCTCGGCCCCGGCAAGGTTTTTCTCGGTTTGCTGGACGCCGCGGCAGGCGGCGTCGACGCGACGCAGCCCGAGCTGATGCTGCGCAGAGCCGGAGACCTCTTCCTGCTCGCGAGCGCCCTGGCGCTCGGGCCCGGCATGGGGCAGTCCGAAGCCGCGATGCTGCTCTTGCGGCGTGGCCTGATTTTCTCCGGCCCGCTGCTGCTGGACGCGGACGCCCTGAACATGCTGGCTGATGACGCCGCGCTGCATGCCCTCCTGAGGCAGCGCGAGCAGCCCGCCGTGCTGACGCCGCATCCGGCCGAAGCGGCGCGGCTGCTGCAAGCTTCGACGAGCGAACTGCAGTCGGACCGTGTGCGCAGCGCCCGGGAGCTGGCACGCAAGTTTCGCTCGGTCGTGGTGCTCAAGGGATGTGGCAGCGTCATCGCAGCGCACGATGGCGCCTGGTTCATCAATGCCAGTGGTCATGGCGGCATGGCGGCCGGGGGCATGGGCGACGTGCTCAGCGGCCTGATCATCGGCCTGCTCGCGCAGGGATGGTCGCCTCTCGAGGCGGCGTGCGCGGCTTGCCATCTGCATGGAGTGGCCGCAGAGGATCTTGCTGCCGAGGGCATCGGTCCGGTAGGGCTCACGCCGTCTGAAACCATTCGTGCTGCCCGCTACCGGTTCAACGCCTGGCTCGCAGCGAGCTGAGCGAGCCTGCGAGCCTCTGCGGTCCCTGCAGGGATTCTCCCGGTAGCAGCAGACCTTGCGCCGGCCGACAATCGGGTAAGTTTCCGGGGCCCCAGACAGCGGGGTGGCGTACTGTCGGCCCTGCAGCACAGGACAATCCCGGCCGCGCGGGCAGCCGGCTCCGGGGCGTGCCCGTGTAGAATCGGCCGCCTGCGCCGGCCAGCCTGTTTCCTGCTGTACCGGGCGCATTGACGCAGAGGAATGACATGAACGGAATGACAGAACAGCTGCGCGTCGAGATCCATCGCAGCGTGGCCCAGGCGCTGGCAGAAGACATCGGCCCGGGTGACTACACCGCCCAGCTCATCGCAGCAGGCTCCAGTGCCCGGGGACGGGTGGTGACGCGCCAGGATGCCGTACTGGCGGGCTCCCAGTGGTTTGATGCGGCTTTCCGCATGCTGGATCCGGAAGCGTCAGTCATCTGGCATGTCCGGGATGGTGAACGGATTGCGCCCGGCCAGGTGCTGTGCGAGATTTTTGCCCAGGCTCAGGCGCTCCTCACCGCGGAGCGGACGGCGCTCAACTTCCTTCAGCTGCTCTCCGGCACGGCGACCATCACCGCCAGCTATGTCGCCGCGGTCGCCGGCACGCGTGCCGACATCGTGGATACCCGGAAGACGCTGCCGGGTCTTCGTCTGGCGCAGAAGTATGCCGTGTCGGTAGCTGGCGGCGTCAATCACCGCATCGGACTGTATGACGGCGTCTTGATCAAGGAGAACCACATCATCGCTGCAGGCGGCATTGCTCAGGCCATGCAGCGGGCACAGTCACTCGCCCCCTCGAATGTCTTCATCGAGATCGAGGTCGAGAATCTCGCGGAGCTTGAGGAAGCGCTGGCTTGCGGTGCAAAGATGGTGCTGCTCGACAACATGTCGCTCGAAGACATGCGTGAGGCCGTGCGGATCAACGCCGGGAGAGCGAAGCTCGAAGCCTCGGGAGGCGTGAGTCTGGAGCGTGTCAGGGCGATTGCGGAAACCGGTGTCGACCGGATCTCCATTGGCGCGCTGACCAAGGACGTGGCGGCGATCGATCTGTCATTGCGGCATATCGAAGCCTGAGGATCGTATCCCTGCCGAATTGAAAAAGCCCGCATGACGCGGGCTTTTTCATTGGCCGGGCTGCCGGGTCGGTCAGGCGAAGTTCGCTGCGGCGAAGTCCCAGTTGGCCAGGCTCGTCAGGAAGGTTTCGACGAACTTCGGACGGGCATTGCGGTAGTCGATGTAGTAGGCGTGTTCCCACACGTCGATCGTCAGCAGGGCCTTGTCACCGGTGGTCAGCGGAGTGCCGGCCGGGCCCATGTTCACGATGTCGACCGAACCGTCGGCCTTCTTCACCAGGAAGGTCCAGCCGGAGCCGAAGTTGCCAACCGCGCTCTTGGTGAAGGCTTCCTTGAATGCATCGAAACTGCCCCACTTGGCGTTGATGGCATCTGCCAGTGCGCCAGTCGGTGCGCCGCCGCCATTGGGCTTCAGGCAGCTCCAGAAGAAGGTGTGGTTCCACACCTGGGCAGCATTGTTGTAGATGCCGCCGGAGCTCTTGCGGATGATGTCTTCCAGGCTGGCGTTTTCGAACTCGGTGCCGGGAATCAGGTTGTTCAGGTTGGTCACGTAAGCCTGATGATGCTTGGCATAGTGATAGTCGAAGGTCTCTTCAGAGATGTGCGGAGCCAGTGCGTTCTTGGCATAGGGCAGGGGCGGCAGGGTATGGGCCATTTCTTCTCTCTCCAGCAAGGGTTATGAATGCCCGACCATTTTAGTCGGGTGAGGGGCGAAAGCGCGATTGTACTTGCAAATGGGATTGATGAATTCCGGCCTCATGGCCTCTCGACCCGTGTCCTGATCCGCCCACGTGCGAGCTGGACGTCGAGGATCTGACCCGACTGGCTCTGGCCGGCGTCCCGCAGGATGCGGCCGGATTCGTCGCGGACGATGGCGTACCCCCGGGCCAGGACGGCGTCGGGATTGAGCCCCTCCAGACGGGCCGCAAGGTGCGCGAGGTGCTGTGAAGCGTTGGCGAGCCGGTCGTCGAGCACTCGCCGAAGGGCGGTAGCCGCGGCGTCCAGCCGTTTCCGCTGCACGTTGGGCCTGGGCGCTGCGTTGCGCAGGCGGACTTCGAGGCCCGCGAGCTTCAGGGTGCGTTCGCGCAGCTTCGCGCGCATCAGCTGGCGAAGCTCGCGCTCAGCGCCCGAGATCCGTTCCTGACCTCTCAGCAGACGCGTGCGCGGGTGTTTGAGGCGCAGCTGAAGTTCGTCCAGGCGCTGGAAGGCGCGTTGCAGACGGAACTCCATCAGTTTGCGCAGGCTTCGCCCGAAGGCAGGCATGCTCTGGCGCAGCTCGAACCAGCCTGACGACGCGATTTCCGCGGCAGCACTCGGGGTGGGAGCACGCAGATCCGCCACGAAATCGGCGAGCGTAGTGTCGGTTTCGTGTCCGATGCCGCTGATCACCGGCAGGCTGGACGCCGCGATGGCCCGTACAACCACCTCGTCATTGAAGGCCCAGAGATCTTCAAGACTGCCGCCACCGCGGCAGACGAGCAGCACATCATTGCCGTCCCGCCCCGCACGCGAGCAGGCTGCAGCAATCGCCCCGGCGATCTGCGCAGGAGCCGCTTCGCCCTGGACGAGACATGGATAGATCGTGACCGGCAGGGCCGGCGCCCGGCGTTGCAGCACGGTCACGACATCGTGCAGCACGGCTCCGCTGGCCGAGGTGACGAGTGCGATGCCGCGTGGCAGGCGTGGCAGGTCGCCCTTCCGTGCAGCCTCGAACAGGCCTTCCGCCTCGAGGCGCGCCTTGAGGCGCAGATAGGCTTCGAACAGATTGCCCAGGCCTGCGCGCCGGATGCTTTCGACCGACAGCTGCAGGTCACCCCGCGCCTCGTAGATCGTGGCCTGGGCGCGGACTTCGACCCGCATGCCTTCCGCGAGACGGAATCCGAGCAGCTGGGCCCGGTTGCGCCACATGGCGCAGCGGATCTGGGCACGATCGTCGCGCAGGGTGAAATAGAGGTGACCCGACCCGGCCTGAACAAGATTGGAAATCTCACCACCGATCCAGCCGAGCGGAACATTCCGCTCGACCAGCGTACGGATCTGCAGGACAAATTCCGACACGCTTGAAACCCGCGCGCCTGCTTGTTCCTGGTTGTTTCGGGCATTGTTCATGAGCGGATTCTAGCGCAATCCACACCCGGGCCCGGCTTGCCGCGCGGGGCCGGGCCCGTCCGCCGTGATTGCGTGCTTGACAACTCTGATCTTTTGCAAGTTATTGATTTTAAAGAAAGTGAAATCTCAGCTTAATTTTTGATCGAAGTGTAAAAAACCTTTGCACAGAGCCGGTTTGTGGCTGTGTCCCGCGAAAAGCTCACAAACTTATCCACAGAATCTGTGGATTACGTGGGAGCGCCCGAGGCCGCCGGAAGGCCGGCGCGGGCAGGACGGGTGCGCTTGCCGGGAGCGGGGTGGAAAGATAGAGTTGCAGGCTTGTCGAATCCTGGGAGGTTGCTTCGTGCTGGAGATCATTCGTGCTGCCGATTGGCCGATCATTCCGCTGCTGTTTGCTTCAGTCATTGCGCTGGCCTTGATCTTCGAGCGTCTCTTTTCCCTGCGCCGTTCGGCCATCGTGCCGGCAGGTCTGCTGGAGAAAGTCCTGGGTGAGCTCCGGCAGTCCGGTCCGAGCGACGAACTCATCGCTCGCGTCCATGCCCATTCGCCGCTCGGGCGGGTACTGGCTGCCGGTCTGCGCAACATGCGCGCCAGCCGCGAAATCATGAAGGAGTCGATCGAGGAAGCCGGTGCAGCCGTGGCGCATGATCTGGGGCGCTTCCTGACCACACTTGGCACGATCGCTTCGGTGGCCCCGCTGATGGGGCTGTTCGGTACCGTTGTCGGGATGATCGAGCTTTTCGGTGCGCAGGGCGGCAACGGGGTCGGAGCAGATCCCCAGCAACTGGCGCATGGCATCTCGATTGCGCTCTACAACACCGGTTTCGGTCTGATGATCGCCATTCCCGCCCTGATCGCCCATCGTCATTTCCGCGCCCTCGTCGACAGCATCGTGGTCGAGATGGAGCAGCAGGCCGTGAAGCTGGTCGAAGTGCTCCACGGCGAACGCCGCAGCGCCAAGTAAGGAGGCGGGAATGAACTTCCGCCGAGGCCGGAGCAAGGAAGAGCTCGAGATCAACCTCATTCCGTTGATCGACGTGCTGCTTGTGATCATCATTTTCCTGATGCTCACCACGACCTATTCCAAATTCTCCGGGCTGGAAATCAGTCTGCCCAGCTCTGACGCGCCGCCCTCGCAAGAGCAGCCGGACGAAATCAGCGTGGTCATCAATGCGCAGGGCGAGGTGCTGATCAACAAGACGCCGGTCGGAGCGCGCGACCTCGACAGCATTGTTGCGGCCTTGCGCCGGGTGGCGCCCGAGAGCGGCGACAAGCAGCCGCTGGTGGTCATCAACGGGGATGCCAAGGCCAATTTCCAGAGCATCTATGACGTGATGCAGGCGGCACAGAAAGCCGGCCTGCCCAACGTTTCCTTCGCTGCGCAGACCAGGAAGTAAGCAGGGCATGGCCCTGAAGCGCCCGTCATGGTGGGAGAGGCGAGCGGGATTGGCCCTGCTTGCCTTGCCTCTGTCCCTGCTCTTCTTTCTCGTCTCATCGATCCGGCGCAGGCTCTATCGCGCCGGTCTGCTGCGCAGCGTGACGCTGCCGGTGCCGGTCATCGTGGTCGGCAATCTTGCGGCCGGAGGAAGCGGCAAGACGCCCGTTGTCATCTGGCTGACCCAGGCCTTGCATGCGCGGGGTTTTCACCCGGGCATCGTGTCACGCGGTTATGGCGGATCGGCGTCCGGACCGCAGAGGGTGAGCGCGGATTCGGATCCGGGGCTGGTTGGAGACGAGCCGGTGCTGCTGGCCCGTCGCACGGGCTTTCCCTTGTGGGTCGGGCGCGACAGGGTGGCTGCCGCGCAGGCCTTGCTTCACGGCTCTCCCGAAGTGGATGTCATTGTCACGGACGATGGTCTTCAGCATTACCGCCTGGGGCGTCGGGCTGAAGTTGTTGTCCTCAATGAACGCATCCTTGGCAATGCTTGGCTCATGCCCTCCGGGCCGCTGCGCGAGCCGCTGGAACGTCTTGCCGGGGTTGATCTGATCGTGGCGAATGGTGAGCTGAGCCCCGCCTTGGAGGCGCGCTTGCCGCGTCCGGCTGTTTCGATGACGCTCGCGCCGGGCGGGTTTTACCGGCTTGACGATCCACAACAGCATTGCGAGGCTTCGCACTTCCCCGCCGGCAGGGTTCATGCGCTGGCGGGTATTGCCGATCCCGAGCGTTTTTTCGCGAGCCTGCGGTCGATGGGGCTCCGGCTCGCGAGTTGCCGGGCGTTTGGCGACCACGAAAACTTTCTCCGTGAAGATCTCTCCGTGCCGGAGGGCGATGTTCTGCTGATTACCGAGAAGGATGCAGTAAAATGCGCCGCCTTGGCCCCGGCAGACTGCTGGGTGCTGCCGGTGGATGCGCAGATCGATGACGCTGCGCTGGCACCCATTCTGGAGCGATTGCATGGATCCGAAGCTGCTTGAAATCCTTGTCTGCCCTGTCTGCAAGGGTGGTCTGGAAATGCACCACAAGGAAGGGGAGCTGGTCTGCAGGCCCTGTCGTCTCGCGTATGCGATCAAGGATGGCATCCCCGTCATGCTGGCAGATGAAGCACGCCAGATTGCCGCCGACGAAGCAGGTGCAGCCTGATGAACATCCGTTTCAAGGCCATCATTCCGGCGCGTTATGCCTCGACGCGCCTGCCCGCCAAGCCGCTGGCCGATATCGGCGGCAAGCCGATGGTCGTGCGCGTGATGGAGCGCGCGCTCCAGTCCGGTGCCGAGGAGGTATGGGTTGCGACCGATCATGAGGAAGTGCGTGCCGTCGTCGAAGCCGCAGGCGGCAAGGTCATGATGACGCGGACTGACCATCCTACCGGCACGGATCGCCTGGCCGAGGTCGTGACCGCTCTGGGATGGGCGCCTGGCGAGATCGTGGTGAATGTGCAGGGCGATGAGCCGCTGATTGATCCGGACACCATCCGCCTGGTGGCAAAGTCCCTGGCAGGGGATGTGAATGCCGAGATTTCGACCATGGCGCATCCGATCACGACAGTGGATGATTTCTACAATCCTGGCGTGGTCAAGGTTGTCTGCGAGAAGATCGGACACGCGCACTATTTTTCGCGCGCCCCCATTCCGTTTCCCCGCGACGCCGCGCTGGCCGGGCTGCTCAAGCCGGGCATGGCCATGCCGGATGGTGTTCCGGCGCTGCGCCATGTCGGCCTGTATGCCTATCGCGTAGGTTTCCTGAAAGCCTTCGCCAGTCTTGCTCCGGCGCCGACCGAACAGATCGAGATGCTCGAGCAGCTGCGTGCGCTCTGGCATGGGTACCAGATTCGCGTCGAGATCCTGAATGAAGCGCCACCGGCCGGGATCGACACTCCAGAGGATCTCGCCCGGGTGAGAGCCTTGTTTGCAGCACACAATCAATAAAGACAGGAGATCGCACAGATGCGTCTGATTCTTTTGGGACCGCCGGGAGCCGGCAAGGGGACCCAGGCCAAGTTCATCGCCGAGAAGTACGGCATTCCCCAGATTTCGACCGGAGACATGCTGCGTGCAGCAGTCAAGGCCGGTACGCCGCTGGGTGTGCAGGCCAAGGCGGTGATGGATGCGGGGCAGCTTGTGTCGGATGACATCATCATCGGTCTGGTCAAGGAGCGCCTGACCCAGCCGGATTGCGCCAAGGGCTACATGTTCGACGGTTTTCCGCGCACGATTCCTCAGGCTGATGCACTGAAAGACTCCGGTGTAGCGCTGGATGCGGTTCTCGAGATTGACGTGCCGGATGCCGAAATCATCGAGCGCATGAGCGGTCGCCGGGTACATCCGGCTTCAGGGCGCACCTATCACATCCGCTTCAATCCGCCGAAGGTGGCAGGCAAGGATGACGAGACCGGCGAAGATCTGGTTCAGCGTGACGACGACAAGGAAGATGTCGTGAAAAAGCGCCTGGACGTTTACCACGCCCAGACCGAGCCGCTGGTGGCCTACTACGGCAAGTGGGCGGAAACCGGCGATAAGGCCGCTCCCCGTTATTCCCGCATTTCCGGCCTTGGCGCCGTGGATGCGGTGCGTGACCAGGCGTTTGCCGCGCTCGAAGGCTGAGCGCGCGTCCTGGCCGTCTCAGACCGCCGCAGCGCCACGCGCTCCGGCGGTTTTGTTTTGTCCGGCCCGGGCGTTCAGTGGGCGAGCCGCTTGAAGTCACGCGGCCGGAAGCCCAGCGCAAAGAGCGTTGCAAAGTAGGCCACGCCGCCCGCACTCATCACGATGCTGAGGCGAATGACGCGCCAGGCTGTGCCGTTGTCGAGCCATGCCTGCTGAGCGCCCATCGTGAAGTGCAGGACGAGCCCCATGACGATCAGGGCCACGCCCAGCTTGCCGAGAAACCCGAACCAGCCTGTCTGGGGGATGAATGCCTGGCGCTTGCGCAGCCCGCGGTAGAGCAGGGTCGCATTGAGGCTGGCCGCAGCGCTGATCGAGAGGGCCAGTCCGGCGTGCTTCATGTCCAGCCCGAAGATGAAAATGGCATTGAGGACCTGGGTCGTCGCCAGTGAAATCAGGGCGTACTTCAGTGGCGTGCGGATGTCCTGCCTGGAATAGAATGCGGGCGCCAGAATCTTCACGCAGATCAGCCCCATCAGGCCCACGCTGTAGGCCAGCAGCGCCTGCCGGGTCTGCAGCGTATCGGCCGCGACAAAGGCGCCGTGCTGGAACAGGGTGGAGGCTAGCGGTATGGCCAGGATCATCATGCCCAGTGCGGAAGGGGCAGTCAGCAGGCAGGCGACCCGCAAGCCCCAGTCGAGGGTCGCGGAGAAACCGTCCGCATCGCCGCTGGCTTTCATCTTCGAAAGGCTGGGCAGCAGGATCGTGCCGAGCGCTGCACCCAGCATGCCCATCGGGAACTCCATCAGCCGGTCAGCATAATTGAGCCAGGAGATGCTGCCGTCCGGCAGCCAGGAGCCGAAGCTCTGGTTGATCAGCAGGCTGACCTGGGCGACCGATACGCCCAGGGTCGCGGGCAGCATGATTTTCAGGATTCTGCGCACGCCAGGATCTGCAAGGCTGATCGAGAAGCGGGGCAGCATGCCGATGCGCGCCAGCGCCGGGATCTGGATGACCATCTGCAAAACACCGCCGATGAATGCTCCCCATGCCAGAGCGTCCACCGGCCGCTCGAAATAGGGCGCGGCCAGCAGCATCATGCCGATCGAGCTGATGTTGAGCAGGGTGGGCGTGAAGGCCGGGATCGAGAAGCGGTTCCAGGTATTCAGGATGCCGGCCGAGACGGCCACCATGGCCTGGAAGAAAATGTAGGGAAAGGTGATCCGGGTCAGTTCCACCGTCAGCGCGAACTTGTCCGGCTGGCTGGCAAATCCGCTGGCGGTGGCGTGGATGACCCAGGGCGCGAAAACGACGCCCAGCATCGAGACGCCGAACACGACGAGCCCCAGCATCGTGCACACATGGCTCACCAGTGCCAGGGTTTCGTCCGGGCTGCGCTGGCTCTTGTACTCGGCAATGATGGGCACGAATGCCTGAGAGAAAGCCCCTTCGGCGAACAGGCGGCGCAGCAGGTTGGGCAGGCGGAAGGCCACATTGAACGCGTCGGTGACCAGGCCGGCGCCGAACAGGTTGGCAATCAGCATTTCCCGGACAAGCCCGAGGATGCGGGAGACCAGAGTCAGGCCACTGACCGTGGCGAGTGCCTTGAGCAGGTTCATTCTTCAGACGATTCGGGGTGTGCGGGAAGCAGGCGGGGATCATAACACCCGGCTCTGCAAAGGGCTTGCAAGAAGCTTCTTGCCAAGCTATCATCTTCGTTTCCGCGTATCTCTTACCGAAGACAGAACAAATGGCCAATTCCGCACAAGCCCGCAAGCGCGCCCGCCAGGCACTCGTGGCCCGCGCTCACAACGCCAGCCAACGTTCCCGTCTGCGTACCGCTATCAAGGCCGTGCGCAAGGCAGTGGAAGCTGGCGACAAGGCATCCGCCCAACAAGTGTTCCAGCAATCTGTCAGCGTCATCGACAGCCTCGCTGACAAGGACATCGTGCACAAAAACGCAGCAGCTCGTCACAAGAGCCGTCTGTCTGCCGCCATCAAGGCGATGGGCGCAGCTGCCTGATTGTGCTTCTTCGCCACTGATGTGGCGGAGTCAGAAGGGGTGTGACGCGAGTCGCGCCCCTTTTTCGTTTTTCAAACCGTGTTGCTGACGCTTGGCACACTCCCTCCCTATTTGGCGGCCCGAGGGGGCCAGCCCGAAAAAGAGCATGATGATGAAAGCGCCCAGACATTTCCTGCAGTTCAAGGATCTCTCGCGTGAGGAGATCGATTACGTCTTTGCCCGTGCCAAATGGATCAAGGACAAGTTCAAGGCTTACGAGACCTACCATCCGCTGTTCGATCGTACGCTGGTGATGATCTTCGAGAAGGCCAGCACGCGTACCCGCCTTTCGTTTGAAGCCGGCATGTTCCAGCTGGGCGGCTCGGCCATCTACCTCAACACGCGTGACTCGCAACTGGGGCGTGGTGAGCCGGTTGAAGATGCAGCGCAAGTCATCTCCCGCATGTCTGATGTGGTCATGATCCGCACCTTCGAGCAGACCATCGTCGAGCGGTTTGCGGCGAATTCGCGCGTGCCCGTCATCAACGGTCTGACCAACGAGTTCCATCCCTGCCAGATCCTCGCAGATATCTATACCTGGATCGAGCGCAACGGCTCCATCCAGGGCAAGACGGTGGCCTGGATCGGGGACACCAACAACATGTGCAATACCTGGCTGCAGGCGGCCGAGCTGCTGGATTTCAAGGTGCATGTCAGCTCACCCAAGGGCTACGAGGTCGATATTGCCAAGGCCAACATTGCGGGCACTGCGCATTTCGAGCAGTTTGCCGATCCGATGGATGCGGCGCGCGGCGCCCACATCATTACGACGGATGTGTGGACGTCGATGGGTTTCGAAGCTGAAAATGAAGCCCGTCTGCGCGACTTCGCTGACTACCAGGTCGATGCGGACATGATGCGCGTGGCCTCCGCGGACGCCCTGTTCATGCATTGCCTGCCTGCCCACCGCGGCGAGGAGGTCACGGCTGAAGTCATTGATGGCCCGCAGAGCGTGGTGTGGGAGGAGGCCGAGAACCGCCTGCATGCGCAGAAAGCCCTGCTGGAGTTTCTGGTCGTGGGCCGCAAGGACTGAGCTTCCAGATCCATCAGAAACCCGCCGATGGCGGGTTTTTCATTTCCGCTCAGGGCTGCATGCCGATTTCGCGCGCTGTTTCACGGCCGATCACGCATTCCGAAAGCGATTCCGGCATGCGTGCTTCATGTCCGGACACCGGGGTGCGCCCCGCCATGATTTCGCAGAAACGTTGCGGAGTGGGCGGATGGGCTTCGGGCTCCGCATAGCCTTCTGGAAAGCGCGGCAGCAGATCCGGCCCGTACTTGTCGGTGGCTCCCATGGTGTGCAGGATTTCATGCGCGATCACGACGCGGTTCGTGTATTGCATGTTGCGGGCGACATGCACATTGCTGATGGCGATCCGCCCCTTGGACAGACCGTGAGAATCCGGCACCCGCCCGCCGGTGCGTTCGGAGTCATGGAAGATCACGAAAGCACGGATGTGCGCGCTGGGCGAGCCGGCCGGTTGCCGCCAGGCCCAGTAGCGGAGCTTGAGACTCCAGATGATGGCGTCAAGCATGCCATGCTGGCGAGGTGGAGCCGGCGGCAGCGTGTCGAGGGCGGGCTGAAGCGACACCAGTGCCGGCCGTGGATTGTCGATGCCATGCGCATGCGCCTGTTCGGCGAGGAAATCCTCGATATCCTTGAAGTCTTCCTGCCGAAGTCCGGCGATGCGCTGAGCGGTGGCAGGGCTGTCGTCCCCGTTGAGGGGGAAAATGGCGATCTGGATGGTGTGAGACCAGTCGCGGACTTGCTGCTGGCCGCGCACGGTATTCAGGGCGACCGTGGCGAGAATCAGCAGCAGGATCGCGATACGCAGTTTTTTCCACATGGGCCGACTCTAGCAGGCGCGCGCTCCTGCGGCACGCGCAGGCTGGAATCCTCCTCCCAGCAAGGGTTTTTCTTTGTCTGCCGGGCGCGTAGCATCGGGGCCGTGTCGTGGCTGATGGCGTCCTCATCGGCATGCACTTTCAAGAGGAAGCCGTTTCATGAATCAGGCTGTCATTTTCGGACTCACCGAACCCGAGTTCGGCGAGCTGTGTCTCAAATTCCTGCTCAGCGGGCTGATCGCCTACATGGTCTTCATCATCTGGAATCTGGCCCGTGAATCCAAGGCGGGAGGCTACGGCATGATGTGGATGTTTCTCGGGCTAGGGCTGGGCATGTTCGGGTTCATTTCCAAGGAGCTGATCATCAAGATGCTCGCGGGCGGTCAATCCTGAGGTGAAAGGGCGCCGGTGCGGGCGCCTTGCCGGCGGGTGCTCCCGCTATAATCCTGCCTCCTTTTCCCTTTCCGGAATCCTGCGCTATGAGCCAGAACCAGTTTGACGGCGTTTCTGTCGTCACCAAAGCGAATGTCTATTTCGATGGCAAGTGCGTCAGCCACAGCATCGTGCTGGCTGATGGCACGAAGAAGTCGGTCGGCGTGATCCAGCCGGCCAGGCTGACTTTCAATACCGGCGCTGCCGAAATCATGGAAACCGTAGCCGGCGCCTGCCGCGTGCTGCTCAAGGGCGAGACCGAGTGGAAGAGCTATGGCGAAGGCCAGAGCTTCTCTGTGCCGGCCAACTCCAGCTTCGAGATCGAAGTCAGCGAGCCGTACCACTACATCTGCCATTTTGCTTAACAGCAGTCCTGGGAGCGGGGTTCTGAGTGCTGAGTAAAGTTGGCTCAGTACGCAGTACCCTGCACTCAGCACTGCTGATCGGAGATCAACATGCCTTCATTTGATTTCACTTCAGAAGCCGACATGGTCGCGATCAAGAACGCGATCGATGTCGCATCGCGTCAGATCGACAACCGCTACGACTTCAAGGGCACCAGCGCGAAGATCGATTTCAACGAGAAGGACAAGCAGATCACCCTGTTCGGTGATTCGGACTTCCAGCTCGATCAGATCAAGGACATCCTTTTCCCCGCGATGGAGAAGAAGGAAGCAGAGAGCTCGAAACGGCTCGATGCCGAGAAGATCGAGTCCATCTCGGGCAACAAGGTCAAGCAGCTCTTCAAGATCAAGAGCGGCATCGAGAGCGAACTGGCGAAGAAGATCGTCAAGCAGATCAAGGATGCCAAGCTCAAGGTGCAGGCCGCGATCCAGGGAGACGCCGTTCGTGTGACCGGCGCCAAGCGTGATGACCTGCAGGAATGCATCGCGATGATCCGCAAGTCGATCACCGACTTCCCCATCAAGGCGGGCAACTTCCGCGACTGAAGGATCACCGGGTCAGCCACCATGATGAGTCCAAGGCTTCAGGTCTTGCGGGTGGAGCGGGAGGCGTTCGATTGCGACAACGCTTTGTCATGGTTGACGGGCGTGCTGCAAGCTCGCCACTCGTCTGAGCTGACCCTGCAGGCATGATCCTCAACATCGTCTGGCTGGGTTTTTTCTTCCTGGCTTTCCTTGCCTGCCTGTATCAATGGCTGGTGAATGGAGACAGCGCCATTTTTTCCCGGGTGCTCCAGGAGTCCTTCACGATGTCGAAAACGGCCTTCGACATCTCGCTCGGGCTGACCGGTGTGCTGACCTTCTGGCTGGGCGTGCTGCGCGTGGGCGAGCAGGCAGGGGCGGTGGCCTGGCTGGCCCGGCTGGTGAATCCGCTGTTCTGTCGCCTGTTCCCGGAGGTTCCGGCCGGGCATCCGGCACAGGGCGCGATGCTGCTGAATATCGGAGCCAACCTGCTGGGGCTCGACAATGCTGCGACCCCGATGGGCCTCAAGGCCATGCGCGCGCTGCAGGAGCTCAATCCCGATCCCGACCGGGCGAGCAATGCGCAGATCCTATTTCTGGTGCTCAATGCGAGCGGGCTGACCCTGATTCCGGTCAGCATCATGACCTACCGTGCCCAGCTCGGCGCGGCGAATCCGGCGGATGTCTTTCTGCCCATCCTGCTGGCGACTTTCTTCTCGACCCTGGCGGGGCTGCTCGCCGTCGCCTGGATGCAGAAGATCCGGTTACACCAGCCGGTGGTGCTGGCCTGGTTGCTGGGGCTCTGTTCGGCGGTGGGTGCAACGCTGCTCTATTTTGCCCGGCTTACTGCCGAGCAGATGGCGGCACAGTCGGCGTTTGTCAGCGGGCTGGTGCTCTTTGGCGTCATCGTAGCCTTCCTTGCTCTGGCGAGCTGGCGACGGATATCGGCCTTCGATGCCTTCATCGAAGGCGCCAGGGAGGGCTTCAATACCGCCGTGATGGTGATTCCCTATCTGGTGGCGATTCTGGTGGGCATTGCCGTTTTTCGTGCCAGCGGGGCCATGGATCTGCTCATGAGCGGGCTGACCGCATTGCTCGGATGCTTTGGCGTGCCCGCGGATGTCGGTCCGGCCCTGCCCACCGCATTGATGAAACCCCTGTCAGGCAGCGGGGCGCGCGGCATGATGATCGACGCCATGAAAACCTATGGTGCAGACAGCTTTGCCGGCCGGCTGGCCTGCATGTTCCAGGGGGCGGCCGACACGACTTTCTACATCGTCGCGGTTTATTTCGGCGCGGTCGGCGTCCGCAAGACGCGCTACACGGTACCGTGTTGCCTGATTGCGGATCTGGTCGGGGTGGTTGCGGCCATCGCGATCGCGCTGCTTTTTTTCGCGCCCTGAAGGCCTGTCTGACCCGTGCGTCAGGCGCGAAGGCTGCCTAGACTGTCAGCGTGTATCAATGCCTGATCTGTCGGAGACTTTCATGGATGTCACTTCCGTTACCGCAGCGAGTTCAGCCGCCCCAGCCCAGAGCCAGCAGGCAGACAGGACGGGCAGCCGGCGCACGCAGGAGGAGCAGCAGGCCCAACAGGCGCAGCAGGCTCGCGAGGAGGCCCAGATCGAGATTCAGCGCAAGGCGCGCGCCGAAGAGGCTCAGCGTGTTGCCGAGCCCGGCCGGCCTGGCAGCGTCATCAACACCTTCGCCTGACGACGGATCGCGGATCTATCTGGCGTATTCGAAGTAGTGCAGCAACCGTCTGGGCATCCAGTCCAGGCGGCCGGGGAAGGCTCCGGTCACGAAACCCACATGGCCGCCTTCGCGCGGAAAGTCCAGCCGCACCAGTGAGGAGACTTCGCTCTGCATCGGCAGCGCTTCGACCGGCATGAACGGATCGTTGAGCGCGTGCAGCATCAGCGTGGGCACCGCGATGTATTTCAGATGCTGTTTGGCCGACGCCTTGCTCCAGTAATCCGCATAGTCCCTGAAACCATGCAGCGGCGCGGTAAACGCGTCGTCGAACTCCGCCAGGCTTTTTGCCCGTATCGCTTTCGCGACGTCGAATCGGCCCGGATACTGCCGCGCCTTGAGCCGCGCACGCGGCCGCATGGTCTGCAGGAAATAGCGGGTGTAGAGCTTGTTGAAGCCCTGACCGAGATGCTGGCCGCTCGCGCCAAGATCCACCGGCGCGGACACCGCCGCAGCCTTGCTGATCAGTCGCGCAGCCTCCTGGCGCCGGGTGCCCAGCCAGCAGAGCAGGGCGTTGCCGCCCAGCGAAACGCCTGCTGCGTATCGGGGCACATCAGGAAAGCGCCTGGCAAACTTGCGCAGGATCCAGTCGATCTCGTTCGCATCACCCGAATGATAGGCGCGAGGCCGGTGATTGGGCTCGCCCGAGCAGCCGCGGAAGTGAACCACCGCCCCGTTCCAGCCACGTCGGGCGACTTCCCGCATCAGCGAGCGTGCGTAATGGCTGCGACTCGAACCTTCGAGCCCATGAAACAGCACCACCAGGGGCTGAGCTTCGCGGGCCGGCAGGAAGTCGACATCGATGAAGTCCTCGTCCGGCGTTTTCCAGCGTTTGCGGCGGAAAGCCGGCATTTCACCCTTGATCGCGAGGGGCCAGATCGTCTGGGCGTGGGCGCCGCGCAGCCAGGCCGGGGCGGCATAGTCGGTCGTGCTGTCCGTTTCCGGGCGCGCGGCGGATGGAGTGTCCGCGGCTTTCAATGCACCACCCTGGGTGACTCCTGCATCATCAGGCCGCTGGTGTCGGGCGAAGGGGAGGTGTGATGCAGCAGCAGCTGCCAGCCCTGCGGCCCGCGGGCGTAGACGTTGGTGGTGATCAGCGGTGGCGCGATGGTGTCGTCGCCCTCGACGCTCACATGCTGCAGCAGGCTGTGAACGGCAATCAGCGCAGAGTGGTTGCGCACGACGTTGCTGATCCGCACATTGAATTTCATGCCAGTCTCGAAGAGCTGCTTCCACGACTCCCGGATGGCGACAAGGCCCGAGAAACGGGAGCCGCCGGGATGCACGCAGACGGCTTCTTCGTCTTCCGACCAGACCTTCATCATCGCTTCGAGGTCACTGCGGTTGAAGGCATCGTAGAAGGCCTGCTCGGCGTCGTCCGGCGAGGCAATGATGGGTGTGCTCATGACGCTAGCTTACTCCGTCGGCTTCCGGTGACACAGCCAGGGCCACGAACTCCCCTTTCATCCGGGCGGCAAGGGTTTCGCCGGCCAGCACCTCGATGATCAGTTCCAGGCGCGCCTTGCCCCGCTTCGCGAGCGTATCGAGGAATGCCGCCCAGTCTGCGTCAGCGGGATAACGTGTGCGGGCCGAAAAGGCGTCCGGCACGGGCGCAAGAAACGCCATCTCGCTGTGCCGGATGACCAGATGCGGCAAGGGCGCCATGCCGTCGAGCCGGATGCGCAGCAAGCTCCAGCCTGCCAGTGTGGCCAGCGTTGCGATGCTGCCGCCAAACGCCGTGCCACGGTGATTCACATTCGGAGCGAGCGGCGCATGAAGCTCGACCAGGGTCGGCGTGGCTTCGCGCACGGCGACCTGCATCGCGGCAGACAGCGGGATGTGGCGGTAGAGATAATCCTGCAGGCTGGCCGGACTCATTCGAGCGTGGCCCGGACCTGCTCCGGACTGATGTGGTTGAGGCAGTTCAGATGGCCCAGCGGACATTCCCGCTTGAAGCAGGGGCTGCAGGACAGGTTCAGCGACAGGACCTTCGCCCGGTCGGACATCGGCGGCGTATAGCCGGGGCTGGATGAACCGAAAAGTGCCGTCAGCGGGGTGCCGAGTGCCGCGGCCACGTGCATCAGGCCGGAGTCGTTGGTCACGACATGCCGGGCGATGGCAATCAGCTGGATGGCCTGGGCGAGATTGGTGACGCCACAGAGGTTGCGCGCTACGCCCCCGGACAGGCGGACGATTGCTTCGCCGACCGTGGCGTCTTTCTTCGAGCCCAGGAGCCAGACCGGAATGCCTTGCGTCGCGAGTTCGCCGGCCAGCGCGGCGAAATGCTTCTCCGGCCAGCGCTTGGCCGGGCCGAATTCGGCACCGGGACAGAACACCACCGGGGCGGGGGCCGCGGAGAGACCGAGTGCGGCGAGCGTGCGATCGCACGCATCCCGATCAACGCTCAGCGCGGGCAGGGGGTAGGGGCGCGGCAGTGGCGTGCCGGGTTTTTCCGCCAGTACGGCATAGCGTTCAACCTGCAGCGGCGTGTCGCTTGTATTCAGTGCATGGCGGACATTGATCAGCCCGTAGCGGGACTCCCCGGTGAAGCCGATGCGCTGCGGAATGCCTGCCAGGAATGGAATCAGGGCGGACTTGAGCGAGTTGGGCAGCACATAGGCTGCGTCGTAGCCCCGCTGCCTGAGCGCGCGCGCCAGCTTCCAGCGGTCTTTCAGGCGCAGTTGGCCGTGAGCGAAGGGGTTGTCCAGCACTTCGCCGTTGATCTGGGGCATCGCATGCAGCACGGCAGCGACCCAGGGCGGTGCAAGGGCGTCGATTCTGGCGTCGGGATGGCGTTGGGCCAGACGCAGAAAGAGTGTCTGGGCAGCGACGGTGTCGCCGATCCAGGATGGGGCGATGATCAGGATGCGCATCGGGGCTCAAATGGAAACGGGCCTCAGCGGCCCGTTGTGAGGTGTCGCTCAGTGAGCTTTCGGCGCCTCGCCGTGCAGCACATAGTGCGCGCCACAGTAGGGGCACTTGGCTTCGCCGGTATGTGCCACGTCGAGGAACACGCGCGGATGGCGTGCCCACAGCGGCGCGTCCGGTTGCGGACAGTGCAGCGGCAGATCCTTCGCCTCAACGGCGATTGGCTGGTTCTTGTCAGTGTTCTCGGCCATGGCAAATCTCCTTGGGGGTGATGGCGTATCCAGGCTTCAGCAGCATCGGGGCGTCAACGAAGCTGCAGTGCCGGCCGGTGCATTCGGTGCCTCGGGGAAAGCTGCCGTACCGGCGTACGGCGGGCTTTCGGGGCCGGCACACCGGCAGGCTCACATGCTGCGGATCAGACGTAGTGCAGCCAGTTGTCGTGCTCGGGCAGCTTGCCGCCGACGAGCTCGAAGAAGCGCGCCTGGATGGCGGCCGTGATCGGGCCACGCTTGCCTGCGCCGATGGTGCGGTTGTCCAGCTCGCGCACCGGAGTGACTTCAGCGGCGGTGCCGGTGAAGAAGGCTTCATCGGCAATGTAGATGTCGTCGCGGGTCATGCGGCGGGTCTGCACGCTGTAGCCGAGTTCCCGGGCCAGCGTATGGATGGTGTTGCGGGTGATGCCCATCAGCGCGGAGGCGATTTCCGGTTCGTAGATCACGCCGTCCTTGATCACGAAGAGGTTTTCGCCGGCGCCTTCGGCCACGAAGCCTTCGGTGTCGAGCAGCAGCGCTTCGTCGTAGCCGTCCTGGGTGGCTTCAAGATTGGCGATGATCGAGTTGGCGTAGGTCGAGGCGGCCTTGGCGCGAGCCATGGTCACATTCACATGGTGACGGGCATACGAAGAGGTCTTGACGCGGATGCCGTTCTCCAGGCCTTCGGCGCCCAGATAAGCGCCCCAGGGCCAGGCGGCAATGGCCACATGAACCGTGGCGCCGCGGGTGGAAATACCCATCTTTTCGGAGCCGTAGAACGCGATCGGACGCAGATAGCAGCTCTCGAGCTTGTTGGCACGAACGACTTCCTTCTGGGCCTCGTTGATGGTTTCCTTGTCGTAAGGAATCTTCATCATGTAGATGTGGGCCGAGTTGAACAGGCGGTCGGTGTGTTCCTTGAGGCGGAAGATCGCGGTGCCGCGTTCGGTCTTGTAGGCGCGCACGCCTTCGAACACCGACAGGCCGTAGTGCAGGGAGTGGGTCAGGACGTGAGTCGTGGCGTCGCGCCAGGGCACAAGTTTGCCGTCCATCCAGATGAAACCGTCGCGGTCAGCCATCGACATGTCAGATGCTCCGAAAGATGCTGTTGTATGAGGTCGTCGATTTTAGCGCATGACCACCCCTCACGGGCAGTGAGGGCTCTCAGCAGCTACAATGGGCGGCTGATTTACAGCTCCGGATCATCATGTCACGCTGGTTTCCACACGTAACCGTTGCGGCGCTTGTCGAGCGCGACGGGCGTTTCCTGCTGGTTGAAGAACACACGGTGGATGGCGTCCGCCTGAACCAGCCGGCTGGTCATCTTGAACAGGGAGAGTCCCTTCCGGATGCCTGCGTCCGCGAAGCGCTGGAGGAGACCGCACATCGTGTCGCGGTTGATTCGCTTGTCGGCATCTACAACTGGACGCAGCCGGACGGCAGCATCACCTATCTGCGCTTTGCCTTTGCCTGCCGGAGCCTGTCGGAAGAAGCCGGCCGGGCGCTGGACGAAGGCATCATCCGCGCGGTCTGGCTGACGCGTGAGGAGTTGCTGGCGCAGCAGGAACGCCTGCGCAGCCCGCTGGTGCTGCAGGTTGTCGAAGATTATCTGGCCGGCCGGCGTTATCCGCTGGATGTGATCCGGCATTACGAATGAAGGAAAGAAAGTGCTGAGTACTGGGTACTGGGTGCTGAGTTGAAGTTTCCGCTGGCTGAGCCAGCGCTCCATTTGACTCATAACGCAGAACCCGGCACTTCGCGAAAGGATTGAGCGATATGGATGGACAGGGAATGAAGGTCGTGGTCGGCATGTCGGGCGGGGTGGACTCCGCCGTGGCGGCCCTGCTTCTGAAGCAGCAGGGTTATGACGTGACCGGGCTCTTCATGAAGAACTGGGAAGACGATGACGACGACGAATACTGCTCGACGCGGCAGGATCTGGTCGACGTCGTGTCGGTCTGCGATGTGCTGGGCATCGACCTGGAGGTCGTGAATTTCAGCAAGGAATACAAGGATCGCGTCTTTGCGGACTTCCTTCGCGAATACGAGGCCGGCCGTACGCCGAACCCGGACATCCTCTGCAACAGCGAGATCAAGTTCAAGGCCTTTCTCGACCATGCCATGGATCTTGGCGCAGACAAGATCGCGACCGGCCACTATGCCGGCGTGCGCGAGTTCGAGAATGACGGCCGCGTCGAGTATCAATTGCTGAAAGCGGATGACGGCACCAAGGATCAGAGCTACTTCCTGTATCGCCTGAACCAGGCGCAGCTCTCGAAGGCGCTCTTTCCGCTGGGCAACATCTACAAGCGCGAAGTCCGCGAAATTGCCGAGCGCGCCGGTCTGCATGTGGCGACCAAGAAGGATTCCACCGGCATCTGCTTCATCGGCGAGCGGCCCTTCCGCGAGTTCCTGATGCGTTATCTGCCCACCAAGCCGGGCGAGATCCGCTCGCTGGATGACAACCGCCTGCTGGGCGAGCACCAGGGCCTGATGTATCACACCATCGGCCAGCGCAAGGGGCTCAACATCGGTGGCATCAAGGGGAACGATCACGCCGGCGAACACGAGGCCTGGTACGTGGCCGGCAAGGACATGAAAACCAATGTGCTCTATGCGGTGCAGGGGCATGAGCATCCGGCGCTGCAGAAGGAGCACCTGATCGCGGCCGACCTGAACTGGATCGGTGGTCGCGCGCCGCGCACGCAGTGGGTCTACACCGCCAAGCCGCGCTATCGCACGCCGGATCAGCCCTGCAGTTTCGACCTGATTGACGCAGAGCAGGCCGGCATTGCCTTTGCTGCGCCACAGTGGGCCATTACGCCGGGGCAGTCCGTCGTGGTGTATGAAAGCCGTGTCTGCTTGGGCGGCGGCATCATCGTTTGATCATCCGTCGGCGCGCTTGAGCGCCCGCATGACGTGTGCCGGCAGGGCCGACCGCCCTGCCGGTTTCATTTTCAGCCGGTATTCCTCACTGACTCATGAGCTCACCCAGTCTCTTTACCCGTCGTCCGGTGGTTTTTGCGCTGGCGACACTCTGCTGCCTGCTTTGGGGCAGCGCCTATCCTTCCATCAAGAGCGGTTACGCGCTGCTCTCCATTGCCGCGGATGACATTCCCGGCAAGCTGCTGTTTGCGGGCTGGCGATTCCTTTTTGCGGGTCTGCTCCTGCTGCTCTTCGCGCTGATGACCGGGCGCAGCCTCAAGCTTCGCAGCGCACGGGATGCGGGCGAGGTCTGCGTGCTCGGCCTCTTCCAGACGTCGCTGCAGTATGTGTTCTTCTATCTCGGGCTGGCCTACACGACTGGCGTGAAGGGCTCGATCATGAATGCGACCGGCACCTTTTTCTCGGTGCTGCTGGCGCACTTCATCTACCACAATGACCGCGTGAACGGCCGCAAGGCGCTGGGCTGCCTGATCGGATTCGGCGGGGTGCTGGTGTGCAACTTCAGCGCCGAACTGCTGGACTTCCATTTCAGCCTGGCGGGCGAGGGCAGCGTGGTGTTCGCAGCCTTCATCCTCTCTGCGGCCTCGATCTACGGCAAGAAGCTCTCGCAGCGCATCGATTCGGTGGTACTGACAGGCTGGCAGCTCGCATTGGGGGGCGCCGTCCTGCTGCTGATTGGCGCCTTGATGGGCGGCACGCTGCAGGCGTTTTCCTTCAAGGCCCTGCTGCTGATGGCCTATATGGTGCTGCTGTCGTCCGTCGCTTTCGCGCTCTGGGCGCAACTGCTCAAGTACAACCGTGTCGGTCTGGTCGCCGTGTTCAACTTCCTGATTCCGGTCTCGGGTGCGGTGCTGTCTGCCGTTTTTCTCGGCGAGCAGATTCTTGAATTCAAGTATCTGGTTGCGCTGGTGCTTGTGTGTGGTGGCATCTGGCTGGTGACCAAGGAAGGCAAACCGGCCTAGACCGGCGTGCCCGTGGCCGGGCTCTGCGCGAAGCGCATGCCGCCGCCCGCAAGCTTGGCCGCGTACATCGCCGCGTCTGCGTGCATCAGCAGGGCTTCCATGGTTTCGCCATGCATCGGGAAGAGCGCGATGCCGATGCTGATGCCCAGGCGGATCTGCACATGACCGAGGTCCAGCGGTGTGGCGAACTGCGCTTCGACACGCTTGCCGATGAGCCCGGCCTGTTCCATGTCCTGCGCATCGAAGACGAGCAGGAATTCATCCCCGCCGAGGCGGGCGAGCACGTCGGATTGCCGGCAGACCTGCGCAATGCGGCGCGCCATGTTCTGCAGCACCTTGTCGCCGACGGCGTGCCCATGCCTGTCGTTGACGGCCTTGAAACCGTCGAAATCGAAGATCATCACGCCGCACAGCGTGTTCTCACGGCGCGCCTGGGCGAGGCGCCGCTCCAGGTAGGGCATGATGAATGCGCGGTTGGCCAGCCCGGTCAGCGCGTCGGTACTGGCGAGCGTGCGAAGCTCAAGCTCCAGGGCCTTGCGGCGCTCGATGTCCTGCTCCAGCTCCGTATTGACGCGTTGCAGCTCGTGGGTGCGGGTCTGGATCGTGTGTTCGAGATGTTCGTTATGAGCCAGCAGCGCCCCGCGGGCGTCGGTGAGGCGGTGCAGCAGCGCCGCAAAAGCCTGGTAGAGGCGACCGATGTCGTCGTTTCCGGTTCGCCGGGCAAACTCGGGCGGCGCTTCCAGCTGGTCCGGATGGATGTTGTCGACCGCATGCATCAGCAGTGACAGCGGCCGGCCGATCGTGCGCCAGAAGATGATCTGCTGGATCAGCACGCAGCCGGCAAAGAGTCCGGCAGCGCACAGCAGCAGCAGGGTGGCGCGCTGGATCGCCGCATCGATCATGAGGCGTCGGTCGAGCCTGATTTCGGCGTGGCCGGCCAGCGCTCCGGAGGCGCCATGCAGCTGTCGCGAGACGGTGTCGAAGGGGCGGGTGAAGCGGATGACCAGCCGGGACAGGGGCGAGAGTTTCAGCCCCGTCTGCCGGGTCGAGGTGTAGAGCACCTCGCCTTCTATGGTCTTGAGGCTGGCCGAGCTGAGCAAGGCGTTTCCCTGCAGTACGTCTGCCGTGACGGCTTCGAAGCCGGTGAAGTCATGCATGTCCATGTTCAGCGCGAGCAGGGTGTCGGCATCCCTGCGCAGCGATTCCACGGCCTGGCCAGCGATGAGCAGCGCGTTTTCCGATTGCTGGCGGTACAGGAAGCCGCTTCCCAGGAAGCTCAGCACGAGTGCGACCAGGGTGGTGAACAGCAGTGAGATGAGGTTGATTCGGAGTGGCAGAGCCATTGTCATTCGAGGCTGGGGTCGGGGCCGGGCTGCGTGATAACCTGCCCGTAAGTCTGCATCTTCCCGAGAAATCCCATGCCAAGGGGATTTGCTCCGAAACAATTTGCAACAATTCACAATCCGTTCGGACGCGTATGGACCGGTGCTGCATTGCTGCCGCCGGCCGGTCGCCGCGGGGGCGGGCCGGCGGCCCGTGCGGATCAGTCGGGCAGGTCTGCGAGGTAGAGCGCGGGCTTGCCGTCCCTGTCGCTCGAGAACAGCACCCGCTGCTCATCCGGGGTGAAGGATGGGTGAGGGTGGGTCGCCTGCGTGTTGCCCTTGTATTCGGCCCAGCTCGTGTCGTGCCGGCAGATCTTGCGGTGGCTGCGTGCCTTGACGTCGAAGAGGTGGATCCAGGGATCCGCTTCAAAGGCATGGCCGTCCTTGTCCGATACATCACCGAGCTGACCCGCGCCGTCTCCGACGATGAGACTGCCGTCGAAATTGCTCATCAGGTGCGCGCAGGGAGGCATGGCCATGATGCATTCGTTCTCGAGGGTGACCGGGTCGGCCGCCCAGATGAAGCGCTCCTGCTCACCTTTCACATAGCTCACATAGACGAGCTTCGAGCCGTCCGGCACCCAGAACTCATGCATGCAGGCTTCTCCCGGGGCGTGATCCTTGACCTTGCGAAGCCGGGTGCCGTCTGCATTGATCAGCCACATCCGGGCGTCGACCAGATCGTGCGGGCCTTCATGGCAGAAGCCCATCGTGCGGTCGTCGAAAGGGCGATACATGGGGTGCCCCATGTAGCGTTTCTGCTCGAACACGACGCGGGCTTCGCCGCTCGCGATGTCGATCGAGATCAGCCGCTCGCGGGGCTGGATTTCGAACTGGCGCCGGAAGCGCTCCCAGCCGCTGCCCCCGGTGGCCTGATCCTCGCTCAGCATCTCCATGCCGGCAATGAGCGTGCAGTCTGTGTTGGGCACCCAGGTGCCCGCTCCGCGCCAGCCTTCCGGCACCGTGTAGATCACGTCTTCCTCGAGTGTGGCGAGATCGACCCGGCGGTGTTCGAGCCCTGCCTTGGTGTAGAAGAGGAAGCGGTCGTCCGGCGAGAGGTAGGCGCCGTGATAGTTGTCGCCACGCCCTTCGGTGAGCTGGCGCGCAAGTCCGCTCGCGAGGTCCAGCATCCAGATGTTGAAGACGCCGTCGAACTCCCCGCCGAAAATCAGCTGGCGGCCGTCCGCGGTGAAGCACTTCTGGTAGAAGTAATTGCGCGGGCAGGCGACTTCCGGAGGCGTCAGGCGGGTGACACGTACACCGGTGTCCGGATCGGTGAGCTCGTGGGGGCGGAATTCAAGCGTGCTGCCTTTGGGCATGGCGGCGGACCGACAGGAAAAAAGGGAGCAGGCATTTTACGCCCGCTCCCTTCTTCGAGTCGCGCCAATCGGAGCGGCGGCCCTGAGCGGCCGCTCCGGCGGGCGGTTACATCATGCCCAGCGCTTTCGGCAGCCAGAGCGTGAGCGGCGGCCAGTAGGTCACCAGCGCCAGGAAGCCCAGCATGGTGAGCAGCCAGGGCCAGACCGCGACCGTCAGCTCGGTGATGCCCATCTTGGTGATGCCGGAAGCCACATACATGTTGAGGCCCACCGGCGGATGACACATGCCGACCTCCATATTCACCGTGATCAGGATGCCGAAGTGGATCGGATCGATCCCCAGCTTCATCGCCACCGGAAACAGGATGGGCGCCATGATCAGCACGATGGAGGAAGGCTCCATCACGTTGCCGGCCAGCAGCAGCAGGACGTTGACCGCAAGCAGAAAGGCGATCGGCCCCAGCCCCTGGGCCAGCAGCCAGTCAGCCAGCTGCTGCGGGATGTTTTGGTCGGTCATGATGAAGCTGAACATCACCGCGTTGGTAATGATGTAGAGCAGCATCGCGCTCATGTTGGCCGAGGACAGCAACACCCGCGGCACATCTTTCAGGCCCAGATCCTTGTAGACGAACACGGCGACAAAGAACGCATACACCGCGCTCATCGCCGCGGCTTCCGTGGGGGTGAAGATGCCGCTGTAGATGCCGCCCATCACCACCACGATCAGCAGCAGTCCCCAGATGCTGTTCCAGTAGGCGCGCCAGACTTCGAGGGACTCCCACATCAGCTCGAAAGTGAAGGTCGGTGCGATCTTCGTGTAGCTGCCGCAGGCCTGGATCAGGCTCAGCCAGCCCAGCATGATCACGACCGGCACGCCCGCGATATACACGGGTGAGACGTCACCCATCGCGCGGATCGCCAGCACGCTCGCCAGAATCGGCACACCCAGCACGATGAGGCCGATATAGACGAAGCGCGTGACCCACTTGTTCTTGGTGCTCCAGGGAGCCAGGGCCAGCCAGACGACGCAGGCCAGGAAATACACGAAACCCGAGCCCGACGAGAACTGGCCGATCAGGGTGCCGGCCAGCACTGGCGGCGCGATCGTGAAGACCAGCGCATAGAAGGCGCCGAAGAGCCCGCCGATCGTGGCCTGCAGACTGTTGCGCTCCGGAAACAGCATGACACGCGGATAGTTGTACTTGCGTGCGCGGTACCAGGTCGTCAGGCCCAGCAGGAAGGCGAGCAGCAGCCCGGGAATGACACCGGCCATGAACAGCGTGCCGACCGAGGAGTTGGTGGCAACCGAATACATCACCATCACGATGCTGGGCGGGATCAGGATGCCCAGCGCACCGGAGGTGGTGATCACGCCCGCACCGAAGCGCTTCGGGAAGCCCGCCTTCACCATGGCCGGCATCAGGATTGCGCCGATGGCCACTACGGTGGCCGGGCTGGAGCCCGAGAGGGCTGCGAACAGCGCGCAGGCGATCACCCCCGCCAGGCCCAGACCACCATGCCAGTGGCCCACCAGCGCGGTGGCGAAGTTGATCATGCGCCGCGCCACACCGCCATGGGTGAGGAAGTTGCCGGCCAGAATGAAGAAGGGGATCGCCATGATCTCGAACTTCTCGATGCCGGTGAAAAGCTTCATGGCGACCGATTCGATCGGCACCTGGGTCATGGTGTAGAGGAAGGTGAGCACCGTGAGGCCCAGCGAGATCGAGATCGGCATCCCGGTGAGCATCAGGGCAATGAGCAGCCCGAAGATGATTGCGGTGTTCATGAGCGGGCTCCTTCGGCGTGAGTCTCGGTCGGTTCGTCGTCTTCGATGCCGTCTACCGCACCGTGATCGTGGTGGGGCAACTCACCGGTGTGCCAGAAATTCCAGGCCACCTGCAGGAAGCGGAAACACATCAGTGAAGAGCCCAGCGGCACGGCCAGATACACCATCCAGGTCGGCCATTCCAGATCGGGGGTGACCGGGCCCTCGGGTACGAACTCGGTGCTGCCGATCAGCTGATTGAAGGCGTAGTGCATGCCGTTGCCCCAGACGAGGCGAAAGCCCAGGGTGCACACGATGCCGGTGAAGAGCGCGCCGGCGAGCAGGCCGAACAGCACGAAGCGGCTACGCAGGCGGTCGGGCATCTGGTTGATGGCCACATCGACGCCGACGTGGATGCCGGTTCGCACACCATAGGCGGCGCCGAACTTGGCCATCCAGACGAACAGGATGATGGTCAGTTCCTGCGCCCAGCCGAAGTTGAGGCCCAGCAGCCAGTCCTGAAGATAGGGAATTTCGACACCGGCCAGATAGCGGTGTACGACGGAGGCAAAGATGATCAGCGTCGCGACTGCGATCAGGCTCGCGATGAGGATCTCCTCCAGACGGTCGAGTATTTTCATGTTGTTCTCGATGTAATGCGGAACACCCGGGTGGATGAAGCGTGCTGCAGATGAAGAAAACCGGACGATCAGATCGCCCGGTTTCCCTTGCAAGGCATGGCCGGGTTCAGAGCTTCGACGGATCGAAACCGGTTTCCTTGTAGACGCTCTTGATCACGTCTGCACCGATCCGGCTTTCGGCTTCCTTGTGGACCTTGATCAGGGACTTCTTCAGCGCGGTACGTTCCGCCGGCGTCATGTCGAGGATCTGGGTCTTGCCCGAAGCACGGACGGCTTCGGTCGCATCCGCGTTCTCTTTCTGGGCGATGGCGTTTGCATAGCGGGTGGATTCTTCCATCGCCGTGCTGACGATCTTCTTGAGGTCTGCGGGCAGGTCATCCCAGAACTTCTTGTTGATGATGACTGCATAGCCGAGGTAGCCGTGGTGCGACTGCACCATGTACTTCTGCACTTCATGCATCTTCTGCGTGTAGAAGTTCGACGGCGGGTTCTCGGTGCCATCGACCACGCCGGTCTGCAGTGCCTGATAGACCTCGGAGAAAGCCATCACCTGCGGGATCACCCCCAGCGCGCGCATCTGGGCTTCGAGCACCTTGGACGACTGGATCCGCATCTTCATGCCCTTGAAGTCTTCGGGTTTCTTCAGCGCCTTGTTGGCCGAAAAATCCTTGAAGCCGTTGTCCCAGTAGGCGAGACCGACGATGCCCTTGGGTTCGAGCTTCTTGAATAGCGACGCGCCCAGCGGACCCGAGGTGACGCGGTGCAGTGCGTTGTAGTCGTCGAAGATGAAGGGAAGGTCGAAGAGTTCGAACTCCTTCACGCCCAGCGGGCCGAACTTGGCCAGCGACGGGGCCAGCATCTGCACGGCGCCGATCTGGATGGCATTCATCTCCTCGCCGTCCTTGTAGAGCTGGCTGTTCGGATAGACCTCGACCTTGAGCTTGCCGCCAGCGCGCTCGTTGACGAGCTTGGCGAACTGGTCGGCGGCCTTGCCTTTCGGAGTGTCCTTGGCGACGACGTGGCTGAACTTGATGACGATGGGTTGCTGCTGGGCCATGGCGAAGCCGCTGGCGGTAAGGGCCATGAGGCCGATCAGGACACTGCGACGGACATTCATGATTGTTCTCCTCTCGGGTGGTGGGGCACGTGAGTTGCTCACGGGCGGACCTGCAAGCGTCAGGGGGTGACTCTGGAACGGACTGGCGGTGGCCTTCGTGGGGCGCGTGCTTCTGGAAGCCTTTTCCTGCGTGCGGGCCGGGAAACCGGCGTAGCCGCACCTTGCAGGCCAGACTCTGCAACCGTTACGCGCATGAAGGGAATCCGGGTTTTCCATGTTCGCGAGGTGGCAGCGCCTGCGGGGCTTTGCGCCATGCCAGCGGATTCCCGCTCAGGCGCGGAAGGCAGTCTCGGCGGGCGCTGTTGCCGCACGGTTGCGGATTCACGACGCTTCGACGAACGGCAAGTGCTGCGGCCTGCGGGGCGCAGCGCGCGCGCTCGGGCTACAATCCGCAGCCTGATTCACCCGAACCACCGAGCGATGACTTCCCCTGTCGATCAAGAGCCCGACCTGTTTGGCGCTGAGCCGGCGCCGGCCGCCGTGCTGCCTGTTGCTGCCGAGCCGCCCGCTCCGCCGGCCTCTCCGGTTTCTCCTGGCCTGGCCGAACTGCCGGACGACCACCTGCCGATTGCCGCCTTTGCCGAGCGTGCCTATCTCGCCTACGCGATGAGCGTGGTGCGTGGCCGGGCTCTGCCGCAGGTGGAGGATGGCTTGAAGCCGGTGCAGCGCCGCATCCTCTACACCATGCATCGCATGCGCCTGGCGCCCGGCTCCAAGCCGGTGAAGTCCGCCCGCGTGGTGGGGGATGTGATGGGTAAATTGCATCCGCACGGGGACTCGTCGATCTACGACGCCTCGGTGCGCCTGGCGCAGGATTTCTCGCTGCGCTATCCGCTGATCGATGGCCAGGGCAACTTCGGCTCGCGGGACGGCGATGGCGCGGCGGCGATGCGCTACACCGAAATGCGCCTGACGCCGATTGCAGATCTGTTGCTCTCCGAAATCGAGATGGGCACGGCTGACTTCGTGCCGAACTACGACGGCGGCGATCAGGAGCCGAAACTGCTGCCGGCGCGGCTGCCGATGCTCTTGCTCAATGGCTCTTCCGGCATCGCCGTGGGCATGGCAACCGAATGCCCGCCGCACAATCTGCGTGAAGTGGCGGCGGCAGCACAGCTGCTGATCAAGAAGCCGGAATCCACGCTGGACGACATCCGTGCCGTGCTGCCGGCGCCGGATTTCCCCGGCGGTGGCCAGATCATCTCGCCCGATTCGGCGATCCGTGACGCCTACACGACGGGCCGCGGCTCGATCCGCATGCGTGCGCGCTGGCGTGTCGAAACGCTTGCACGCGGAGCCTGGCGGATCATCGTGGAAGAGCTGCCGCATGGAGTTTCCGCCGCGAAGATCCTCTCCGAGATCGAGGCGGTCACCAACCCTCAGCCCAAGACCGGCAAGAAGGAAGTCAGTCAGGAGGAGAAGAACAACAAGGCGCTGGTGCTGGGCGTGCTCGATGCCGCGCGTGACGAGTCCTCCGATCTCGCACCGGTGCGCCTGGTGCTTGAACCGAAGACCCGCACCCAGGAGCCGGATGATCTGATGCGCGTGCTGCTGGCGCACACCAGCCTCGAAGCTTCGGTGTCGATGAACCTCACCGTGATCGGCCTGGATGGCCGGCCGGCGCAGAAGGGCCTCAAGGCGCTCATCCGCGAGTGGATCGATTTCCGCTTTGAAACCGTGGAGCGCCGCACCCGGCACCGGCTGGGGCAGGTCGAACGCCGCATCCACATTCTCGAAGGTCGCCAGATCGCCTGGCTGCACATCGACGAGATCATCAAGGTGATCCGCGAGGCGGACGAGCCCAAGACGGAGCTGATCGCGCGCTTCGGGCTGACCGAGATGCAGGCCGAAGACATTCTCGAGATCCGCCTGCGCCAGCTCGCCAGGCTCGAATACATCGCCATAGAGAAGGAGCTCGCCGGCCTGCGTGACGAACGTGCCGGGTTGATCGAGCTGCTTGAGAACCGCGGTGCGATGACAAAGCTGATCCTCAAGGAAATCAGCGAGGACGCGAAGAAGCATGGCGACGATCGCCGCAGCCTGATCGAGGCCGCAGCGCCGGTCGTGGCGACCGAAGCGCCGGTGCTCGACGAGCCGGTCACCGTTCTGCTCTCGAAGAATGGCTGGGTCCGCACCCGCCAGGGGCATGGCATTGATCCCCAGACGCTCAGCTGGAAGAGCGGCGACAGCGCCTTCCTGGTGGCGGAAGCACGCACCACCTGGCCGCTGATCATCGTGGATACCACCGGCCGCGCCTATTCCATCCGCATTGCCGACCTGCCCGGCGGCCGCGGCGACGGCGTACCGCTTACCACCCTGATCGAGCTCCAGCCGGGCGCCCGCGTGGCGCAGGCACTGGCGGACGATCCGGTCAGCGAATACTTCTTTGCCAACTCCGGCAGCTACGGCTTCATCACGAAGCTCGAAGACCTCGTCACCCGTCAGCGCGCCGGCAAGGCCTTCATGACGCTCGAGGCGGACGAAACCGTGCTCTCGCCTGCCAAGGTGCTGGGCGAATGGCTGGCGGCGGCCTCGGGCAATGGCCGTCTGCTGTACTTCCCGCGGGCCGAGATGAAGGTGATGCCGCGAGGCCGCGGCATGATCGTGATGGGGTTGGACGAGAAGGAAGCGCTTTGCGCCGTGTGCTGCCCGCCGACCGATGCGGTGGTCGTGACCGGCACCGGTCGTGGCGGCAAGGAGGTCGAACTGCTGGTCAAGGGCGTGGCGCTTGAAGCCTGTCGGGGCAAGCGTGCCAGAAAGGGCGGCACGCTCACACCCAAGGTGAAGCCTGACGCACTCAAGCCCCAGAGCTGATCTTGCGTCCGGAGCCGGCGTGCTGACACGGCGGGCTCCGGACTCTGATCGCCGCTCGTTCCGATCACCGAGTTTTGCCGGCACGCCGCCATGATCCAGAACCCGGAAACCGCTCACTTCGTTCACGCCGTCTTCGAAGCGGCCGCGATGTTCATCGGGGCGCGCTATTACTTTGCCGTGCGCCGGCGCAGCGCCGAGACCGCTGTTTCCGGGCGGAGCTACGGAGTCCTGCTCGGCTGCCTGCTGGGCGCGGGCATCGGCAACAAGCTGGTGTACGCGCTCGAGTGGCCACAGCTTTTCACCGCCGGAAATTTTCTCTCGCAGATCTGGGCCGGGCAGTCGGTGGTTGGTGGCCTGCTGGGCGGTTTGCTGGGCACCGAGCTTGCCAAGTGGCTCACCGCACAGTCCCGCTCCACCGGGGATCTCTTTGTCGGCCCCTTCCTGCTTGCACTCGCCATCGGCCGGGTCGGCTGTTTTCTGGCAGGCCTCAATGACGGCACCTGTGGCGTGGCCACCAGTCTGCCCTGGGGCCTTGATTTCGGCGACGGCATGCCCCGTCACCCCGCGCAGCTGTATGAAATCGCCTTCGTGCTGCTGCTCTGGTGGGGACTCGCCCGCAGTCGCGCCAGCCTTGCCTGCGTGCCCGGCCTGCAATTCAAGCTGATGACCAGCGCATATCTGCTCTGGCGCTTGCTGATAGACTTCCTCAAACCCGTGCCCTTTGCCTGGTGGCTGGACCTCTCCGGCATCCAGTGGGTATGTCTCGCCGCACTGGCGATCTATCTTCCCCATGTGTCAGCCGCCCTCCAGGAGAAACAGGAACATGCCCGGATTCGCTCGACCCTCTGATGCCACGGTCATGGAGTGGCGTGAAAAGCTGGGGCTCTGGCTCGCCATGCTTTTCGTACTGGGCACCATGGCCTGTGCCATCCCGGTCACGGTCTGGACGGTGGAGCCTTCCGACAACGAGGCCCGCAAGCAGATCCAGCCGCTGGCCGAGAGGGGCGATGTGGTGGCGCAGTACCGGCTCGCGATGGCCTATCGCCATGGCATCGGCGGGGTGAAAAAGGATGCCGCGCAATCCTGGACCTGGCTCGCCCGCTCGGCTGATGCGCATTACGAACCCGCCATGATCGAGCTGGCCGATGCGGCGCTCTTCGGAGAGTTTGGTCAGGTGCAGGACACGGCGCGTGGCCTGGCCTTGTGGCGGGATCTGGCGCGTCAGGGCAGTGTGGATGCGCCGGTGCGTTTCGCAATGCGTCTGGATGACGCGAAGAACACCTGGGCGGATCCGGCAGAGGCCGCCAGCTGGTATCGGGCCGCAGCCCTCCGCGGGCACCGCTTTGCGGCCTACAAATACGCGCAGCATATCGAGAAGCCGGGCCCGGCCGAGAGCCAGATCGAAGCCTGTGCCTGGTACGGGCTGGGCCGCTCCTCGGTGGACGTGGAGCGTCTGCAGGCCGGAATGACTGCTGCTCAGCGCGAGCGGGTGGCGCGCCGGCGTGCCGAACTCGAGCGGGGAGGTGTGTGATGAAACGACTCGCATGGTGTCTGCCGGTACTCCTGGCTGCCTGCATCCCCTATCCGCATGTGGAGGTGAAGCCGGAGCCGAAATACGCGCTCTTCACCCAGAACGCCCATGACCCGAGCAGTGATTTCTCCGCCCGTTTCCCTTTGCATGAATCCCCCCAGGGCGCGGAGTGGGCGCGACTGCAGCAGGACCGCTTCATCATGCGCATGGAAGCGCTCAAGCCCTCCTGGCTCGACCGTAACCGGAGCGGGCCGGACGACCTCTACTGGATGCAGCGCAGCCTGCAGCAAGGTGTGCTGCGCATGGATGCTTCCTCTTTCCGCGACAGTGACAAGCCCGGCAAATGCTTCTGGAGCATTGTCTCCGACACGTCGGCCTACCTCCGGCGGCCGGAGGCCGGCTGGTGTCGCGAGATTGACGCTACGACACGCCAGAGCCTGCTGGAGCGGGCCGAGGCCTGGAATGCGACCTGGCGTCAGCCGCTGACGCCGGTGGATCAGTGTGTCACCCAGTTGCGCGGACTGCTTCGCAGCGAAATCGCGGCGACACCGTTCCCGGCGGAGCGTGCGTCCGCCTGCATGCGGCTGGATCCGGGCGCCAGGGAAGAGGCCATGCGCCGCGCCGACATCCTGCTGCCGCAACGGGATCGGGCGCAGTATCCGCTGGCGGGCCGACCATGAGCCGCAAGAATCGTCCCTATGATTTCTACGACACCACGAGCTCGGTGTGCTCGACCTGCCTGAGGCAGATCGAAGCGAAGATCCTGTTCAAGGACGGGCGGGTCTTCATGGAGAAGTGGTGCCCGGCGCACGGCACCGAGCGGGTGCTGATGTCGGAAGACGTCGACTACTACCGGCTCGGCCGCGAGGTCTACGTCAAGCGACCGGAAATGCCCGAGAACTTCTCGACGAAGATGGCGTTCGGCTGCCCCTACGATTGCGGGCTCTGCCCGGATCACATGCAGCACAGCTGCCTGACGGTGCTGGAAATTACCGATCACTGCAATCTGCGCTGCCCGGTCTGCTATGCCGGCAGCGGGCCCGAGCGGCAGACGCACAAGCCGCTGGCGGTTGTCGAGCGCATGCTCGATGCGGTGGTGCGCAATGAGGGCGAGCCGGATGTGCTGCAGATATCCGGTGGCGAGCCCACGCTGCATCCGGAGTTCTTCGAGATTCTGGATGCTGCGCGTGCGCGCCCGATCCGGCATCTGATGATCAATACCAATGGCATCCGTCTGGCGCAGGAACCGGACTTTGCCGCGCGCCTTGCAGCCTATGGCAAAGGCATCGAAATCTATCTGCAGTTCGATTCGCTGCGCAGCGAGGTGCATCAGGCCCTGCGCGGCGCGGATCTGACGCGCATCCGGCGCGAAGCGCTGGAAGCCTGCAACCGGCACGGCATTTCCGTCACCCTGGTGATGACGCTCAAGCGCGGGCTCAATGATGATGAGATTGGCGATGTGATCCGCTTCGGGCTGACCCAGCTCTGCGTGCGTGGCGTGACCCTGCAGCCTATTCAGGACGCCGGCCGCAACGAGGATTTCGATGCGGCGGCCAACAGCCTCACGGTGAGCGGCATCCGGCGCAGGATTGCCGAGCAGTCCGGCCTCTTCACGCTTGAAGACGTGGTGCCGGTGCCCTGCAATCCCGACACGCTGGCCATGGCTTACGCCCTGCGACTGGGCGATTCAGTGACGCCGCTGACGCGCCACCTTGGCCCGGAAGTGTTGCTGGCGGGGCCGTCGAACACCATCGTTTTCGAGCGCGATCCGGCGCTCAAGGCCCAGCTCTTCAAGCTCTTCTCGACGAATCACTCGCCGGAATCCCAGGCGAACTGCCTGTCGGATCTGCTCTGCTGCCTGCCGAAAATCGATGCGCCCGCATTGAGCTACGAGAACGTTTTCCGCGTGCTGATCGTGCAGTTCATGGATGCGCGGAATCTCGACATCCGGGCGCTGAAGAAATCCTGCATCCATATGGTTCAGCCGGATGGACGGATGATTCCTTTCGAGGCCTGGAACCTCTTCTATCGGGATGAGCGCAGCCGCCTGCTGGAAAGCATCCGCGACGAGATCCGCGCGGAGACGCAGGCCCGCCTGCGTTTCCATCCCCGGCTCCCGGAACGCGCGGCCGCTCAGACCAGCAATGACACCATCGTGCCCACGGTCGCGGCGGCGGCCAGCCATTTGCCGGCCGAGTAATAACCGTTTTCCGCCTTGGCCTGCTCCTCCGGGCGTTCGAGCCCGAGCGCGCCGTAGACGAAGGACTGCACCGGCGCGTCACCCTCTGCCTCGCCCGCTTGCGGGCTCTCGGCGGCTTCGAGCTGGGCAAACAGGCGGGCCGAGCCCGAAACGCTGACCTCTGCGGCCGGACCATCGTCGGGCAGGGACGTGGCCGTGCTGCGGTCGGCCTGGCTAGCCGTGCTGCCGGGCAGGGCGAGCATGGCGGATGCTGCTGGAATACTGTTTGCCGGAATGGTGCTGCTCATGGGGCGCCTCCCTGGATGCCGTGATGCCGTTGTCACAAGGCTTATCGGAGGCAGGGCAGGGCGCTTGAGCAGGGTACGGTGTTTTTAAACCGATTTACACCTTGCCGGTACCAGCCTCAGAGCGGGCCGCGCAGCGGCTGCGCAGGCGGGCGATCGAGGTGGGCGCGTTCCTCGATGCAGGCCAGCCCGCCCATTTCATATTCGCGGCACACATCCGGCCGACGCTCGTAGATCGTGCACAGCATCGTGTCGCGATCCAGCGCCACGCACCAGCCGTCATCGAGCCGGCGCATCACTTCGCCGCCCCATTCGTCTTCATGCGTGAGATGGCGCGGCACGCTGTCGTCACCCATCAGGATCACTTCGAGCTGACAGCAGCAGGCGCGGCATGTGGCGCAGGTGACAAGGGGCGACGCGGAAGAGGGGCTCATGCCTGCATTCTCCCATGCGGGGGCCTGTCTGGCGCAATCTGCGGTGGTCTGCGCAGCGGGGCTGGCATTCTCTGGCAAGCGGAATATACTGTATGAAATTACAGTATCTGGCAGGTGTTGTCGTGACTTCCGCTTCCTCGCTTCCTTCCTTGCAGAATGTCCTGCTGCGGCCTGACGTCTGGCGCGGAGACCGTTTTGCCACGGCACCGATGGCTGCGGTGGCCAGCGGTTTCGAGACGCTGGATGCCGAATTGCCGGGCGGCGGCTGGCCGCGCGGGGCGCTGACGGAGCTGCTCTCCGACGCTCATGGGCTGGGCGAGCTGAGCCTGCTCCAGGCCGCCTTGCGTCAGTGCGCAGGGCAGGCGCCGGTGGCGCTGGTCGCTCCCCCGTATCTGGCCCATGCGCCGGCCTGGGCTGGCTGCCTGCCGCTTGAGCGATTGCTGCTGGTGCAGGCCCGGGGGGCAGACATTGCCTGGTCTGCCGAAGCGTTGCTCGGCAGTGGCGCGCTGGGGGCGATGCTGGTGTGGCTGCCGGTGCAGACCGATACGCGCTGCCTGCGGCGCCTGCAGCTGGCGGCGGAGGGACATCCCGCGCCAGTCTTCGTGTTTCGTCCGCTGGCAGCGGCACGCAGCGCTTCGCCGGCCGGCTTGCGGCTGGTGCTGGCGGGCAAGCCGGAAGGCCTGCAGCTGCGCATCCTCAAGCGACGCGGCCCGCCCTGCAATGTTCCGCTGCTGCTGGAGGTGCCGCGTCCGGTCTCGCGAGCGCGGCTCCTGGACCGCATGGCGCCCGGTGTGCTGGCCGTTCCGTATCCGGTCGAGGCCTGAATGCTCTGGCTGTGTCTGCGTCTGGCGCATCTGGCGCTGGATGTTTTTCCACCCGAAGCGCTGCCGGCCGTGGCGGTGGAGCGTCAGCGCGTGGTTTGCGCCAACGCCGCGGCCGAGGCCGCCGGCGTGCGCGCCGGGCTGGGGCTTGCGGCCGCCATGGCGCTGGCACCGGGCCTGGTGGTGCATGAGCGCCAGCCCGAGCGGGAGCTGCAGTGGCTGCAGGCGCTGGCGTGCTGGGCCGAGGGTTTCACGCCGCAGGTGAGCCTGGCGCCGCCTGACGAGCTCCTGCTCGAAATCGGGGGCTGCCTGCGTTATTTCGGTGGGCTGGAAAGCCTGCGCGAGCGGGTGCGGGCCGGGCTGGCGGAGCAGGGGCTGGCCGCGGTCCAGGGGCTGGCGCCCACGCCGCTGGCCGCGCAATGGCTGGCGCGTGCCGGCATCGAGAACGCCTGCGAGCGACAGGCGGATCTGCGGAGCGTTCTGTCGCCGGTGCCGGTGGAAGTCATCGACGATCTGGATGCCGCGGCCTTGCGCACGCTGGCCTCTCTCGGCGTGCGACGGCTGGGCGATCTGTTTGCCCTGCCGGCTGCCGGGCTGCAGCGCCGGTTTGGTGCCAGCCTGTGTCTGCAGCTCGCGCGTGCCGGGGGTGAATTGCCCGATCCACGGGCGGCGTTCGTCTTTCCCGAGCAGTTTGCGCGGCAGCTCGAGCTGCCGGCCAAGGTTGCGGATGCGGCGATGCTGCAGTTTGCGGCACGTCGTCTGCTGGCAGCCTTGGCGGGCTGGCTGGCGGCGAGGGCTTCGGGTGTGGCGCGCTGCGTCTTCATGCTCGAGCATGAGGATGGCGAGCTACCGAGCCAGCTGGAGCTCGGCTTTGCAGAGGCCACGGCAGATCTGTCCCGTTTTGCCCGGGTGCTGCAGGAGCGTCTGGGGCAGTACCGGCTGCAGGCGCCGGTGTGGCGCATCGTGCTGCGGGCGGATGACGCCGCGCCGCTGGCGGGGCGGGATCAGGGGCTTTTCGGTCAGGAAGCGGCACAGGCGCTGGCGCCGGTCATCGAGCGCCTGCGCGCCAGGCTCGGCGCGGCCGCGGTGCATGGTCTGAGCGTGGTGGCCGATCACCGGCCGGAATGCGCCAGCCGCGTCGTGCTGCAGGCGCGGCCCGGCGCGCAGGCCGATCCGCTGCCTCGCCCGCTCTGGCTTTTGCCGCGCCCGCGCGCGCTGCCCGAGCGGGACGGCGTGCCTTTGCAGGGCGGGGCCTTGCTGCGTCTCGCCGGGCCGGAGCGGATCGAGTCCGGCTGGTGGGCGGAAGGCGAAGCGCGTGTGGGCGATGTGCAGCGGGATTACTTCATCGCCTGCAACCCGGCGGGGGAATGGCTGTGGGTGTTTCGCGATGCGGCCGGCTGGTGGCTGCAGGGGCTTTTTGCGTGAGTGAAGATGAGGCTGCCCGAATACGCCGAGTTGCATTGCCTGTCCAATTTCAGCTTTTTGCGCGGGGCTTCGCATCCGGCAGAGCTGGTTGCCGAGGCACGTCGGCGTGGCTATGCCGCACTGGCCATTACTGACGAGTGCTCGGTCGCCGGTGTGGTGCAGGCCTGGCAAGCCTTGCGCGATCTGGAGGCGGAAGACCAGCGGGCCGCGCACGAGGCGGAGGCTGCCGGGCTGCCGGCGCCGACCGTGTTGCCGCTGCCGCGCCTCATCATCGGTTCCGAGTTTCAGCTCGCAGATGGCTTGCGCTTCGTGCTGCTGGCACAGAACCGTGAGGGCTACGGCAACCTGTGCGCGCTGATTTCGCTGGCCCGGCGCCGGGCGGAGAAGGGGGAATACCGGCTTCAGCGCGGTGACCTTGCGAGCATCCTGCCGGGGGGCGCGGTGCCGGGCTGCCTCGCGCTGTGGCTGCCCGCCGCACAGGCGGCTGAAGGCGAGGCGGAGGATCTGGCCTGGCTGGCGGCCCGGTTTCCGCAGCGCCTGTGGATCGCGGTGGAGCTGCTCTGCGGGCCGGATGATGCGGGTCAGCTCGCCCGGCTCGAAGCACTTGGCATGTGGGCCGGTGTGCCACGGGTGGCGGCGGGCGACGTGCACATGCATCAGCGCAAACGGCGTGCGCTGCAGGACACCCTGACCGCCATCCGCTTGCGCACGCCGCTTTTCGCCGCGGGCAAGGCGCTGTTTCCGAATGCCGAGCGTCATCTGCGCACGCGCTTGCGCCTGGCCCGGCTCTACCCCGCGGCCCTGCTGGCCGAAACGCTGAAGCTCGCGGCCTGCTGCAGCTTTGATCTGGCTTCGCTGCGTTACGAGTATCCGGCCGAGATCGTGCCGTCGGGGCACACGCTGGCGAGCCATTTGCGGCAGGAAACCGAGGCCGGCTTGCGCCGCCGCTATCCCGCCGGCATTCCGGAGAAGGTGCGTGCCGACGTGGAGCGGGAATTCGCCCTGATCGGAGAGAAACAGTACGAAGCCTTCTTCCTGACCGTGTATGACATCGTCTGTTTTGCGCGATCGAAGGGCATTCTCTGCCAGGGACGCGGATCGGCCGCGAACTCGGTGGTCTGTTATGCGCTGGGCATTACCGAGGTCGACCCCATGCGGGCGCATCTGCTCTTCGAGCGCTTCATTTCGCGCGAGCGGGATGAGCCCCCCGACATCGATGTCGATTTCGAGCATGAGCGGCGCGAAGAAGTCATCCAGTACATCTATCGCAAGTATGGTCGCGGCCGGGCTGCACTGGCGGCGACCGTGATCCGCTACCGCCGCCGGAGCGCGCTGCGCGACGTGGGCCGGGCGCTGGGCTTCGGGGAGGCCGAGATCACCGCGCTTTCCGCTTCACTCGCCTGGTGGGACAAGCCCGAAGCCCTGCCGGTACGGCTCGCGGCGCTCGGCCTCTCGCCGGAGAGTCCGCGGGTTCGGAAATGGATCGCCCTGAGTCAGGCGATCCGCCTGTTTCCACGCCATCTCTCCCAGCATGTGGGCGGCTTCGTGATTTCGCAGGGGCCCCTGTCGCGCCTGGTGCCGGTCGAGAACGCTGCCATGCCGGATCGTACGGTGATCCAGTGGGACAAGGATGACCTCGAATCCCTCGGCCTGCTCAAGGTGGATGTGCTGGCACTGGGCATGCTCACGGTGATCCGCAAGGCGCTGGCCATGGTCTCGCAACGGAGGGGGCGGGTGATGACCATGGCCGATATCCCGCCGCGCGATGCGCCGACCTTCGACATGATCTGCGAGGCGGATACGGTCGGCGTGTTCCAGATCGAGTCGCGTGCGCAGATGAGCATGCTGCCGCGACTGCGGCCGCGCCACTTCTATGACCTTGTCGTACAGGTGGCGATCGTGCGGCCGGGGCCGATTCAGGGCGGCATGGTGCACCCCTTTCTCAAGGGGCATGCCGAGCAGAAGCCGGTACAGACCATCAGCCCCGAGGTCGACGCGGTGCTTGCTCGCACCTGGGGGGTGCCGATCTTTCAGGAGCAGGTGATGCAGCTTGCCGTGAAGGCCGCCGGTTTTTCCGAGGGCGAGGCCGACCAGCTGCGCCGGGCGATGGCTTCCTGGAAGCAGAAGGGGCATCTGGAGCGCTTCAAGGAAAAGTTGCGGGCCGGCATGGCGGATAACGGCTTGAGCAAATTTGCCGAAGCCTTGTGCCGCCAGATCGAGGGCTTTGGTGAATACGGCTTTCCCGAGTCGCATGCGGCGAGCTTCGCGCTGCTGGCTTATGTATCGGCCTGGCTCAAGCGCCATGAGCCGGAAGCCTTCCTGTGTGCCTTGCTCGACAGCCAGCCGATGGGCTTCTATGCGCCGGCCCAGCTGATCCAGGATGCGCGGCGGCACGGCGTGGAAGTGCTGCCGCCGGATGTGACGGCGAGCGCGGTGTGCTGCCGGCTGGTGCCTAGAGGACGTGGCCGGCCGGCCGTGCGTCTGGGCTTGCTGCAGGTGGAAGGCATCAGTCTGGCGACTGCCGAAGCGATCGTGGCCGCTCGCCGCCGGAGCGCCTGGCGGGATGTGCAGGATCTGGCCTTGCGTGCGGGTCTCGACAGCAGCCAGATGCGCCGTCTGGCCGAGGCCGATGCGCTGACGGCGCTTGCCGGCCACAGAAGGCAGGCGAGCTGGGAAGTCAGCGGCTTGCAGCGGGTGGGCAGCCTGCAGCAAGCGGATCTCTTTGCGGCCGAACCCTCGCCGGAAGCGCATCTGAGCTTTGCTGCGCCGGCATTGGGAGAAAGTGTGGTGGCCGATTACGCGAGCCTCGGACACAGCCTGCGGGTGCATCCGGTCGCGCTGCTGCGCCAGCGTCTGGCGGATCGGCGCTTCGTGCCGGCACGCAGTGCCCTGGGCGCCGGAGATCGCGCCCTGATCCGGGTGGCGGGCATCGTGACCTGCCGCCAGAAACCGGGCACGGCGAAGAGCGTGTTCGTCACCCTGGAAGACGAAACCGGCGTGCTCAACGTGATGGTCTGGCCCAGGGTGGCTGACCGGCAGCGGCGTGAATTGCTCGAAGCACGGCTGTTGGGCGTCTATGGCCAGATCCAGAGCGAGAGCGGGGTGGTTCAGATCATCGCCAGACGCCTGGTGGATCTCACGCCCTGGCTGGGCAGGCTCGATACGACGAGCCGGGATTTCCACTGAAAAGCGGCTTTGGGGCCGCTTTCAGCAAAACGGCCGTGCAGGCCGTTTCGGGTTCAGAGATGGATGCCGTGGATGACGAAGTAGATGCCTGCTGCGAGCAGGGCGGAGACCGGTACCGTGATGATCCAGGCGGCCACGATGCGCATGATCTGGGAGCGTTTCACCAGCTCATTCTTGTAGAGCTTGCGCAGGCCCTTGCGTTCGAGCTTCGAGAAGTGGGCCGGATCCATGCGCGCCTTGGAACGGCGCTTGAGTTCCTTGAGCATCAGTCCCTTGTCGGCGATCGACGCTTTCTCGAAGGCGCGCAGGAACGAGTCGATGGCTTCCTGATCGTCTTCGGGGTGATGCGCCTTGATGTCCGCCACCATGTTGGCATAACGGTTCTTGAGATATTCGCGCAGGAAGCCTACGCCGAACACGCCGCCCACCGCGATGTGCGTGGAGCTGACCGGCAGGCCCAGCTGGCTGGCGACGATTACCGTCAGCGTGGCCGACATCGCGATGCAGTAGGCGCGCATCTGGTCCAGCTCGGTGATCTCGGAGCCCACGGTGCGGATGACCTTCGGGCCGAACAGCGCCAGCCCGAAAGAAATGCCGACCGCGCCGATCATCATGACCCACAGCGGGATGCTTGCAGACTGGGCGATGCCGTCATGCCGGCCGAGCGCGTCGACAATGGCGGCCAGCGGGCCGATGGCATTGGCAACGTCGTTCGATCCATGGGCAAAGCTCAGCAGCGCCGCCGCAAAGATCAGCGGCACGGTAAAGAAGGCGTTTACCCCCCGCTTGGTGTTGGCACTCAGGCGTGCCTTGCGCAGGATGAAGGGGCGGGTGCCGGCATAAGCAACGGCTGCGAGCACGGCGCCGATGACCGTTGCTGTCAGGAAGCTCACGCTGAGAATCCGGTTCAGCCCCTTGAGCAGGAGGTAGGTCGAGAAGGTCCAGGTCATCAGGGCGATGAGCAGCGGCACCACTTTGCCGGCCGCCCCCGCCATGTCCTGACGATAGGTAATGCTGCGCTTGATGACATAGAGCAGGGCCGCTGCGACCACTCCGCCGAGCACCGGCGAAATGACCCAGCTTGCAGCGATGGTGCCGAGCGTGCTCCAGTTGGCGATGTCCATGCCGGCTGCGGCCACGCCCGCGCCAAGCACCGAGCCAACGATGGAGTGAGTGGTGGATACCGGTGCGCCGACCGCTGTCGCTACATTGAGCCACACCGCGCCGGCAAGCAATGCCGAAAGCATGATCCAGATGAAGGTGTCCGGATTGGTGATGCCGGCAGGGTCAATGATGCCGCTGCGGATCGTGCCGACGACTTCACCGCCGGCGATCAGCGCTCCTGCTGCCTCGAACACGGCAGCAATGGCCAGCGCTCCGAACATGGTCAGGGCGCGCGAGCCGACTGCCGGGCCGACGTTGTTGGCCACGTCATTCGCGCCGATGTTCATCGCCATGTAAGCACCGATCACTGCTGAGATCACCAGCATCAGGCTGCTTTCTCCGCGTCCCAGCGTATAGAACACGATTCCCACCAGGAAGAGCAGGGCGATGCCGATCCGCTGCACGGTCTGGTTGTGGTGGCGGGACGCTTTTTGGATGGCGTTCAGGTTTTTCAGATCCACGATTCGGTTCCAGATCACGGTACGGCGCGGATTGTTACAGAAACATGACGTGACGGGCGAACGGGCTGGGCGCCTGCTAGGCTGCCTTTGCACTGAGTCAACAGCGCGGCAGATTCGCTGTGACAAGATCCCGCTGTTACAGCTTCCCGTCCCCCCCGGCGCGGATGTGAGTGAACTTTCGCTGCTGTTCTTGATAGTTCGGTGCTATTGCGGGAGAATTCCGGGTTCGCTGAACGAGACGCCGCTGGCCTCTGTGGCGTTTCCATACATTTCTCAGGAGATTTGCAATGGCTGCAAAAGACCGTATGGCCGTACTGGCCGCAATGATGGATCAGTCGATCATCCCCGTTTTCTACGATCCGGATGTCGAAGTCTGCAAGAACGTGATCCAGGCCTGTGCCAACGGCGGTGCCAAGTGCATCGAGTTCACCAACCGTGGTGATTTCGCCTCCCACGTCTTCTTCGAAGTGACCAAGCACTTCGCCAAGGCAGACCCGTCCGTGATCATGGGCGTGGGCTCCATTGTCGAAGCGCCGACCGCTGGCATCTACATCGCCAACGGCGCCAAGTTCATCGTCGGCCCGCTGCTCAACGCAGAAGTCGCCAAGGTCTGTAACCGTCGTGGCATCCCCTACAGCCCCGGCTGTGGCTCGGCCACCGAAATCGGCGACGCTCAGGAACTGGGCTGCGAAATCGTCAAGGTCTTCCCGGGCGCTTCCGTGGGTGGTCCCGACTTCGTCAAGGGCGTGATGGGTCCGATGCCCTGGACCCGCATCATGCCCACCGGCGGTGTCGAGCCGGACGAGGCTTCCCTGCGCAAGTGGTTCGGCGCTGGCATCGTGGCCTGTGGCATCGGTTCCAACCTGATCACCAAGGAACTGCTGAAGGCCAAGGACTACGCCGGCATCGAGAAGAAGGTCGGCGAAACCATCGCCCTGGTCAAGAAGATCAAGGCCGAACTGGCTGCCAAGTAATACGAGTTGAATCAACGGGCCGACCGGCGAAAGCCGGCCGGCCCGCTGCTGTACACACCCACCCTTTTGAGGAAGAAAAGAGAAATGGCTGAACTCAAGATCAAGTCCGCCGCAGAAACCAAGTGGGACTGCGTATCCTTCGGTGAAGTGATGCTGCGTTTCGACCCGGGCTTCGGCCGCGTCCGCAACACCCGTACCTTCCAGGTGTGGGAAGGCGGCGGCGAGTACAACGTGGCCCGTGCCATGCGCAAGTGCTGGGGCAAGCGTGCTGCCGTCGTGACCGCTCTGCCGAAGAACGATCTGGGCTGGCTGGTTGAAGACTTCATCATGCAGGGTGGCGTGGACATGTCCCACGTCATCTGGCGCGATTTCGACGGTCTGGGTCGCAACACCCGCGTCGGCCTGAACTTCACCGAAAAGGGCTTTGGTCCTCGTCCGGCACTGGGTTGCTCTGACCGCGGTCACTCCGCTGCTTCGCAAATCCGTCCCGGCGAAGTGAACTGGGAAAAGCTGTTCGGTGAAGAAGGCGTGCGCTGGTTCCAGACCGGTGGCATCTTCGCCGCGCTGGCCTCCAACACCGCTGAAGCCGTGCTGGAAGCCGTGGAAGTTGCTCAGAAGTACGGCACCGTCGTGGCCTATGACCTGAACTACCGCGCTTCGCTGTGGAAGAGCCAGGGCGGCAAGGAAGGTGCTCAGAAGATCAACCGCGAAATCGCCAAGTACTGCGACGTGATGATCGGCAACGAAGAAGACTTCACCGCCTGCCTGGGCTTCGAAGTGGAAGGCGCTGACGAGCACCTGACCAACATCGAAACCGAAGGCTTCAAGAAGATGATCGAGACCGCCGTCAAGGCCTTCCCGAACTTCAAGGTGGCGGCTACCACGCTGCGCAACGCCAAGACCGCTTCGGTCAACGACTGGTCTGCCCTGGTCTGGTACGACGGCAAGATCTACGAATCGATGAAGCGCGACAACCTGGAAATCTACGACCGCGTCGGCGGTGGTGACGGTTTCGCTTCCGGTCTCGCCTATGGCTTCCTGGAAGGCAAGGGCCCGCAACTGGCTGTGGAGTACGGCGCTGCTCACGGTGCGCTGGCCATGTCCACCCCGGGCGACACCTCCATGGTGCGCGTGGAAGAAGTTGAAGCCGCAATGAAGGGCAAGGGCGCTCGCGTCATTCGCTGAGCACTCTCCAGCAGTACCCGAAAAGCCCGCAGGCATATGCCTGCGGGCTTTTTGTCGTCTGTCCGGAAGGGCAAAAATCTTGTTGCTTTGTTAAAGTCGGTGCCGGTTGTCAGAAAGGCGATTACATATTTGCAAGCAGGTGTTAACTTATCGCACTGAGGGTAAATACCAACGGGATAAAGGGGGACTCCGTGCGGCACAAGCTGTCATGTGCGAGAGCGGGCGCAGGTTTCACGCTCATTGAGTTGATGGTCACGATTGCCGTGCTGGCCGTGATCATGGCTATTGCCGTTCCCAGTTTTACCCGCCAGATCCAGTCTGGACGGGCCGAAATGGCCGCGGACGGTCTGAAGCGAGCTGTGGCATCGGCCAGAGCCTTGGCTTCCCAGACAGGGCGCCGCACGACACTGACCATCAACGGCGTCGTCACTGATTGTGGTGACAAGGCTGCTTGGGCCATTACGCAAGGCGGTGCTCTTGTCTCCTGCGTGTCTACTACGGACTTTTCAAAGCGGTATGAGGGCGCCACGCTCGACAGCACCGCGAGCGTGACACTGGTCTTCGGCCCCTCAGGCTTGTCTGCCGGTTTGTCCGGAGCTGCTGGCAATCTCGATTCGGTGACTTACCGCTTTGTGTCCGGAAGCGTCCGCAAGGCTGTCACGATTGATGCCGGCGGGGTCGTGGGAGTCAGCGATGCGTAAGCAAGGGAATCGTCAGGCGGGTTCAACCCTCATCGAAGTCCTGATCGCCGTCCTGGTGCTGTCATTCGGCCTGCTGGGTGCCCTCAAGCTCCAAACCGCAGGCGTGAAGCAGAACGCCGACTCCCGTTACACCGTCATGGCGGCCGCGTTTGCCCAGGATGCGCTGGACGCAGTCGGTTTCAATACGCGTAATGACCGGTCGAGCTGGGTTTCTATCACTGCCGCGTCGGTCCCTGCTGCAATGACCGGCAGGCCCGCAGAATGGCTGGCTGCCTTGCAGCGGGATCTGCCAGGTGGCAAGGCGGTGGTGGGCTGCAGCGCTACGGACCGCAAATGCACGGTCAATATTTCCTGGACGCCTCCCGGAGGCTCAGAGGTGACTGCCAATTATGAAATGTATGACTGATCATCGTCGGCAAGCCGCCGGCTTTACGCTGGTTGAACTGATGATTGCCTTGGTATTGGGGCTGATTGTCATTGGTGGTTCGCTTGCGCTGTTTCTCAGTCAGCGCGTGACCAGCAGGATGTCGGGTCAGATGGTTGACATCCAGGCAGAGGGCAGGATTGCACTTGACGCCATGGCGCGGGATCTTCGTTCGGCGGGAGATTTCGGGTGCTGGCCTGTGTCGAACCCCATCGATGGCCGTCTTAACGAGATGGTTTTCGATGTTTACAAGGGTGGGATCCGAGGCTTTGACAGCGGTTCAGCCGTTCAGGCGGCCACCGCCTCACGGAATCTCTACGGCTTGGCAGACGTCAAGGCGGCTTCTCCAGACGATTCCAGTGTGGTGATGCTGACGGGGATCGCCGGCAGCCTGACCAGCACCGCAACCGACATGACCTCCGAGCATGATGATCTCGTTGTGAAAGCGCCGGTTCAGGATTTCAAGGCCAATGATGTCGCGGTGGTCACCGATTGCGTCAACTGGGTCAAATTCCAGGTCACTGATGTCACGGCGGGTTCTGCCGCGGACACGGTCAACCTTGCTCATGACGGGCATACGTCTACGGCATGGGGAGGCGGCAATCAGTTCTCGGCCTTGGGCGCGTCCTTCCGGAAAGACTCGACGGTCGGCAGGCTGGACTCGGTCTGGTGGTTCATCGGTACGGTCGGTCAGAAGAAAGGGCTTTATCGATTCAGCCCGCGGGATGGCACGCCCATTCTCGTCAGCGACAAGATTCTCGGCATGCAGGTGGTCTACGACGTGGATTCGAACGCCGATGGCGTCGCTGACCTGCTGGGCAAGAAGGCCTCTCAGGTTACCGACTGGACGCAGGTGCGCTCGGCCTCGGTGCAGATGCTGCTGAGGTCGTCCGCAACGGTGTCCGGCGGCGGTGCCACGACGGTGACTTCGTTTGCGGGTGTGACGGTGCCTTCCGACAACCACGTCTATATGCCGCTGCAGATGGCAGTGGCTTTGCGTAACCAGTGAGGAACATGTCGTGATTCGTCGCAAGCGTAACCAGCAGGGGGCGGCCCTCATCATTGCCCTGATCATGCTGATTATGGTGTCGCTGCTTGGGGCGGCGGGGTATCTGATGAGCACATCCGAGTCTCGTGCCTCGGCCGGCTGGAGCGACAGGCAACGTGCGCTGTTTGCTGCCGAGGGCGCTCTCAAGGAGGCCGAGAACGCGGTCAAGGACGGTGTTGCTAAACAGGGTGACGTGCGCCAGGCCGTCATTGACAAGGGAACCGGGTACTTTGTCCGTCACGAATCCACCTTGCCGGAAATGAAGACGGCGACGGACTGGACTGATGGCAATGCCGTGACCGCTACAGATCCTCACGGAGGCGGTGTTTTTTACCGCGTGGTGTTTGAAGGCAAGGCTGCTTCGGCAGACGGTACGGAAGAGTTCAAGGCGACGGGCGGGGTGAATCAGGCGGCGAAGAAATCCCGCTTCACGCTCTACGCCAAGGCTGGTGGTATCAAGGAAGGGACCTTCGTGGTCCTGTCTACATCCAAGGAATTCGATTGAGGGGCATGGCATGACTTCCACGACCAAGCGCGTTGGATCCATTGGACTGATTCTGGTTCAGCTGTGGGCGACGGCCGTTTTTGCGCAGGCCAGTTGCCCGGCAACCAGCTCCCTGGGTTCCGTGTTCTCGACGCTGCCAGGAGGATCCATCACCTTTACGGGGGATGCCGGTGGGGCTTGCAACATCACCTTCTACGGCAATTCCGAGGTGAATACCACCACGCTGACTCAGCCGGGCTCCAATTCGGGGAATACCTGCAAAACCTTCATGACGCAGCAGCAGGCGACCTCCAATACGACGACGACCAAGCTTACTTCCAGTGGCAACACGAGAACGGGACCGGAGCTGACAACGTTCTCCGAAAGCCAGGAGACTCTGGTACTTGAGGCCTGGACGAATTCGCTGACGTACAAGACGACCTCAACCGGACCATCGACGACCGTATCGTTCGTCAATGGTGTCGGCACGATTACCACTGCGTCTGGTAGCAAGATCACGGTCGCCATGACCGGAACAGAAAACGGTTTTCACTACTACACCTTGCCCGGCGGAGATTATGGTGAGATTGCCTGGCAGAACATCAGTACCTCTCAATTCGGAGGCTATGTCTTCAGTGGTCCGATCCGCGCCAAATACATTCACGGCAGCAACTGTAATGACTCTGGCTCGGGACACGGCGTGCCATCAGGTTTTGGCGTTGGTTTGAGCTTTGCACAAGACGTTACGACAGCTGATCCATATTACCGCCAGCAGAACTACATCAACCGGATGACACTGGGAGACGGCTGCGCCATCAATGTGGCGGGCCCGGGGCGCACGACGCTGAACATTCTCGGCAAGGAAAGCGTGGCGAGTACCAGCGTGACCGGTTTCAAGCTGGGGCAGTCGAACTCCTGCGTGAATTTCACCTATGCGGAGTGTCAACACCAGAACAAGACCTGGGCGGACATGGAGTCCCAGCATCCAGAGCGCCTGCAGTTCAATCTCTATAACGGAGACTTCGAAAATTCGGACCGCTTGAGTTTTGCTGCGGGTGTGTATGTGCCGAACGGCGACTTCAAAATGACCGCGGCATCAGGAACGTCGATCGTCGGTGAAGTACTGGCAAAAAGCGTCTACAACACGCAGAACAATTCCGGCTCACAGTTCTTTTCGAAGTCGACCGCTACGACCACCCTCCAGACTGCAGCCTATTCTCTGACGCCTCCTGTGACGGCGGGAAGCGTCGTCAATACCGGCGATTTCGTCTATCGTGCCATGCAGAATGACTATCGCGCGGACGGTGTGACACCGGGCACTTCGGGCCACCTCAAGGCCTTCACGCTCAACGCGGATTCCACCCACAGCACGACCCCTTCCTGGGATGCTGCGGCACTGATGACGACAACGCAGCGGGCGTCCCTGATCAAAACCGAAACCGACAGTTGGGCTTCGTCAACGGTTGATTTCCAGACGCTTGGCAGTTCGGGGGCGTGTGTCATCGATCCGACGGCGACCGCCTGCCGCCAATCCAACGATCCGCGTGACCCAACGTCTCTGGTCGGTGTGCCCTGGCGGGTTGTGCCGATCGTGGTCGGGGACTCGGTGCTGTTTGCGACTGACGATGGTGTGCTGTACTCGATCAACAAGCAGACTGGGGCGCTCAATTGGGGCTGGATTCCCCGTGCCGTGCTGAGCATGGCCAATGAAACCGGTTCTGCGGTCACCATGGCGACCCGTCATCCCTGGGGCCAGATCAATGGCATGACCGTCATCAAGTCGGAGTCGGGCACCCAGGTGACGCGTACTTACATCACCGGTACGGCCTTGGGCGGGCAACTGCATTTTGCGATCGAAGTCAGTACCGACGCCGCTTCGCTGGTTCGCGTGGCATGGATTGACATGGTCAGCGGCGAGTACTCGCCGGGCTCGCTGATCCCCTATATGGATAACCGTTCCGGCAACGAAAACAGTTGGCCGGGTGTGGTAGGGCGTCCGTATGGGGGCGCTGCGCCAACCGGCAATCTTGCAGAAGACGGCAAGGTTGCCTATGTGCGCGGCAACAAGCTCTTCATCCGTGAGGTTGACGGGAGTGGCACGGCCCCCGCAGGCGTGACCTTCACATCGGGTTCCGAAGCGCCCGTGGCGGGGGCTTCCGTTCCCGTGCCGACGGTTACCTCTAATCTTGCCTATCGTGACGACTCGAACATCTATTTCGGTGCGGGCGACGGGAAGGTTTACAGCAGCACATCCAGCGGATCGCTGGGGTCGCTTTCGGCGGGCGTGGCCGGTGTGAGTCTGGGGACAGATCCGGTCTGGTACGTAAATACCTCCCGGCTGGTGTCTTCCAGTGGAAGTGCGCTGATGCTGATGGCGCAGACCAAGCGCCGGGTCAATATGCTGAAGTTCACCAATGACGCATGGAGTCTGGTCTGGTGGACCGGCTTGGCAACCGATGGAACGGGCGAGTCGTCTGCCGCGGCGGTGGAGAAGATCACTGCTGCGAGCAGTGAGAATGCCTATCTTTCTGCACCGGCGTCGATTACTTCGGGCGGGGTGGTGCTTTATTACACGACCAAGCCTTCGTCCTGTGTGAGCAACGCCTATGCCTTCGGCCCACTCAAACTTGAAGATGGCAGTTCGGCGATTTCCAATTCGCAGTTCAAGCTCGATACGATGAACTCGCTGACCAACCGTATCGGTGACGGCGAGGCCACGGGGGGAACCCAGGTCAAGATCAACGGGAAACAGGGGGTGCTGACCGGTTCAAGCGGTACTTCCACCTCGAGTGGGCAGACTGCCGCGATTACCCGTAATACCACCAGCAATCATCAGCGCCTGAACTGGCGCGAGCTGACCAACTTCTTCTGACCGGGAAGCCATGAAAACAGAGCAACGCAAGAGCGCGGGTTTTACCCTGATTGAATTGATGGTGGTTGTGGCAATCATCGGCATTCTGGCCTCGATAGCCTATCCCAGCTATGTAGACTCGGTCAGGAAGACCCGCTTTGCGCAAGCCAAGGAAGCCGCCATGCGGATTTCGACTGCGCTCGAACGGCAAGCCTCACAGTCCAATGCCTATCCGACCTCTCTGACAGGACTTGTTCCGGCCGAATATGCGTCAGATCTCGATTGGTCGCGTTTTACGCTTGCGAACAGCAATCGCAGTTATAAACTGGTTCTGACAGAGAAAACCGCTCGCTTCGGCATCTGGGTGGCGATCAATTCGGCGGGCACCAAATGTGGTTGCGCGGGGGCCGGATGCGCTGAACCGACCTTTGCTGCTGATCTGAAAGTCTGCCCGGCGGGAGTCTCCGCTTTCTGATTTGAAGCGATGCATGAATGGCGGCACCTCTTCTGGAGGGGCCGCTCAGTCGTCGTCAGTAGGCTTGGCGGTGCTGTGTCAGTCCGAGCACATCCGGAGCAACTGAGGGCTGCTCTGCCATTCTGAGCGCGACGCGTCTCGGCACGAGGTCTTCGTCGAGCAGGTGTTCGATGCGGGCAAACACCTCTTGGCGGGAGAACGGTTTTTTCATGAAGTCGTCAGCGCCGATACGGGTGCCGAAGAACTGTTCGGTAGCCTGTTCGTTGCCACTGATCATGACAACCGGAATATCCTGAAGCTCCGGGTCGCGACGCAGATGTCGCAGGGCTGCAAAGCCGTTCATGCCCGGAAGCACGATGTCGAGAAAAATCAGCGCGGGTTTTTCGGTGCGGGCGAGTGCCAGGCCCTGTTCCGCGTCCGGCGCCTCAATGACGACGTAGCCCGCCGTGCGCAGGATCTTGCGGAAAACGGCGAGAATGGTCAGAGAGTCGTCAATCACCAGAATCCGGGTTCCTTCCTGCGCATTCTTGCGGGGGCGCGTTCTGCGCTCCAGAGGAATGGGATGGACGTCGGCGACTGCGGCAGGTGCTGCGGGGACCGCCGGTTTGCTCGCAAGGATGTTCTTGAGTGTGTCAAGGATGCTCATGGTGCTGCCTTTCCTGCTCTCAGCCCGGATTCAGGACGGCTGACAGCGATGTCGCCAGGCGCAGACAGGTCATGGGTTGCGCCCGGATTTCGAGCCGGCTTCACGAATCTGAAACACGGTTTATCCAAGAATATTGCCAGCTTCGTTTCGGCACGTCGCGGGCCTGAAGGGCAAGCGGTCGTCCGGGTGATGAGTGGGCGAAGCGCTTGGGCGGACGGCGGCTGCATGCGAGAATCCGGGCTTACAGACGGCTTGCAGGGGTTTGAATGCGGAACGTGTTGCTTGGAATGATCCTGCTCGGACTGGGGCCCGGCATGGTGTGGGCGGATGACGGACGAAGTCCGCAGGAGCTTTCGGATGCGGAGAAATGCCTCCTGCAGCAGTTCGAGAAAGCCTCAGGTGATACCTCGCTGGCTCAGATCAGGGGGGCTTGTGCCGTGCCTGCTCCCCAGGCAAATCCCGTGGAGGAGCGCATCGGAGCGGAACCCAGACCTGCAGTGGTGACGAGGCGGATGCAGGAGGAGGCGCTCGATTTCGACCGGAAGTACGCGATTACCTCACATCGGCCCAGCTACCTCCTGCCGCTGACCTATTCCCAGCACCGGCCGACGAGCTCGGTCTACACAACGGATGATGGTGAAGTGGTGCCGCCGCAGAAGTCTGAGGTCAAATACCAGTTCAGCTTCAAGGTGCCTCTTTATCTGGATGTTTTCGGGAGCGGAGGCAGCCTGTTTGGCGCCTATACCCAGCGCTCGTTCTGGCAGATGTACAACAACAAGATTTCGAAGCCGTTCCGGGAAACAAACTACGAGCCCGAGATCTGGTATCAGTATCCGGTTGCCAGGCCCTTTCTGGGCTGGAATTTCGTGACGGCCTCCATCGGTATCAACCATCAATCAAATGGTCGCTCGCAGCAGGATCTGTCACGCAGCTGGAACCGGATCATGGGTAACCTGATCTTCGAGCGTGACGACTATGCCCTGATGCTGCGCCCCTGGTGGCGGCTGCCGGAAAACCGCTCGGATGACGACAATCCCGACATCGGTCATTACATGGGCTCTTTCGATCTCACGATCGGGCGCAAGTTCGGCCAGCACAGTTTTGACCTGATGCTCCGCAACAACCTCAAGCGGAGGGATAACCGCGGCGCGATCCAGCTGGGCTGGAGCTTTCCGTTGCCGGTTAACAAGTACCTGCGCGGCTATCTGCAGGTTTTCAGTGGCTATGGCGAAAGCCTGATGGACTACAACGTCAAGCAGAACTCCATCGGCGCAGGCGTGATGCTCGCCGACTGGTAAGACCTGTTTCAGTGCAGGGTCGTGTCGTGCGGCGGCATGCCGGCACGATCGAGCTGAACGGTCAGGAAATTGCACGCATCCTTCAGCATCGCCGGGCTGATCGTGTGGCCGGCCTGATATTCACGGATGCCCTGGGCAACGCCGAGTTCGGCAAACAGCTGGCATGCCGCAACCGATTCGGATGGCAGTACGAGGTCATCGGCACTTCCATGCTGGATCAGCAGTGTCAGGTGCTGCATGGCACTGGCTGTTGCCGCATGCGGGGCGGTTGCGGCAAGCAGTCGACCGGCCATGCTGACTGCAGAGCGAATACGTCCCGGCGAGGTGAGCGCGATGGCCAATGCCATGGCAGCGCCTTGGCTGAAGCCCAGCAGATGCACCTGGCGCGCGTCGGCGCCGAGTCCCATGACGAGATCATTGATCGCCTGGATCAGCCAGATCCGGCTGGTCTCGATTTCCATTTCATCGAAGACCGAGTTTTCCGGCGTGCCGGTGCGTTCATACCAGCGGTAGTAGCCTGGTGCCATCTCGTGAGGTGCGCGCAGGCTCACGACGATGAAGCGCGGATCGAAATGGGGGGCGAGCGCAAACAGGTCGTCCTCATTGGCTCCCTTGCCATGAAGCAGGATCAGCAGAGGCGGGCGGTGCGAGGGCGTGAGGAGCGGGTGACGGATCCGGTATTCGAAATTCATGACTGACAGTACGTAGCGTGCTGGAGGCTGGCGGCGGAAGTGAGTATGACACGGGCGCCGGATTTGTCCGGGTTCCGCCGCTCGAGCCGGATGGCGGCTTCTGTCATGGCTTGCTGTGAATGAAGGTCTGCTTGCGGCTCCGGGAGACTCGACCGGGAGGGCGGGCGCTGGCTGACGCTGCCCGACAGGCTTCCGACGGGAGGATGCTGCCTGCCGGCGGATCATCGGCGGGCTACCGGTGGCTGTACGACAGAAGAGCGTATGCTTCCTGCATTTTCGTGGTCAGTGAGTGATGAGAGAGCATGAATCGATGGGTGCAGCGTCTGTGGCGTCAGCGGACCGTTGTCGCACTGCTGGCGGCGGGGATGGCCCTGCGTCTGCTCTGGCTGGGCGACGTGCCGGGAGGGCTGAACCAGGATGAGGCCTCGATCGGCTATGACGCATGGGCCATCCTTCATCATGGCATCGACCGCAATGGACATTCCTGGCCCGTCCATCTGGTGGCTTGGGGAAGCGGCCAGAACGCCCTATATGCCTATCTGGCCATGCCGTTTCTGGCGTTCTTCGGGCTGACGGTATCCAGCCTCCGGATGCTGGCCGGAGCCTTGGGAGTCATGGCGCTGCTGCTGTTCTACGATCTGGGGCGCAGGGCAGATCGGGAGATGGGCTGGTGTGCGCTGCTGCTGCTCGTTACCAGTCCCTGGCACATTCTCGCTTCACGCTGGGCTTTGGAATCGAACATCCTTCCCGTGGTGGTGCTCGCCGCAGTCTGCCTGCTTGCCAGAAGCACTCCCTCACGGACGGCTTGCTTGCCCGCAGGATGTGTCGTGCTGACGCTGGCCGTCTACGCTTACGGGCCGGCCTATCTTTTCGCGCCCCTGTTCCTGGCAGGATCCCTCTGGGTGCTCTGGCGCGAGCGGGCCTTCACCGCAGGGCAGTTCGGAGTCAGCCTGTTGTGCGCGGGGCTGGTGGCCTTGCCGATGCTCGGATTCCTGCTCAACAACGCGCTGGGCTCGGGCGACCTTCAGGTCGGCCCCTTCTCGCTGCCGAAATACCCAGGGCCTGCACGTTACGGCAGCATTTTCCTGCCTTTCGCGGAGGGCGGTCTGGCGCGCACGCTGGACAATGCCCGTACGGTGCTTGCGCTCATGTTTGCCGGTGCGGACGACGGAATGCCCGCCAACGCGATTCCGGGCTGGGGCGCACATTACGTCTGGTTGCTGCCTTTTGGCTGTTGGGGCCTGATCCATGCGGCGAGCCGGCAAGCAGGGCGAATCGACCGCCTCTTCCTCGTCTGGTTGCTGTGTGCAGGCCTGACGGCTGTGGTGACCGAGGCCAACATCAACCGGATCAATCTTGTCTGGCTGCCCTTGCTGTGGATGTCTGCACGCGGCTTCTGGTGCCTCACGGAGCATCCGCGCCTGGTGCGCGCGGCAGCGGGCCTGTTGCTGTTGTCCTGTCTGCTGTTTTCGGTGCGCCTCTTCGGTGACTGGAACCGGGTCATGTCATCCGCATTCTTCGCGGGATTCCGCGAGTCAATCGAAGAGGCACTTGCCAGGGCGCCGGCCGGTGCGGCCATTGCGGTTACCGACGAGCCCAACATGCCCTACATCACGGCCTTGTTCGTGTCGCGCCCCGATCCGGCAAGCTACATCCGGAGTGCAGACATCCCGGCGCGGGATGCCCCGTTCCAGCAGGTCAGGGGCTTTGGCCGGTTTGTTTTCGGTCTGGGCGATACACCCGAAAAACCTGACTGGCGTTACTGGGTAGCACACCGGTCGGAGCTGGCTCGATTCAATCCGGCGGATTTCGCCCTGTCTGCTCATGGTGAGTATGCCTTTGTCGAGCGCAGGAATTCGCAGACTGCTTGCGAGTTGGGCGTTGCGGCGCAGCGCCTGAGCGGCCAGCAGGACTGGGGCGTGCTGAGCGAGGATGGACCGGTCGGCGAACCCGGCGCCGGTTTTTCAGTGGGGGGCAGGCGTTTTCTGCGTGGTCTGGGCGTACATGGCGATAGCCGCTGGCTGATTCGCTCGCCCAGGCCGATGTACGCGATCCGCGCGCAGGCCGGAATCTCGGATGACTCCGCTTGCTCGGACGGCATGCACTTCGTGCTGGAGGCGGATGGCCGGGCCGTGTTCGATTCCGGTCAGATCCGCTCGGGTTCGCTCATCGATGTCAGTGTTGCGCTGGCAGGCGCGACGGAGCTGGCGTTCGTGACCCTCGCCGGACCTGGCAATGCCTGCGATCACGGCAACTGGCTGGCGCCGGTGATCAGTCTTTGCGCCAGGGATGCGCAAATGCGCTCAGCGGGCAATCCTGAAACGCGGTGAAAGCCAGTCAGCGTGATCGTTGGCATTGCTGCCGAGCGGATCGACAACCAGCTGAAGCGAATGTCCGCCGCGTACGTCGATGTCCGCAGACACTGCGCCAGCCCCGGCTGCAAGCCGGCCGCTGCTCCAGAGGGTGCGGCCATCAAGGCGGATGAAGAACGAGACCTCGCCTCCGCTGGTCTCGTCATCCAGGCCAGCCTGTGTCGAGAAGCGCTCGGCTCCGGGTGGCACCGGAATCGTGATCACCGATTCTGCATGGGTTCCGAACCCCCGGGCATGGCGCTGGCCTGCCACCACCAGCATCCTGCTGTCCACGCTGCTGCCGGTCTGCAAGTCACCCCAGGCCTGGCTGTAGGTTCGCCCGGGGATGCGGGTGGCGTCGAGCCAGCCCTCATGATCGGGCAGACGCAGTCGGACCTGCCAGCTGATCGTGAGCGCCCAGATGGCAATGGCCAGGATCCACCATGGCGTCAGCGGAAGGCGTGCCAGCAGCGCGCTGGCTGCATTGAACGCGGCGGGTTTGCCGACCATGAGGCGCACGGCGAGCCCCAGGGTCAGTGCGGCAAACAGGTAGGGCAGTGCACCGCCTGACGGATGCAGCACGAAGCACATGTTGGCGAAGCAGAGTACCGAGAGCCAGAGGGCCGCCGTGCGGAAGGCTGAAAATCGGCTGGCAGCGATCAGCGCAATGCTCACTGCCGGGAAAAGGTAGCGTTCGTGCATGCCCGGCAGCAGCAGGAAGAATCCGAGGGCACTCAGGATGGCGTTACGCCAGTGCAGCGAGGCATCACGGCGTCGCAGCCCGCTGATGAACAGCCAGAGGCTCCACAGGCCGAACAGCGCGATGCCCAGATGCTTGGGGGTCAGGAGTACTCGCCAGCCGGTTGGCGAGACCGCCAGATCCAGCAGATAGAGATTGTCGGGCCGAGTATCGAGTCCCGCGAGCTGCCAGAGATTGTTTGCGTGGTAGGTGGCGTAGGGGTAAAGGCTGGAGGCCTGGATGTAGGTCTGGCGGAACATCGAGCCCAGGCTGTTTGCAAGCAGGTAGGGCAGAAGCAGCAGGCCTGCCGCCAGCGCGGCGGGCAGCAGTCCCAGCCAGAGACGGCGGCTTTTCCGGTGATGCCAGAGCAGCGGAGCGACCGCTGGCGCAACGCAGATGGCCTGGAACTTGGTCAGCAGGGCGATGCACAGCACCGGCATCACCAGTACCAGATAACGCGCTTCAATCAGCGCGTAGAGGCTCAGCACCAGGAACAGGCTGAAAATCATGTCGACCTGCCCCCACACCGGCCCGTTCATCAGGATCGCCGGATTCAGTGCAAGCAGTGCCATGACCTGCTGCCAGGTCCTGTCGTCGGCGCGTGTCTTGTTCAGGCAGTGATGGGCCAGCAGCAGCGCGAGCACGTGCGCGAGCGCGACGGGCGCGGTGACAAGGCTGCGCAGCAGCAGGCCATTTTCCGGCACGAGTTGCAGGCTCTCGTGAAAGCGCGCCACCAGCCACAGCCAGAACATATAGACCGGCGGGTAGTTGGCATCCAGTCCGGCAAAGCCGCGTTTCTGAAGCTGCCCGATCCAGTCGATCCAGTAGTTGATGTCACCGTCATAGGCGTTTGCCGAGCACAGCAGCAGGTTGAGCACTGCCACGCACAGCAGCCATGGACCCGGAGCTCGGGCGCACGCACTGCCTGCGGCCAACGGTGTCCTGCCTGACGCTGCCGTCATCCGCTCTGATGCCTCAGCCCTGGCTGCGTTCGACGAAACTGCCGCCGATGCAGGTGTCGACATGGAAACGGGGGCGCTGCTTGGTCTCCATGTAGATCTTGGCGATGTACTCACCGATGATGCCCAGGCTCAGCAGCTGGACGCCGCCCAGGAAGTACATGGGGACCACGGTCGAGGCCCAGCCGATCTCGGCGTTGTGGATCAGCAGCTTGACCGCGAGCGCCCAGATGGCAAGTGCCAGGCTGCCCAGCGATACGAGAAAGCCGACTGTGGTGATCAGGCGCAGCGGTGCAGTGGAGAAGGAGGTGATGCCTTGCCAGGCGAATGAAAGCATCTTGCTCAGCGGGTACTTCGATTCTCCGGCAAAGCGCTCTGCGCGGTCGTATTCGACGATGGCACTCTTGTAGCCCAGCAGACGGACAAGCCCGCGCAGGAAGAGATTGACCTCGCGATATTCCGCCAGGGATTCGAGCGCGCGGCGGCTCAGCAGGCGATAGTCCGCATGGTTGAAGACCACATCCACCTTCATGGCTGCCATCAGCTTGTAGTAACCCTCGGCAGTGAAACGCTTGAAGAAGGTGTCGGTGTCACGGCGCTTCCTGACGCCATAGACGATTTCGCAGCCGTCACGGTAGTGGCGAACCATCTGCGGGATCACGTCGAGATCATCTTGCAGGTCGGCGTCGACGCTGATGAGCAGGTCGCCCGGAGCGGTCATGAGGCCGCAGAGCAGCGCATTCTGGTGGCCGCGGTTGCGGCTGAGGCGGATGCCGCAGACTTCTACGTGTTGCGCCGACAGCGATTCGATCAGGGACCAGGTCCGGTCGCGACTGCCGTCGTCCACATAGAAGATCGCGCTGCGTTCGCTGATCAGGCCTTCTTCACGCATGCCTGCCAGGAGCGGAATCAGCCGCGAGGTGGTTTCCTGCAGCACTTCTTCCTCGTTGTAGCAGGGGATGACGAGGCCAAGAGTCGGAAGGGTCATGATGGATGTCTCGTTCTGAACGCCCAGAGCGCGTTGATGAAATAGTTCCAGACCAGCACGCAGGCGGTCGCCAGAATCTGGGCGAGGGCAATCGGCAAGCCAAGGTGGATCAGCCCCAGCAGCACGAGCTGGTTGATGCCCAGCCCGGCCAGCGCGGTGGCCAGGAAACGGGGCAGGCTGTGTGCGTGGCGGTGCCGACCGGCGAAAGTGAATCGCGCATTGGCCCAGTAGTTGTAGAGCGTGCTCAGGCTGTAGCCGGCGGCCGAGCCGGTACCGGGCGCGAACCCGAGCAGGCCGACAAGCAGCGCCATGATCAGGTAATGCAGGGCGGTTGCCGAGCCGCCGACAAGGAGGAAACGCAGGAAGCTGCGACTGCTGATCTGATTCATGCCGAATTGCGTGCGATCCGCAAAGCGCAGGGCTTGCGAGCCGTTGTCCAGAGCCTGTGGGTTTGCCCTTCCGGGTGGTAGGGCATCATAACTTTGCAGGCGCCTTGCGCCTTCGTCCTGCCGTCGCGATCCGGCTGCCGGTCATGCCCCGAGTTGCATATTTGCGAAAAAAGGCCTGGCGTTTGCAGATCGCCAGGCCAAGGGCTGCATTGCTGCAGGAGGAGTCAGTTGCCGCTACCGGTGCCGCTGTTGTTGTATTCCCAGAAGCGGGCGGTGGAGGTGCTGTAGGCAGCGCCATTGGTGCCCGCCGCCCACGGATCGGCGATGCGGACGTGTGCGCCGATGGCAGTGTCGCGAATCACCAGTTGCCCCTTGGCTCCGGACTCGGCCCAGTTGCGGCCCAGATAGGTTTTGCCGGTGCCGGCGCTGCCGGTGTAATTCAGCGTGCTGCTGATCACGAGGAAGCCGTAGGTATTGGTCGATTGGGTGCTGGGCGCGAAGATGTAACTGGTGGCAGAGGAGCCGAGCCGGGATCCGTAATACTGGATCGTGCAGCCATAGAACGCTGCTGTGCCGTGACCGAAGATGAAGTCCACATCGCCTTTCACGAAACTCGACTTGAAGAAGGCGCGGATGACGCTGGTATAGCTGTTGGCGCCGATATAGAGCGTGTCCTGATTGCCGATGACCTGCACGTTCTCGAAGATCGCCTTGTCCCCGCGTACCGAGAGCGCGATCGCCGCCTGATTGCTGCCGCTGTAGGTGCCTTCGACATAGCTGTTGGTGAAGGTCAGGTTGCGGGCACGGAAATCCTTGGCATTCACATGGAATGTGGCGCTGCTGGCTGTGCCGATCGTGGTGGCCGAGGCGTTGCTGGTGCAGGGGTGGGTGGCGGTGCCGGACGACTTCGGTGTGAGATTCGAGTTGCCGTAGGTGACCACCGTGTTGGCCGCGGTCGCATCCAGTCCGTAGAGCGTGATGGGAGGAGCGGAAGAGGGCACGCAGACTACCTCGTTGTAGGTGCCTGCCTTGACGCTGATGTACTTGCGTGTGCTGCCGCCGGCGGCGACGGCCGCGTTGATGGCAGCCTGGATCGTCTTGTAGCCGGCACTGCCGTCCGCTGCCACGGTGTAATTGGCGGTGAAGCCGCTGATGGCGCCGACGCCACCGGTGGGGTCCCAGTTATCGGTGGCAAGTGCTCCGATCGTGCCGGCCTGGGCCATGTATTTCGAGATGGTGTAGCTGGCTGCCGCGCTGCTGGTAAGTTGCGGGCGGGCGGTAGTGCTGCTGACGGCGAAGGCGAACGGGCTGGCCAGCAGACTGGCAGCCGCGAGCGCCAGCACGCCGGACAGGCGGTGGCTTGATTGCATGTTTGTCTCCAAAGTCCGTGAATCAGATCGTCGGCCCTTGTGGCGGGCTCTGCGTGCCGGATGTTTCCGGTCACATGATTCTAGTCAGCTTGTTTGCCGGATGCCAATCCGCAGTGCAGCACAATCCGGTCTGTGAGGCTGTGGCGCTTGATGCAGCGCTCAACGGCCTCCTGCTTTGCGCGGCCGACTGACCGGCTTGGCGGATGAGCGGGGCGTGCTGGACTGCGCGGCCGATCTGCGCGGAGCCCGGCGTGAGGCCGGCGCTTGCACCGGCGGAAGCGTGCGCGCGGCGGAGGTCCAGGGCACCAGATGCTGGGGGCCGTTGCCGATCAGATCGCGGCGTCCGGTTTCGGTCAGGAACTCGCGGATGAGCTCGAAATTTTCCGGATCGTGGTAGCGCAGCAGGGCCTTGTGCAACTTGCGCTGCCGGGCGAGGCGGGGCGTTTCCACGTCTTCCGATTCCTGGCTGACCCGGCGCAGCGGATTCTTGCGCGAGTAATACATGGCGGTGGCCATGGCCAGCGGGGTGGGCGTGAAGGTCTGGACCTGGTCCGGGCGGAAGTTGTTGGCCTTCAGCCAGAGCGCCAGATTGAGCATGTCCTGGTCTGCGGTGCCCGGGTGTGCCGCGATGAAATAGGGCACCAGATGCTGCTTCTTGCCGGCCTCGTTCGAATACTTCTCGAACATCTGGCGGAATCGCTCGAAGCTGCCGATGCCCGGTTTCATCATCTTGGAGAGCGGCCCTTCCTCGGTGTGTTCCGGGGCGATCTTGAGCAGGCCGGAGACATGATGCGTCACCAGCTCCTTCACATATTCGGGCGAGCGCACGGCCAGGTCGTAGCGCAGGCCGGAACCGATGGTGATCTTCTTCACGCCCGGAATCGCCCGGGCCTTGCGGTAGAGCGAGACCAGCGAGGAGTGATCGGTATCGAGGTTTTCGCAGATGCCCGGATACACGCATGACAGGCGCCGGCAGGAGGATTCGATTTTCGGATCCTTGCAGGCCATGCGATACATGTTGGCCGTCGGCCCACCCAGATCCGAGATATGCCCCTTGAATTCGGGCACCTTGTCGCGGATGTCCTCGATTTCCTTGAGGATCGACTCGTGCGAACGGCTCTGGATGATGCGGCCCTCATGCTCGGTGATCGAGCAGAAGGTGCAACCGCCAAAGCAGCCACGCATGATGTTGACCGAGAAACGGATCATTTCCCAGGCCGGGATGCGTGCTCCGCCATAAGCGGGGTGGGGCGCCCGCGCATAGGCTGCATCGAAGACGTAATCCATCTCTTCGGTGCCCAGCGGCAGGGGCGGCGGGTTGAGCCAGACGTCCCGTTCACCATGGGCCTGGCGCAGGGCGCGTGCGTTGCCCGGGTTCGATTCCAGATGGAAGACGCGCGAATTGTGCGCATAGAGCACGCGGTCTTCGCTGACGGCTTCGAAGGACTGCAATCGGATCACCGTCTTGGCGCGTGCGGCTTTGCGCGCAGCCACGCGGGCGGCGGCCGGCACGATCTGGACCGGAGCCGAGCCATCGGCATTCGGCGCGGTCGAGGTCTGCTGCGGCTCCATCGCGTAGGGATCCGGATGCGGGTCGATGCGTCCGGGCCGGTCGAGCGAGAGCGAGTCGATCTCCTGCCAGTCGGCGTCCGGCAGCCAGTCGCGGCGGACCATGAAGGCCGTGCCGCGCAGGTCGCGAATCGTCGCGATGCTTTCACCGGCAGCCATGCGATGGGTCAGTTCGATCAGGGCGCGTTCGGCATTGCCGAAGATGAGCATGTCGGCCTTGGAGTCGGGCAGCACCGAGCGGCGCACCTTGTCACTCCAGTAGTCGTAATGCGCGATGCGGCGCAGGCTGGCCTCGATGCTGCCAATGATCACCGGCACACCGGCAAAGGCTTCGCGGGCGCGCTGTGCGTAGACGGTGACGGCACGGTCCGGACGCTTTCCGGAGAGCCCACCCGCGGTATAGGCATCATCGGAGCGCGGTTTGCGGTCAGCCGTGTAGCGGTTGATCATCGAATCCATGTTGCCGGCGGTGACGCCGAAATACAGGTTCGGCCGGCCCAGAGCGCGGAAGGCGTCTGCCGAATGCCAGTCGGGCTGTGAAATGATGCCCACGCGAAAGCCCTGGGATTCCAGCAGGCGGCCGATGATGGCCATGCCGAAACTCGGGTGGTCGATGTAGGCATCGCCGGTCACGAGGATCACGTCGCAAGTGTCCCAGCCGAGCGCGTCCATCTCGGCGCGGCTCATCGGGAGAAACGGAGCCGGGGTGAGATCAGGGCGGTGACGGGGCCAGGCGGGGAGGGGGCGGACTTCGGTTTGCATCGGAACGGATTCTACCGGTGAATGCGCCGCCCTAAGCCCCGTCTCCAGCGTGGTCATCTGCCGGGCGGGGCTGCCGGTGGCCGGAGCTCAGGCCGTGTTCCGCACATGGAAGCGCGCAACGGACTGCAGCAGCGACTCGGCCGAGTCGCTGAGCTGTCGGGCCGTGCGGGCCGACTGGCTGATTTCGCTGAAGACGTCTTCCGACATTCGCGCAATCGTTTCCACGTTTCTCGCCACGTTCTCGTTGGTGCTGTTGTGTTCGCGCAGCGCGCTGCTGATATCGGCTACCGAGGCAAGTACGCGGTCCGCACTCTCGCAGACGCCCTGCATGCGCTCGCCCGAGGCGCGGCTGAGCGCCATGCCGCGATCCACGCGGGATACGCCCTGTTCCATCTTGCCGGCTGCGATCTGGGTGTCCTGCCTGATTGCGTCCACTGTGCGCACGATTTCGGTGGAGGCCTGTGCGGTACGCTCGGCGAGCTTGCGCACTTCGTCAGCGACGACCGCGAAACCGCGCCCCTGTTCGCCGGCGCGCGCCGCTTCGATCGCCGCGTTCAGCGCCAGCAGATTGGTCTGGTCGGCGATCTCGCGGATCACCGCGATCATGTGGGAGATTTCGTCCGAGCGCTCGCCGAGCTTGCGGATGGACATGGCCGACTCATTGACCACGGTCGCGATCTCGGTGATTTCGCTCACCACATCGGCCACCATGCTGCTGCTCTCGGTGGCTTGCTGGCGGGAGTGTCGGGAGGACTGCTCGGTGTCGCCCGCATGATGACTTATTTCGTCCAGGCTGACCGCCATTTGCTCGACCGCCGAGGCCATCGCCGTGGCGGCGGTGCTCTGCTGCTCGGCGTCCTGCGTGACTTTTCCTGCGCTGTCCATCAGACCGGTGGCCGCGTGCTGCACTTGCTCGGCGTTGTGCTTGACCGTTACCAGCACGCCTTCGATCCGTTCGCACATGGTGTTGAAGTGCGACGCGACCTGGCCGAGCTCGTCCCGGCTTGCGACACTGATCCGGTGCGTGAAGTCGCCTTCGGACAGGGCACGCGTTCCGCTGTCGAGCGCATCCAGGGCCTCGCGCAGATTGCGATACAGCGCCAGCAGGCCAGCGATGAGCAGCAGCGTTGCGAGCAGGCTGGCGACGGCAACGAAGACCAGTTGCGTGCGGGCCCGGCCAGCGCGCTCGGCGAGCCCGGCTCGGAGCTCGGGCAGGAAGTGGCCACGTCCTTCGCTGACCACGAGGCCGATGGTGTCGGTCACGAGTTTCCACCAGTCGGCGGGCGCGATACCGAATTTCTCACTCAGGATTTCCTTGCTGAGTGTCTGTCGTGCGCTGGCGATCTCGCCGTCAAGTCTTGCAGCAAGACTCTTGAAATAGGCGCTGGCGGCCGGAGTGCCCCGGGAGGCGGTTTCAAGCGAGTTGCGCATGTCGGACCAGAGCAGTCCGGTCTCTCCTGAAAGGGATGCGAGCGACTCCTTCTGCGCCTGGCTGATCTGTTTCGAGGCGAGGATTCCGTTGGCGGATCCGCGCAGCTTGCCCAGACGCTCGGTGAGCTCGGGCATCTGCATGGTAAGCGCACTGATCAGGTAGTAATCGTGCAGGTCCGGGTCGAGGGCGAGGCCCGATACATTGTTGAGCTCGCTGATCAGCGCCAGCAGCTTGCCGATGGCTTCGGTATGGGCGGCAAAGTTCTGCGGTCCGGGCATCGAGAGTCCGTCGGCACTCAGTGTTTTCCATTGATCGAGAACGGCTTTGCCCGGCGCGGCCAGTTTCCATTCGGCAGGTGCCGCGGCGAGGGCGGCTTCGAAAGCCTGGGCGGCCTTCTTCGCTTCTTCGGCCTTGCCGGTCAGGGCCTCCCGCATCGAGGCGTTTCCGCCAAGGACACCGGCACTGAGCCCGCGGTGCTGCTGCAGGGCCAGAACAAAGTCCAGCGTCGGTTCGAACACCACGAGCCCTTGTTGTTCATGCTGGATGACGCGCCACTCCTCGAACTTGTCCGAGCAGGTCAGCAAGACGAGCGTCAGGGTGACGGCCGCGGCCAGGGCGCCGATCAGTCCGAATTTGCGGGACCAGTTCAATTGCCTGAATAGGCGGTTCAGCGGTGCCAGCATGTCGTGATCTTCCTCGGTTTGAAGGGTGTTGTCGCCTTTCTTACGGCAGGGGATTCATGAACTTGACCGCTTCCGGCCTGTCGTCCGGTGCAGTGCGGCAGCAGCCGGGCCTGGGCAATTTCCATCAAGACGGCGGGGGCTGGCGCGGTGCATGATGGCGATCTTTTGGCGGGTTCCGCACTGATTGTTCCCCGGAGGATTCCATGGCTTTTGCAAAACACGAATTGCTGGCGGCGCTCGTCCTGCCAGTCAGCCTGATGCTGATCGGTGCGGGCTGTAGCTTGAAGGCTTCCCGTCCTGCTGGCACCCTGCTGGAGGGCGTGGTGTCGCAGGGCGGGCCGATGGCCAATGCGCGGGTCAGTGTTTTCGATGCCAGGGGGCAGAAGCGGGAGGCCCGCGCAGACGGCCAGGGGCGTTATGCGCTGGACGTTGAGGGTATGCAGGCGCCATTGATGCTGCTGGCGGTAGAACCTGGCAATGACAACTGCTCCGACAGCGCGCGGCCCTGGGCCAAATGCTTCGGCGCCCTGCTGCCTGATCTCAAGCCCGGCCAGAGCAATGTTGGCAACCTCAATGCCTTGTCCGATCGCGCGCTCAGCAGTGTTGCCAGCGCGCTGAAATACAAAGGGCCACAAGCGCTGCTCGACAAGGGAACGACCGCAGGGATCGATGCCGGCCTGATCCGGGAAAAGAACGCCGGCGGGCTGCCTGCCGTGCTGCAGGCGCTGAAGGATGCCGGCGTGGCGGATGCCGAACGCTTCGATCCGGTCACGACCCCGATGAAGGCTGACGGCAAGGGGGCTGATGCCGTTCTGAGCGTTCTGGTGCATAACCGCGGCTACGACAACGATACCGGCGTGCCGGGCGGCACTTCCATCCTGGATACGGAGTACCGTTATGTGGGCAACGAGGAGCCGCTCGATCTGCACAGTGCGCAGGCCGCACTCGCCCGGATCAAGGATCCGGCCTGGACCCGCGTGCTGATCGTGGGGGACTCGACCGCCAGCACCTATGAGAAATTCCGTCTGCCCCGCATGGGCTGGGGCCAGGTGTTCGAGGAACTCTTCAAGTCGGACGCCCGGGTCAAGGTACTCAACAACGCGAAGTCCGGACGCAGTTCGCGCAATTTCTACAACCAGGGCTACTGGCAGGAAATGGCGCAATACCTGCGCCCGGGCGACTACGTGATCATCCATCACGGCCACAACGATCAGAACTGCGATGGCTCCAAGGGCAGCCGCGGGGCGGCCGACGTCGCGAACCTGTGTACCTATCCGAACGATGCGCAGGGGCGCAGACAATTTCCGGTCGGCAAGCCTGAAATGAGCTTCCAGGCTTCGCTCGAGACCTATGTGAAGGAGGCGCGTGCCCGTGGTGCCATCCCCGTCATCATGACGCCGACGACGCGGGTCTGGAACAGCAACCGGAAGGAGGGCTTCCCGGTCGTGCCGAATCACTTCACCTCGGCCGGGCAGGGGAGCGGCGGCTTTGCCTTCACCGGGGACTACAGCCAGACCATCCGGGATACGGCGCGGGCAAACCGTTTGCCGTTGATCGATATCGAAGCCAGAACCATCGCTTTCGCCAACGCACACCAGTCGGACTGGAAAAACTACTGGCTGGCGGTCGACCCGGCAAAGTACCCCTGGTATGGCACCCAGTCGAGCGGAACGCAGGCCAAGCCGGATACCACGCACTTCCAGGAGGCCGGCGCGCGCGCGGTAGCCGCCATGGTGGCCGAGGGCATCAAGGAAACCGCCGGGCTCGAAGCGCTGGCCGCGAAATTGCGCTGAGCGGTTTCACGCCTGCTCCCCAAAACGCGCCGTGCATCACGCTGGCGCGTTTTTTTACAATTGAATCCGGGCTCGCCGATTGCCTGGCAGCGGAACTCGGTGTCAAATCGGGTCAGGCACTTCCCTGATGAGGTGCCGGTAACGATGGTGGCCTGGCTCTTGCATGAACTCCCCTCATGATCGCCAGGCAGCAGAAAGCAGGATGTCATGCAATTTGATTTTGAATTCGATTTCGAACACTGGCGCACGCTCGCCGAAGAAGAGCCGGCCCGCTACTTCGCCGAGCGCAAGGCGCTGATTGACCGCTTCATTGCTTCGGCTCCGGCGTCGATGGCGCCGGATCTGATGCAACTGCAAGGGCTCATCGACCACTCGAGGGCCGAAGCCGGAACGCCGCAGATCGCGGTTCAGCAGATGATGGGCATGCTCGGAGACTATCTGGCCGCGCTGGCCGGGCAGATGAGGGAACTGCAGCAGCATTCCCTGGCGCTTGCCGCCATCCAGTCCCGCGCCGACTGAATCGCTCGGCCCGCTTCCGGGCTGACGCTCTCCGGTATCATGTGGGCTTGTCGCACTTCTGCTCTCGCCCCCACATGAACTACCCCACCCTGGAAGATTACGTAGGCCGCACGCCGCTGGTGCAACTCAAGCGTTTGCCGGGCAGTCTGGCAGCGGAGCGCGGCAACGTCGTACTGGCCAAGCTCGAAGGCAACAATCCCGCCGGCTCGGTCAAGGACAGGCCTGCACTGTCCATGATCATGCGTGCCGAAGCGCGGGGTGATATTCATCGGGGGGACACCCTGATCGAGGCCACGAGTGGCAACACCGGCATTGCGCTGGCCATGGCAGCCGCCATGCGCGGCTATCGCATGATTCTCGTGATGCCCGAGAACCAGAGCATCGAGCGACGTCAGACCATGAAGGCCTTTGGTGCCGAACTGGTTCTTACGCCCCGCGAAGGCGGCATGGAGCTCGCCCGTGATGTGGCGACCCGGATGCGCGACGAGGGCCGCGGCCGGGTGCTCGACCAGTTCGCGAACTCCGACAATCCGCTGGCTCACTACGAGGGGACGGGGCCCGAAATCTGGGAGCAGACCGGTGGTCGCATTACCCACTTCGTGAGCAGCATGGGAACGACCGGCACCATCATGGGTGTTGCGCGCTTCCTCAAGGAAAAGAATCCGGCCATCCGCATCGTGGGCTGCCAGCCTGCGGAAGGGGCCCAGATCCCGGGTATCCGGAAGTGGCCCGAGGCGTACATGCCGGCCATCTTCGAATCGGGCCGGGTGGATCTCACCGAAAACGTCGCCCAGGCTGCGGCAGAGGACATGACTCGTCGCATGGCTCGGGAGGAAGGCATTTTTGCCGGGATTTCCTCCGGCGGTGCCATGAGCGTGGCCGTGCGGCTCGCGCAGGAACTGCGCGATGCGGTGATCGTCTCCATCGTCTGCGACCGGGGAGATCGTTACCTCTCGACCGGCGTCTTTCCGGCCTGAAAATGAATCCTGGTTTCCGCGTCCTTGCGCTGAGCACCGTGCCGGACGTGACCGGCCTGCGCCGGCTGCATTGCCTGCCCGATTCGCTGTCGGATACCGAAGTGGCCGAGTACGCTTTCCAGCGGCGTCGCGCCACCCGTATCGATGACCTGCTCCCACCGCATTTTCAGCAGCTGGCAGCGTTTGCCTCGGCGGGCTTCGAAAACGGCCGGATTGTGCTGGCTTCGTGCTGTGCTACGGACGAGGCCCGCGTGCTGGATGCGATCTTCCAGTCGCTGGCAGGGCTGGAACAGGTTGATCGGTGGAGCGGGCAGGAAGCTTCGCTGGCCTGCATCAGGACGCGCGCCATGTTGCGTCCGGTGTTTCCGGCGGACGATGCCGCCTGGCTGCAGTGCGCAGCCCCCGCTTTTGGCGAGTGGTTTGGTGATGCCGAGGGTGCGGCCGAGTTGTCCGTCATTGCGCGCCTTGCCTGCTTGCCGCTTGCCCGCGGTTTTCACCATGAAGCGGTCTGGAAGCAGGTGCAACAAGGTGAATACGCGCTCGTGCAGGCCGAGGTCGAGCTCAGGGCGCTGTGCGCACTTTTCCTGCGGTTGCGGCAGGCGGTGCTGCTCGGACAGCAGGCCCCGGCAGCCTTGGCTGCCGCACGAAGCGGCTTGCGCCAGCTTGTGCAGGCGCGTCCCGACTCGCCGCATCTGGCCGCCTTCGAGCAGGCCTGGCCTGCCTGAACGGATCAGTCCGCCGGACGGCGATACAGCGCAAAACGTTCGCCGAGCCTGCCACTGCCGCGTTCCATCTGCCAGACCGTTTCCCATCCTTCCGGTGCGACAGGCAGCGGGTTCCGGCCTGTGGCGTAGGCGAGCTTCAGTTCGCAGGCAGCGGTTCGCGGCGCGATCCTCAGATTGTTGAAGTACAGGAAGGCCGCACGCTGCGAGTCGCCCACATCGATGCCCGCGACGCAGCCTTCCAGCTTCTGGCGCGCGACGGCGCCCGCAATGGCGGTAGAAACCGGCTGGTAATTCTTGTTGTAGTCGAACCAGGAAAAACAGAGTGTGGTGGCCAGGCCCCAGGTCAGCGTGACCCCGATGGCCCAGCGCACGGCACCCCGGAGCTGGAAGAAGGGCAGTCTGAACAGTGCAATCAGCCAGCCAGCCGAGAGCGAGACAGCGATCAGCAACTGGTACCAGGCCCAGCTGGGCTGGAAGCCGGGCAGCAGGCGGAGAATGTTTCGCGACAGCGGCTCGGGCCAGCCGAAATGCATGGCCAGCCAGGCCAGCCAGAGCGCAATGCCGACCATGCTGAAGGTGATCAGGCCGAACCAGTCGAATGCGTTGGCGGCCCCTCGACGCAGGCGGCACTGTTCACCCGATGCCATCACGATCAGAGGCGGCAGGAGTGGCACGAGATTGGCCGGACGCATGCCGCCGGTGCCTGTTGCGAGTATCAGACTGAACAGCGCCGCGGCCAGCGGGATGAGGTGACCGAACTCGCGCAGGCTGCGGCGACGCAGCCAGAGGGACCATATCACCAGTGGCCAGAGCGGCCAGGTAAACCACCCGACCAGATTCGCAAAGTCCTTGCCGTGCGCCAGATGGCTGGTGTGGGGCAGGATCAGGTCGAGCTGATTCTGCCACCAGGCGTCGAGAAAGCCGGGGTCGAAAACGGCGAGGAGGAAAGGCCAGGGGAGAGACAGCGCCAGTGCAGTCAGAAAGGCAAGGGCAAACTGCCGGAGCAGCCGGGCGTCACGCAGGGAGGGTTCGCTCAGTGGCAGGACCAGCCATACCGGCAGGCTGGCCAGCAAGCCTGGCAGGCCGCCGGAGAGAAAGCAGGCCGCGGTGGCGATGCCGGTGATGAAGGGGGCTTGCCTGGTACGCTTGCGCATCTGGACCAGACCATAGATCACGCCTGCTACCGCGCTGGCAAGCGTGATGAGCGGCTGCATCTCATGGGCGTGCACCAGCAGACCGACTGAGCCGATCGACAGCATCGCGGCTGCGGAGGCAGACTCGCGTCCGTAGAGATCACGCGCGGCGTGCCGCAGGCAAAGGATCATGACGCCCAGCGTGCCCACCATGGAGAGACGGATGGCGTCATGCAGCGGCAGCAGCCAGCCCAGCAGCTTGCCGCTGAGTGCGCCGAGCCAGTATGCGAGAGGAGGGGAATCGAGGAAGGCCTGGCCGGCAATCTGGGGGGTGAGCCAGGTGCCGTCCAGCATCATGCTGAAGGCTACGCCGATGTGCTCGGCGTCGTCGCCCCGCCAAGGCGCGTGGCCAATATTCGCCGGCAGGGCGTAGGCCAGAAACAGCAGGATGAGTGCCCAGTTCGGCACGTGGATGGCAGGTTTGCTGCTCGGGAATTCAGTGAACTGTTCTGTGTGCATGCGTAGACCGGACACCGGTTGGGTCGCAGGATTGTAAGACCTTCGGACAGCAAAACATCCGCAGTCCTGTCCGTGCTGGCAAAAAAACAAAAGGCAGCCCGCGGGCTGCCTTTTTTTGTACGGCGTGCCTTGGCACGCAGTCGCTCAGCGACGGCCGTACTTCTGCTTGAAGCGCTCGACGCGGCCAGCCGTGTCGACAATCTTCTGCTTGCCGGTCCAGAACGGGTGGCATTCGGAGCACACTTCCACATGGTAACCGGGCTTGCCCAGCGTGGAACGGGTGGTGAATGTGCTGCCGCAGGAGCAGGTAACTTGCACGTCAGCGTAATTCGGATGGCCTTCGGTCTTCATGACGGATTCCTTGTTGCGCGGGCGGCGGATGTGACCGCCCTTGAAAATAAGACTGCGGATTATGGCAGGACTTTGGCCCTGCCGCAAGTTAGCCCGGGCGCTCAGCGACGCATCGCGTCGAAAAACTCGTTGTTACCCTTGGTCTGGCGGATCTTGTCGAGCAGGAAGTCCATCGCGTCGAGGTCGTCCATGCCGTAGAGCAGCTTGCGCAGCACCCAGATTTTCTGGAGTTGAGCCGGCTCGATCAGCAGCTCCTCGCGGCGGGTGCCGGAGCGGTTGACGTTGATGGCCGGGTAGATGCGCTTCTCGGCCATGCGGCGGTCGAGGTGCACTTCCATGTTGCCGGTGCCCTTGAATTCTTCGTAGATCACTTCGTCCATGCGGCTGCCGGTGTCGATCAGCGCGGTGGCGATGATGGTCAGCGAGCCTCCTTCCTCGACGTTACGTGCCGCACCGAAGAAGCGCTTGGGTTTCTGCAGGGCGTTGGCGTCCACGCCGCCGGTCAGTACCTTGCCGGAGGCCGGCACCACGGTGTTGTAGGCGCGGGCCAGACGCGTGAGCGAATCAAGCAGGATGATCACGTCGCGCTTGTGTTCGACCAGGCGCTTGGCCTTTTCGATCACCATTTCCGCGACCTGGACGTGGCGCGTGGCCGGCTCGTCGAAGGTGGAAGCAATCACTTCGCCCTTGACCGAACGCTGCATTTCGGTGACTTCTTCCGGGCGCTCGTCGATCAGCAGAACGATCAGCACGGCTTCCGGATGATTGGCGGTGATGGCGTGAGCAATGTTCTGCAGCATCACCGTCTTGCCCGACTTCGGCGGAGCGACGAGCAGACCGCGCTGTCCCTTGCCGATCGGCGCGATCATGTCGATCACGCGACTGGTGATGTTTTCTTCGCCGCGCATTTCGCGCTCGAGCTTGAAGACCTTGTTCGGGTGGAGCGGCGTGAGGTTTTCGAAGAGGATCTTGTGCTTGGCATTCTCGGGCGGCTCGCTGTTGATCTTGTCGAGCTTGACCAGTGCGAAGTAGCGCTCGCCGTCTTTCGGCGTGCGGATCTCGCCTTCGATGGTGTCACCGGTGTGCAGGTTGAAACGGCGGATCTGCGAGGGCGAAACGTAGATGTCGTCCGTGCCCGCCAGGTAGGAAATGTCCGGTGAGCGGAGAAAGCCGAAGCCGTCAGGCAGGATTTCCAGAGCGCCGTCGCCGAAGATCGGCTCCCCTTTTTTCGCGTGATTCTTCAGCAGGGCAAACACGAGTTCCTGTTTGCGCAGACGGTTGGCGCCTTCGATGCCGTTGGCGTGAGCCATCTCGAGGAGTTGGCTGACATGGAGAGCCTTGAGCTCTGACAGATGCATGGGATGACCCTGAAAAAGATATGTGCGGGGAGGGTGGGCAATCTGCGGGATTGCCGGGCGTCCAGAACGGAAAGGGAAATGTGGATCAGTGTGATCAGTGCGCTGGAAAAGCGATCCGCGAGTCGTACAGGGCGGAGAACCCCGGAGATGACAGCATGCGGTGCCAGCGTTGGCCGGAACTGTAGCGATTCAGTTCCGGCCTGTCAAACGGGCTGTTGTATCAGATGTTGGCGTCGATGAACGCGGCCAGCTGCGACTTGGACAGCGCGCCGACCTTGGTGGCTTCCACATTGCCACCCTTGAAGAGCATCAGGGTGGGAATGCTGCGGATGCCGAACTGCGCCGGGACGCTTTGGTTTTCATCCACGTTCATCTTTGCGACGACGATCTTGCCGGCATATTCCTTGGCGATTTCTTCCAGGATCGGGGCAATCATCTTGCAGGGGCCGCACCATTCGGCCCAGTAGTCGACGAGAACGGGGAGTCCCGACTTCAGGACGTCGGCTTCGAAACTGCTGTCGGAGATGTAGGTAATGTCGCTCATTGAATCCTCGCTGTTGTGAGTCTGCCCGGTTGGGGGAAGCAGACGGGTCATGAGCCCGAATGCTATCCAAATCGGAGCGCAGGGGGAAGGCGAGGCTGCCTATCCGCGCAATAGCATCGCAGGCAGCATTGCCGGTTTTGCCGGAGCAGGTACTCAGGCGCTGGCCGGCTGGACCTTGCCGATCCAGTCTCCCTCAAGGGGACGGTGCTGGCGCATCGATTCAAGCAATGTCTCCGCATCGGCCGCCACATGAATGCGGTCCAGATGGATCTGCTGGACGAAACCGGCTTGAACCATGTGCCGGACCATGGCAAGAAAAGGCTCGAAGAAACCGTTCACGTTCAGCAGCCCCACCGGATTGTGATGGATATGGAGCTGGGACCAGGTCAGGATCTCGAACAGCTCGTCCATCGTGCCGAGGCCGCCCGGCAAGGCTACGAAAGCCTCGGCGCGCCGGGCCATGGCGGCCTTGCGGGCATGCATGGAGTCCACCACCACCATTTCGGTCGCACGGGGGTGGGCGAGTTCGCGTTCGGCCATGAAGCCGGGGATCACTCCGTAGGCCGCGCCACCTGCATTCAGCACCGCGTCCGCCACGACGCCCATCAGGCCGACATGGCCGCCACCCCAGACCAGTTCGATCCGGTGCCGGGCAAGTGTCTGGCCGAAGTTTGCCGCGGCCTGACTGAAAACGGGATCGGCGCCGCTGGACGCACCACAGAATACGCAAAGGGATTTCATGACGGAATGCACGAACGCAAGGGAGCCGGCAGATTAGCCGGAGCAGGGCGCCGGGGCAATCCGGCCCGCCAGAGGCTCAGATCAGGTCGGCGTTGATGACGGTCTTGAGTACGGTCTGCATTTCCCCGTTGCGCTCCCGGATCTGGAACCACCAGAGCGCCCCTTTCTTGAAGGACAGTGCACTGGCTTCATCGCGCAGCAGGATGGAGGCGACTTCGCCCAGCGTGGGCTGATGGCCCACGACCAGCACGGAACCACCCGCATCGGGCCAGCCTGCCGCCTCAAGAATGCTGTGCGGCGTGGCGTCCAGCCCGACGTCCTCGCTGACTTCGTAGCTGTGGTCCCAGGCTTCGACGGTCTGCCGGGTGCGGACTGCCGGGCTCGTCAGCACGCGCAGGTTCGCCGGCGCATGCTGATCGAGCCAGTGTGCCATGCGCTGGGCCTGCTTCACTCCGCGCGCGGTGAGCGGGCGACTGATGTCGGGATTTCCTTCGGCAGCGTCTGCGTGACGCCAGAGCAACAGGTTCAAGATGCCTCCGGATTCCGGCGTGCCAAGGCGCGCCTGGGTCAGTGGTGGGATGGCTTCTTTCGCGACGCGCCGGCCTTTTCGTCCTGCCATCCCGCGTCGGCCAGCACCAAGCCGGCGCGCCGCAGGATAGTGCGACGAAGTTTCAGGCTTGTTGCGGCATGCCAGCCGGTCAGGAAAGCGACCGGTGCGGCGAATCGGGGATCACTGCTGACCCAGCGACCCAGTACGGGCAGCGCGTCCGCGAGGTCATTCAGCCTGCCAAGCCGGCTCTGCAGGTCGGCCAGCGCGCGGAGGCGTCGCGACACCGCTTTGTGCGGCTTCCGGGGGGCCAGCTCGCAGACCAGTCTGAGCTGCTTGATGAGGATGCGCAGCGCGTGAAGACTTTCGTTGCTCCGCTCGCTGCAGACCCGTTCAAGCTGAGCCTGCGCCTTTTCGTGCAGATGGCGGGCCGCTTGTCGCCTGAGCGTTCCTGTCAAACTTGCCGAGTTGGCGGGCAGGGCGAGCAGCGCGCGATGGAACTCCAGCGCCAGCATGCCCGCGCCGGCTGCGGCGAGCTGGAGACGGACTTCCGCGAGCGCAGATTCCCGCCATTGTTCCGCATGCCGGGCAAGCGGCGGAAGATAGCCGTCCACATCATCTTCGGTCGCCGGCAGGATGAGTTCGTCACAAAGCACCTGGCTGCTGCGCAGGGGGCCCAGGCTTTGTGACAGGGCCTGCAGCCGTGCTCGCCAATCGTCGGCGAAGCCCTCCGGCAGCGCCGGCTCGAAAATCCGCAGCAGCCCGCGCAGCCGGGTGAGTGATACCCGCAGCTGATGGATGAATTCCGGATCCGGGTAGCTGAGGGCGCCGTGGTGGTTGGCCGACCATGCCGACAGGCAGACAAGCGCGCGCTGGCGAAAGCTGTCCAGCACGTCGGCGTCGTCGGGCACGGGGTCGATCAGGCTGGATTGCGGTGTGACGGGCGTGTCATGGAAGAGCTGGTAACCCCGCGCGGCCTTGCTTGGATCGAAGGGAATCAGTGGAAGGCCCGAGGCCAGCGCACAGGCGAGTTCGAGCAAATCGTCCGCATCGCCCGAAACCAGCTCCAGTTCCAGCTCGCTGATGAGCGTTTGCCGGCCGGCTGCGCTGATCTCGCCACGATCGATCATGACCAGGATGGAGACGCCGTCGCGCGGCTCGAGCTTCAGCGTGTCGCGCACGAAGTCCGTGCTGAACAGGGGCACGAGCGCGGCATGGTGTTTCTCCAGCGTCCTGCGGACTTCGGTGGCCTCGACATCCGAAAAGTCGAATTCGCCCGAGAAAGCCTTTTCCCATTCCGGGCGTGAGGACAAGCCTCCGAATGACTCCGCCGCGCACTTGACTGTCTGCAGCCAGTTTTCGCCGGATTTTCGCGTCCGCAGCGCGATCCGTTTTGCCGACAAGGCCAGATCGGGCGTGTCGAAATAGGTGTTGATGAGCGTTTTCCGGCTGCCCTGGCGAGCTGCGCCGGCAAGCAGCGGATGGGCCAGAACGGCGTCGAGCGCCTCAGGCGGGAAGGCCAGCTTGAGTTCGATTTCCCGTGCCATCAGTCGGCCTTCCAGTGGCCGGATTTGCCACCTTCCTTCTCGAGCAGGCGGACGGCTTCGATGCACATGCCCCGGTCTGTCGCCTTGGCCATGTCATAGATCGTCAGCAGCGCCACGCTGGCCGCCGTCAGCGCCTCCATCTCGACACCGGTCCGGCCGACGGTTTCGGCCGTGACCTCGCATTCGATGGCGTGATTTCCTTCATCGATCCTGAACGCCACCGCAACCCGCGTCAGCGGAATCGGATGGCACAGCGGGATCAGTTCCGAGGTGCGCTTGGAACCCTGGATCGCCGCGATGCGGGCGATGCCCAGCACATCGCCCTTCTTGCTGTGACCGTCGCGGATCATGGCGAGCGTGGCGGCCTGCATCACGATGCGGCCGGTGGCGACGGCACGCCGCGCAGTTTCAGACTTGTTGCCGACGTCGACCATGTGGGCCTGGCCTTCGGCATCGAAATGGGTAAGCGGAGAAGTGGTCATGAAGTATCGGATGCTTGTTGCCCGCGCAGAATCGGGGCCGTGAAGTCAGGCTGGTTGTGAACGTTCCGGAACGGGAAGTATCATAGCCTCATGCCAAATCGAACAGTTCTCCGCCGCTGCCTTGCGCAGGTCCTGATCGCGGTCCTGATGATCCAGACCGCAGCCGCCCAGACCTACAACTCCGGCTTGCCCGATCTGGGCGATCCGGCGCAGGAAGCCCTCTCGCCAGCGCAGGAACGACGGATTGCCGAGGAGGTGATGCGTTCGGTCCGTTTTCGCGAACCGAGCTACCTGGATGATCCGGAGGTCGAGGAGTACCTGAATGCGCTCGGACGCACGCTGGCCTCGACGCTGCCGGAGCAGGGCAACGGGTTCCAGTTCTTTGCGCTGCGCGACAGCACGATCAACGCTTTTGCCATGCCCGGAGGCGTCATCGGCGCACACACCGGCCTGATCGTGACCACCGAGGCCGAATCCGAGCTTGCTTCGGTGCTGGGCCATGAAATCGGGCACGTCGTCCAGCATCACATGGCCCGCATGCTGGTCCGGCAGGGCAACACGACGGCAATGGTGCTGGCGTCACTCCTGCTGGCGGTGCTTGCAGGGCGGAACAGCCCGAGTGCGGCAGGCGCGGTTCTGGCCTCGGGGCAGGCTGCCGCGATCCAGAGCCAGCTGGCTTATTCGCGTGACTACGAGCGCGAGGCGGACCGGGTTGGCCTGCAGATCCTGAATGCGGCGGGATTCGATATTCGCGGCATGCCGACGTTTTTCGACCGTCTCTTCCAACGCACGCGCTCTTCGGAAAACAACGCGCCGGCCTATCTGCGCACCCACCCCTTGACCCTCGATCGCATCGCGGATATCGGCTCCCGCGTCCATCAGATGCGCGCGATGCCGCATCCGAGTTCCATTGACTACACCCTGGTTCGGGCGAAACTCGAAGTCATGCAGCTCGGCGCCCGGGCAGCCATTCCGCGCCTGCTGGCCCGCGAGGCACAGACACGCCAGGAACAGTCGGCCCGCTGGTATGGCCTCGCGCGTGCCTATCTGGCCGACAGCCAGCTCGTCGAGGCGGACAAGGCCTATGGCGAGCTCGCACGGCTCACGCCGGACACCGCCATGTTCGCTTTGCTGGGGGCTGAACTCGAGCGCGCGCACGGCCGTCCGGCCCAGGCCGCCAGACTCTGCGCAGACGCCCGGAAGCGTTATCCTGCGCGCAGCTCGCTGATCTATTGCGAGGCGGAAAGCTGGCTCGCCGGCAGTTTGCCGGACAATGCGCTCAAGGTGCTGGACCCGCTGCTGCGCGTGCCGGCCAGCGATTACCGGCTCTACATTCTTCAGGCCAAGGCGGAAACCGCGCTGGGCCGTACTGCGCTGGCCCATCGTGCGCAGGCCGAGGTCTATCAGCTGCAGGGCGACCTGAGTGCGGCCATTGACCAGCTCCAGCTGGCCCAGCGGGATGGCGGCGGCAGCTTCATGGAGCAGGCCTCGATCGATGCCAGGCTGCGAGAGTTCAAGCGCCTGGCTGAAGAGCGCAAGGACAAGGACAATTGAACGACTTCAAGGAACACGGCATGAACAAGATTGACAGCGAGCTGGACGTGCGCGGCCTCAAGTGCCCGCTGCCCATTCTCCGCACGAAAAAAACGCTTGCCACGATGAGCAGCGGTCAGGTGCTCAAGGTCATGGCGACCGACCCCGGTGCGCGCAAGGATTTCGAGGCTTTTGCCCGTCAGACCGGGCATGAGATGGAAGACCAGAGCGGGGACGATGGTAGCGAGTTCGTCTTCCTGATCCGTCGCAAGTAAAGAAGAAAAGGATTCCCACGTTTTGGCGCTGCGCTCCACTGTTTTCAAGGCCGAAGTCGGCATTTCAGACCTCGATCGTCACTACTACCAGACCCATTCCCTGGTGCTGGCCCGTCACCCCTCCGAGACCGATGAACGCATGATGGTGCGTCTCCTGGCGTTCGTGCTGAATGCCAGCGAGACACTCGAGTTCGGCCGCGGCATCTCGAGCGAAGACGACCCAGCGCTGTGGGATCGTGATCTCACTGGTGCCGTGCAGCACTGGATCGAAGTCGGCCAGCCGGACGAGCGCCTGCTGCGGCGCGCCTGCGGCCGGGCCGACCGTGTCAGCGTCTATGCCTATGGGCGCGGACTGGACCAGTGGTGGCAACAGAATGCCGCCGCGCTCGAAAGACAGGACAAGCTCACCGTCTGGAAACTCGAGGCTGCTGACTGTGCGGCTCTGGCCGCACTGGCCGGACGCGGCATGCAGATCCAGAGCACCATCCAGGATGGCCAGCTCATGCTCTCGGCTGGCGACGATACGCTGCAGATCGAACCGCTTCGTCTCACGCCGGAGCGCTGAGATGGACATGCAGGCGCTGACGCTCGCCTTGCTGGTTCTCCTGCTGGCGGGCCTGGCGGCGCTGGGCTGGCGCCTTGCTGCGCTGACCCGTGGGGCGGCCACTGAGCGGGATGCGATGCTTCAGGCGCTGGCAAGTGCTCAGGCCGCGGGCCATCGCGCCATGCTCAACGACCTCGGCGCCGGTCTTGACCGGCTCGGTGACCGCATGCTGGCAGCCAGTACGGACGCCTCCGAGCGCCAGCGCAATCTGGTCGCTGGCGAGCTGCGCGCTACCCGGGACGCGATGCAGGCCCTGCATGGCGCGATGCAGACCCTGCTTGCCCAGCAGGGCGGGGATGCGGCACGCAAGCTCGATCAGCTTGCCGCGCTGCTCGACCAGCGTCAGCAGCAGCTCAAGGCCGAGATGCTCGGTCAGACGCTCGAGAAACTTGCCGAATCGGCTCGCACGGATCGCGAACTGCTGCAGGATGGCCTGCGTCGTGCCGCACTTCAGCAGAGCGAAACCAGCGAGAGCCTCAATCGGACCATGAACGAGCGGCTGGAGGCCATTGCTGGCGTGGTGAATCAGCGCCTCGACGAGGGGTTTGCCAAGACCAACGAGACCTTTGCCAATGTGATGGCGCGGCTGGCAACCATCGATGAAGCGCAGAAGAAGATCGGGGATCTCACCCTGAACGTGGTCAGCCTGCAGGAACTGCTTGGCGACAAGAAGGCGCGCGGAGCCTTTGGCGAGGTGCAGCTCGAAGCTCTGGTCCGCAATGCCCTGCCGCCTGATGCCTATGAGTTCCAGTGCCAGTTGGCCAGCGGCGTTCGGGCTGACTGTGTTCTCCGGCTGCCCGAGCCGACCGGCCGTATTGCGGTGGATTCGAAGTTTCCGCTCGAGAACTACCATCGCATGTTTGATCCGGCGGCAGGCGAGCTGGAGCGCAAGGCAGCGGAAGGGCTCTTCAAGCAGGATATCCGGCGGCATGTGGAGGCGATCGCCAGCAAGTACATCGTGGCAGGCGAAACGGCGGACGGAGCGGTGATGTTCGTCCCGGCTGAGGCTGTTTTCGCCGAAATTCACGCCTATCATCCGGACCTCGTCAGCTGGGCCCAGGCCCGGCGGGTCTGGATCGTGTCCCCCACCACGCTGATGGCCGTGCTGAATACCGCAAGGGCGGTGCTCAAGGATGTGGAAACGCGCCGCCAGATCCATCTGATCAAGGATGCGCTGGGCAAGCTGTCGAAAGACTTCGGCCTTTTCGATCAGCGCATGAAGAAGCTGGCCGACCACATCCGTCTGGCGCATGAGGACGCGCAGGATGTGCACATTTCTTCGAAGAAGATCTCCGGCCACTTCCAGAAGATCGAGAAAGTCGAGCTGAGCGATGTGGCGGGCCTGCTCGATGTCGAGGATGACTCGCGCGCATCCTGAAGGCTCAAAGCCAACCGGAGCGGAAGGCTCCGGTCGGTGCGAAGAGGGTGGACGGTCTTACCGGATATTGACGTGCACCTTGCAGCGATCCTCGTAGCGCTGGTCGCCTTTCTTGTCCTTGATGACCAGACGGAATTCCATGTCCCCCGTGCCTTTCACCACGACCGGCAGGCTGAAGAAGCGGCCGGTGCCGTCTCCCTGATTGGCAAGGCTCGGGGTGGCGCTGGTGCCGAGTACCGTTTGCCAGCCACTGCCTTCGGTGAACCATTCGCCGGAGAGGGGTTCAACGTCCCCGGTCGTATTCACGCGGATCGACATCCTGACCGTACCGCCGTTAGCCACGTCGACACTCTTGGTGTTGCCGGAGCCGCCGCAGCTGTCTTCATACTTGTCGAGCCAGACACCTTTGGTGACATCGGCAATGGCGTCCGCGATCGTGTCACCGCCGCCGCCACAGGCAGTCAGGGCAAAAAGCGGCACGGCCACGAGGGTGAGGGCATGCGGGCGGAAGAATCGGGTTTTCATGGTCTGTCCTTTCCTGATGAATACCGCGATCTGCGCGGCACGAGGCTGGCGCGACGCTCAGACGCGTCAGATCGGATAAATAATTGTCAGACAGTTTAAAGACTCGCGCTCCGGACGAAGGTGCAGTCGTCGCCCGAAGCAGGACGTCAGACAGACGGCCGCCACCGTGAACCGCACGGGCGGCAGACGGGACGCGGCGTGTTCCCGCTCAGTCGGAGATCCGTCAGGAAAGGCAAGCGGGCCGCAACGCGGTCAGGCGCTCAGCGCGCGCGGACCCGCAGGGAGATCTGCAGGAACTCATCCCAGATGTCGCCCTGTGCCAGACCCTTGATCATGCGGTCGGCCCGGGCTGCATGCAGCAATGCGGCGCGCAGGCCACCGGATTTGAGCCGCTGCACGGCGCGCTTGCACAGCGCCTGACGCGGGCCGAAAACGCGTTCCGCCTTCAGTGCGCCATCGATGTTCTGGCCGGCATCCACGCTTGCGCGCAAGCGTGCCAGGGTGCGGACTTCGTTGGCGATCGTCCACAGCACCAGAGGGGGGGCGGCGCCTTCGCCCTTCAGGCCTTCGAGCAGTCGTGCACAGCGTGGCGCATCGCCCTCAAGCAGCGCCAGTCGCAGCTTTTCGGTGTCGTAGCGCGCCACATGCAGCACCGCATCCTCGATCTGCTCGAGGCTCAGCTCGCCCGGGTCATACAGCAGGGAGAGTTTCTGGATTTCCTGGTGGGCCGCGAGCAGGTTGCCTTCCACATGGCCGGCAATGAACTCCAGCGCTTCACGGGATGCACGCTGTTGCTGACGGGCCAGGCGCTGGGCTATCCAGTGCGGCAGCTCCGCCAGGGGCGGTGCATTGCACTCGATCACCGTGCCGGCTTCGGACAGGGCAAGGAACCAGGCTGCCTTGCGCACCGTCCAGTCCAGCAGTGGAAGCGTGATGAGCGTGATGTCACCGGCATGCGGGTCGAGCTCGCGGGCGAAACGCGCGAGCGCCTCGCCGCCCTGCTTGCCCGGTTTGCCGTTGGGAATGCGCAGGTCGACGAGCTTCCTCTCGCCAAACAGCGAAAGATTGCCCGCTGCCAGGCCGAATTCGTCCCAGCGGAAATGCTGGTGGGTGACGATGACTTCTCGTTCGCTGACGCCCGCTTCGCGAGCTGCGGTACGGATGCTGTCTGCCGCTTCGATGACGAGCAGGGGCTCGTCACCGTGCAGGACGTAAAGCGGAGCCAGCCCTCGCTGGAGCTGAGCGGCGAGCTGGTCAGGGCGCAGGTTCAAGGCTTGGCGGCGTCGCTTGCCGGTTCGGAATTGGGTACTGCCCGGGCGAGCCGGCGCATCAACTGCTGCAGGATGTCGTTCTGCATGTCGCGGTAGAGCAGTGCGTCTTCCTGCTCCTTGGCGAGCTCCTGACCTTCGGCAAAGCTCACGTCACGCGTGACATAGATTTCGCTGTAGGACGTGACTTCACGACCATTCTTGTCGAGGACCCGGAAACCGAAGCGCTGACGCAGCTGATACTCGCGGACCGTGCCCGAGGCCGTCAGCGACAGGATGTATTTTTCCTTGTCGTTGCGTGCCACGAAAAACTGGACGTCGGCTTCCTTGAGGCTGTCGACCACCCTGGTCGAACCACTGGTTTCGATCTGCCGCTTGAGCGCCGCCGTGAAGGTGTCATAGCGGTTCATGTTCAGATAGATCGTGGAGAAGGGCAGCGTCTGTGGTCCGCGCAGGTGGTAGCCGCAGGCGGAGACGGAGGCAAGCAGGACTGCAGCGAGAAAGACACGGCGGAGCATGGTTTTCCTTCAATGTGTAGCCCGGATGCCACGGAGCGGAATCCGGGGGCTTGCGTCCCGGATTCCGGCCTGCGGCCTTCATCCGGGCTACGTTCAGACGACGATATTAACCAGCCGGCCCGGCACCACGATGATCTTCTTCGCGGGCTTGCCTTCCATGAACTTCTGGGCGGCTTCCGAGGCTACGGCCAGGGCTTCGATCGCGGCCTTGTCGGCTGCGGCCGGCACCTTCACCGCACCGCGCGTCTTGCCCAGCACCTGCAGCACCAGTTCGATCTCGTCCTGCACCAGTGCGGCGTCCAGCGGTTCCGGCCAGGCTGCGGCGAGGATGTCTTCGCCATAGCCAAGGTCCGCCCACAGGGTGTGGGTGATGTGCGGGGTGATGGGCGAGAGCACGCGCAGCAGGATGCCGAAGCATTCCTCGATGACTTCGGCGGCAATCGCCGAATCACGCGGGGCTTTCTCCAGCGCGTTCATCATCTTCATGCACGAGGAGGCGACGGTGTTGAACTGCTGCTTGCCCAGATCGTAGTTGGCCTGCTTGAGGTTCAGGTGGATCTCGCGGCGCAGCGTGGCGAGGTTGTCCGGCAGCTTGGCCGAAGCCAGCTCGCGCGTGGCGGGCAGCAGCGGCTTGATCTGGCTGGCATAGACGTGGCCGAAAGCCCATACGCGCTTGAGGAAGCGGTAGGAGCCTTCGATGCCGGCGTCGGACCATTCCAGCGTCTGCTCGGGCGGCGCGGTGAACATCATGAAGAAGCGGCAGGTGTCGGCACCGTACTGTTCGATCATGGCGTTCGGGTCGACGCCGTTGCGCTTCGATTTGGACATGGTGCCGAAGCCGCCGTATTCGACGGGCTCGCCATCACGCACAGCGGTGGCTCCGGTGACGCGGCCGGACTCATCCTTGATCAGGTCCACTTCTTCGGGGGCGAACCACTCGATGCCGGTCTTGTCGGAGCGGCGCGAGAACAGGTGATTCAGCACCATGCCTTGCGTGAGCAGGCGCTTGAAGGGCTCGCGGTAGTTCACGAGCTTGAGGTCACCCATCACCTTGGTCCAGAAACGCGAGTAGAGCAGGTGGAGGATGGCGTGCTCGATGCCGCCGATGTACTGATCCACCGGCAGCCAGTAGTTCACTCGCTCATCGACCATCGCCGTGTCGTTGCCCGGCGTGGCGAAGCGGGCGTAGTACCAGGAGGAATCCACGAAGGTGTCCATGGTGTCCGTCTCGCGGCGGGCGGGCTTGCCGCAGCAGGGGCAAGCGACGTTCAGGAAGTCTGGACGCTTGTGCAGCGGGTTGCCGGAGCCGTCCGGCACGCAGTCTTCGGGCAGCACGACCGGCAGCTGGTCGTCCGGCACCGGCACCGAGCCGCAGTCATCACAGTGGATGATCGGGATCGGGCAGCCCCAGTAACGCTGGCGCGAAATGCCCCAGTCGCGCAGGCGCCATTGAACCTTCTTCTCGCCCGCGCCCTTGGCGGCGAGGTCGGTGGCGATGGCGTCGACAGCGGCTTCGTAGCCGAGGCCGTCGTACTTGCCGGAGTTGATGGTTTGGCCTTCCTTGCTGCCGTACCACTCCTGCCAGGCGTCGGTGGAGAAACTCTTGTCTCCAAGGGCGACGACCTGTTTGATTGGCAGGCTGTATTTCTTGGCGAATCCGAAGTCGCGCTCGTCATGCGCCGGCACGGCCATCACGGCGCCATCGCCGTACGACATCAGCACATAGTTGCCGACCCACACTTCAACCTGTTCGCCGGTGAGCGGGTGGGTGACGAAAAGGCCGGTGGGCAGGCCTTCCTTCTCCATGGTCGCCATGTCGGCTTCCATCACCGAGCCGCTCTTGCACTTGGCGATGAAGGCGGCGAGTTCGGGATTGTTCTGTGCGGCGTGCGTGGCCAGCGGGTGCTCGGCGGCCACGGCGCAGAAGGTGACGCCCATGATGGTGTCGGCACGGGTGGTAAACACCCACAGCTTGCCGTCACCGATCAGCGCGCCGGATTCCTCCTTGATTTCGTGCGGGAAGGCGAAGCGCACGCCGGTGCTCTTGCCGATCCAGTTGGCCTGCATCAGGCGCACGCGCTCGGGCCACTGGTCCAGCGTATCCAGATCGTTCAGCAGCTCATTGGCATACTGGGTGATGGCGAGGTAGTAGCCGGGGATTTCGCGCTTCTCGACTACCGCGCCGGTGCGCCAGCCGCGGCCATCAATCACTTGCTCGTTGGCCAGCACGGTCTGATCGACCGGGTCCCAGTTCACGGTCTGGGTCTTCTTGTAGGCGATGCCCTTTTCGAGCATGCGCAGGAACAGCCACTGGTTCCACTTGTAGTAGTCAGGCTTGCAGGTGGCGAGTTCGCGGCTCCAGTCGATGGCGAAGCCCAGCGACTTCAACTGGCCCTTCATGTATTCGATGTTGGAGTAGGTCCACTGTGCCGGCGGCACCTTGTTGGCGATCGCCGCGTTCTCGGCGGGCAGGCCGAAGGCGTCCCAGCCCATGGGCTGCATCACGTTGTAGCCGCGCATCTTGTGGAAGCGGGTCAGTACGTCGCCAATCGTGTAGTTGCGCACGTGGCCCATGTGCAGCTTGCCCGACGGGTACGGGAACATGGACAGACAGTAGTACTTGGGCTTGCTGGCGTCTTCCACGGCCTTGAAGGCAGCGGTGCGCTCCCAGAATTGCTGGGCAACTTGCTCGGTGGCGGTGTGATCGTACTTTTCCTGCATGGACGAGGACTGCATGGAGTGAATCCGGTCGGTGAAAATCGCGAATCGGGGATTTTAACCTGCCGCGGCACCTGAAGGCGTGGTGCAGCTCAACGAATGGTGGCAGGGAGCGGGAGGTTGTCCGGAACCAGGGCGTTCCGGGAAAAGGCCGGACCCTCCGGCCGTGCGGAAATGTTCAGGACTTCTTGCGCGCTGCCTTGTTGGGACATTCAGGCTTGACGCACTCGGCGTAGAGATACATCGCGTGCTCGCGGATGTGAAATCCTTTTTCCTTGGCGATGGCGTTTTGCCGCGCTTCAATCTCGGGGTCGTAAAATTCCTCCACTTTGCCGCAATCGAGGCAAACCATGTGGTCGTGGTGATCGCCCTTGTCGAGCTCGAAAACGGCCTTGCCGGATTCGAAATGGTGGCGCTGCAGCAGCCCGGCCTGTTCGAACTGGGTGAGCACCCTGTAGATCGTGGCAAGGCCGACATCCAGCTCTTCCGCCAGCAGCAGACGGTAGACGTCCTCTGCGGAAAGGTGGCGTTCCGTTGAGCGCTGGAACAGGTCAAGGATCTTCATGCGAGGCAGCGTCGCCTTGAGTCCCGATTCCTTGAGGCTATTGGGTGGGGGCATCACGGTCTCCGGTAGGTGAGGGCCGTATGATATAGTCCAGCGCCTGTTCTTGGAATCTGGAAGGACGGGCCAGCCTGAAGGGGCGCCTGTCAGACCCTCCTGTTCCGTCCTTCGATGTCACGAGAGATTTTCCGCATGTTCCTGCGTTCCGGATTGGTGCTTGTTGCTGCCACTTTGCTGGCGGCCTGTTCCTCGAGTGCTGTGACCAGCGTGGTCAGGCCCTATCAGATCGAGGTCAGGCAGGGGAACGCGCTGACCCAGGAGATGGTGTCGAAACTCTCCCCGGGCATGAGCCGCGAGCAGGTCAGGTTCGTGATGGGTTCGCCGATGCTTGTGAGCATCTTTCACAAGGACCGCTGGGATTACGTCTATCAGGTCTCCGGCAATCGCAAGCCTCTGGAGCGTCGCTCCATCACGCTGTTCTTCGAGGGTGACAAGCTTGCCCGCGTCGAGGGCGACGTGATTCCGGCCAATGGCGTGCAGGAGAGCGCGCCGACGGCGCCGCGCGTGATCGATATCACCGGCCCGGCCGTGCCGCCTGTGACCCCCTGATTTTCCGGGGGCGCCCCGGAGCGGCTCCCCTGTCAATTCGTTCTGCTTCCATCTTCCGAGGTTTTTCATGACGGTAAAGGTCGCGATTGCCGGAGCTTCCGGCCGCATGGGTCGCATGCTCATCGAAGCTGCGCTGCAAACGCCCGGCGTGTCGTTTGTCGCTGCGCTGGATCGTCCGGACAGCGCCTTCCTCGGGCGTGATGCCGGCGAAATGGTCACGGGCAACGCCTGCGGCGTGCCGGTGTCCTGCGATATCGAGGCGGCGCTGGAGGCGGCGGATTGTCTGATCGACTTTACCCGGCCCGAAGGCACGTTGGCCCACCTTGATGTCGCGCGTCGCGTGAAATGCGCCATGGTGATCGGGACAACCGGTTTCAAGCCCGAGGAAAAGGCCCTGATTGGCGCGATAGCGGCTGAAATTCCGGTCATGCTCGCGCCGAACATGGCGGTCGGTGTGAATGCCGTGTTCAAGCTGCTCGACGTGGCTGCCCGAATCCTGGCTTCCGGCTATGACGTGGAAGTGTTCGAGGCTCATCATCGCTTCAAGGTGGATGCGCCTTCCGGAACCGCGCTGCGCATGGGCGAAGTGATTGCCGACGCATTGGGCCGCGATCTCAAGGAATGTGCGGTGTATGGGCGCGAAGGTGTCACCGGTGAGCGCAAACCCGAAACCATCGGCTTCGCCACGGTTCGTGGCGGAGACGTGATCGGTGACCACACGGTGATGTTCTGCGGGCTGGGCGAGCGCGTCGAGATTTCGCACAAGGCCAGCAGCCGGATGCCCTACGCTACCGGCGCGCTGCGTGCGGCGGTTTTCCTGCAGGGGCGCCCCAATGGGGTGTATGACATGCAGGACGTACTTGGTCTCAAATGAGTTTCCACGCATTGAATTGACAAGGGCCGGCAGAACCGGCCCTTTTTCATGCTCAAGTCTGCGGCCTTGCAGGCCGTTGATGTCCGGGAGTCAATCTGCTTTGTTGTCACCGGAGAACCCATGGCCCGCCGACGCCAGGAAGAAGAGCATGAAAATCACGAGCGCTGGCTGGTGTCCTATGCGGACTTCATCACGCTGCTGTTCGCCTTCTTCGTGGTGATGTATGCCATCAGCTCGGTGAACGAAGGCAAGTACCGGGTGCTTTCGAACTCGATCGTGCATGCGTTTCGCAGCGCAACCAATCAGGACGGCATGAGCATGGTGCCGCAGCCCCAGGTACTCAGTGCGCCGGTGGCGCCCGTCGTTTCACGCAGTGCCAGCCCCGATGCGCAGGCTGAAGCCCGCAGGGCTGCATTCCGCCAGAAGATGCGTGACATGGCTGACGACGTCAAACGGGTGCTGGATCCGCTGGTACGAGGTGGGCAGGTCAGGGTGACCGAAGGCGTGAATGGCATTTCCATCGAAATCAATGCCAGTGCCCTGTTCAGTCCGGCAGAAGCGCAGCTGGGGCCCGAGGCGGTCCGGGCCCTGCAGGCCGTGGCCGAGGTCATTGCCAAGGGCGAGTTCCCGGTCAAGGTGGAGGGGCATACTGACAATCTGCCGATCAAGACTGCCATTTTTCCCTCCAACTGGGAGCTGTCCGCCGTGCGGGCATCGTCCGTGGTCCGGCTTTTCGTCGCCAGTGGCGTGGCTGCCGACAGGCTGACCGCTGCCGGCTATGGCGACCAGCGCCCGGTGGCGGACAATGCTTCGGCGGACGGTCGCGCCCGGAATCGGCGTGTCACGATCCAGATCGAGTCGATGGCGCCAGATGTGGCTGAAGCGCCTTCCACGACAGAAGTACTGGAGAGCGGGCAGCCGGAGGGCGTACGCAAGCTGGAAAATGCGGATGGCGCCCTGGGGACGCCGGAAAACACCCGGCTGGTGGCGCCGCAACAGTCTTCCCCGGCTGGGGGCAACTGAAGATCAGTAGCTGCCGAGCAGGCGGGAGCCCGGGCGGGTTCTGGCGCTGCCGTCGCGCCCATAAACGGTGGGCTGGTCGGAATGTGCCATCAGGATGGCGAGTGCCTGATGATTGCTGGCAAGCCTGTCGGTAAGCAGGCGGCCGTTGTCTTCGTTGAGCTGGCGGGCGCTGGCCACAACGGTGAGGTAAGTTTGCCAGACAGGCGTTTCGGGCGAGCCCAGCAAGGCTTCCACGCCGGCGCGATCATTGGTCAAGCCAGCCTGGGTCAGCAGGACAGAGCGGGCGTGAGCCGATTGCTGCAGCAGGCGCGCGTAATGTGCCTTCTTTTCGGACAGCGCGAAAAGCGGCTCGACGTCGCGCTGGGTCAATATCCGGCGTTCCTCTTCCAGCACGGTGACGAATTCCCTTACATGCTGCGTTTCGGCAACAAGCTGTGTCGTCAGGCGCTGGCGCAGGGCCGCGGAATTGACTGGCGTATTCACGCTGTCCTGGGTTGTGCGGAAAGCATCTGACGAACGCTGTCGATCAGTCCGTCTGCGACTTTTTCGGGATTGACCTTGAATTGCCCCTGGGCAATGGCGTTCTTGATTTCATCTACCTTGCCGCTATCGACCACCGGGGTGTTTTCGACGGCTGATTCGAGCTTTTGCAGATTGCTGGCGAATGCAGACAGCTGAACCTTGGATTCGCTGGGCGCACTGGTGCTTGTCGAGGCCTCTCGCGCAACGCGGGCCTTGGAATCACTGACGGATCCCGACGATTTGAGTGAATTATCGATTTTCACGGCGTTTCCCTTTGCTCTGGACGTGCATGGCTGGCGCGAAGGATTCCGGACCCGGAGCATTTCGCGTTGACACAGCAGTCATATCGGAGTCGGTCAGTGAAACTTTAGGTTTTTTTATGGACCAAGACAAGCGCGGCAAGGCCCTTTCGGCTTTGCGGCATGGGGCTTTCGCACCTTCAGGGGCGAACGTCGACCCGGCCGTCTTCGGTTGCCAGGCCCGTGATGATGCGGCCGCTTTCGAGCTTCACCCGTACGGCCTGACCGGGCGCGGCGCTGCCGATGGCCACTCCTTCATTGCTGACGGAGAGTGAGCCGTCAACAAGCTCGATCCGCACGGACTGCCCGGCCTCGATGACGTTCTCCTGCCGCAGCAGGCTTTTCAGGATCGGGCGTCCGGGCGCGATGGCTGCACGGCTGATCCGCCCGCGGGCTGAGGCGGGGTCAAGAATCAGATCCGGCGGGTAGCTGCCCAGATCAGCTTCGAGTGAGGTCAGATCATCTGCGCCCAGAAGCTGACCGCTCGGGATGTGGCGGGCGGCAACGACGGCGACGCCATCGATCCGGACTCTTGCCTGGATGTAGAGCGACTGCGAGGGGCCGTCGCTGCAGCGGGCTCCCAGCGACACCTGTCCCCAGAAGCGCGCGCGCTCGGGCAGGAAAATCTGCCATTGCTTGCAGGCGGTGATCCTGGGGCTCTCGGGAACGCGCGGCAGGTCCAGCGTTGCCTTGCCCGGCAAGCCGGCGGCTTGCGCGCTGGCAAAGCTCCGCAAAGCCGGCTCGAGTGCTCCGGCAGCCCTGGTTGGGCCGGGCAACGCGGCCAGCAGGAGCGAAATCAGAAAGGCGAGGGCGGCGGGTTTCATCCTGTGCGGTGGTTCGGGTCCGGTCTTCATTAAACCGCGACCCGAGGCGCATGCATGGCGGGAACAGTCGCCGACTTGCCGCTCATTTCCGGCCTCCGGTGCCTTGCCGGCAAAGTTTGCCGAAACGGGCCTGTCTGCCGCCGGGAAAGGCGGGAGTTTTGCCGCTTTATCGCGCGCTGCCGCCTCAAAGCCCCGTCGTACGATGCTGGCACAGAAGCTGCAATGAGACTGTCGCCAGACCAGCAAGTCCATGTGGGGAGCGACGGAATGTTTGAAGAGATCATGAACGGAGTGGAGCAAATGAACGTCCAGCTCGATAACGCCCTGCGCTTTCACCAGACCGCACTCAACCTTCGCGCCGAACGCCAGGAGCTGCTTGCGGGCAATATCGCCAACGCGGACACCCCGGGCTACAAGGCGCGCGACATGAATTTCGGCTCGGCGCTGGGCAGTGCCCTGCAGGGACGCGGAACGGCTCCTGTCGCCCTGTCGACCACTGCCGCGCGGCACATTGCAGCCAGTGCGCCGGGCTCGTCAGCCCAGTTGCTGTACCGCACCGAGCAGCAGTCGAGCGTGGATGGCAACACGGTGAACATGGATGTCGAGCGCGCGGCGTTTGCCGAGAACTCGGTCCAGTATGAAGCCAGCATCACTTTCATCAACGGCCTGTTGCGGACGATGCAGCAGGCAGTTTCCGGCCAGTAAGCGGGAGGCTGCCATGAGCATGTTCAATGTATTCAATATCGCGGGCTCGGCGCTTAACGCGCAGTCAATGCGCCTCAATACCACCGCGAGCAACCTGGCCAACGTGGAGAGTGCGCTGGGTGCGGACGGTAAGCCCTACAAGGCCAAGCAGGTCGTTTTTCAGGCCGTCCAGATGGGAACGGCTGGCCAGGGTGTGCAGGTGAAGCAGGTGGTCGAGAGCGCGGCGCCCGGGCGCATGGTCTACGACCCGAAGAGCCCGCTGGCCGACGAAAAGGGCTACGTCACCATGTCCAACGTGGATGCGGTCGAGGAGATGGTGAATATGGTGTCTGCCTCCCGCGCCTATCAGACTAATGCCGAAGTCATGAACACAGCCAGAACCCTGATGCAGAAAACCCTTGCATTGGGTCAATCGTAGTAAAGCAACCGGAGCAAGACCATGGCCGTTACCAGCGCAACTTCCAGCAGCGCGCAGCAGATCCTGTCGTCACTGAATGGCACGACCTCTTCAGGTTCGACTTCGTCGTCCAGCACCAAGGTCGATGAGCAGCAGTCGCGATTCCTCAAGCTGCTGACCACGCAGCTGAAGAATCAGGATCCGCTCAATCCGATGGATAACGCTGAAACGACCTCACAGCTCGCTCAGATCAGCACGGTGGACGGTATCGAGCGCTTGAACTCGACCCTGTCTTCCCTGATGGCAAACATGCAGTCCTCCGATGCGTTGCAGGCTGCCGCACTGGTGGGGCGCGCGGTACTGGTGCCGGGCTCCGGAATGCTGGTAGCCGATGGCATGGGCGTTGGTGGCGTGCAGCTCGACAAGGCGGCCTCTGCCGTGAGCGTCACCATCACCGATGCCAATGGCCTGGAGGTCAAGCGAATCGATCTGGGCAAGCTGGAAGCCGGAACGCATGAGTTCGCCTGGGATGGCAAGAACGACGCCGGCACCAAGGTGGCCGACGGCTCTTACAAGATGAAAGTGACCGCCACCAATGGTGACACCAAGGTGACGGCCAGCACGCTCGAGCTCGCCACGGTCAATAGCGTGGTGACGGGGGGCAGTGAGGTCCAGGTGGATGTCGGTTCGCTTGGGCGTGTTTCGATGGGCGACATCAAGCTTATTCTGTAATTCCGGGAGCAGATCATGGCATTCCAGCAAGGACTCAGTGGCCTCAACGCAGCCTCCAAGGCACTTGATGTCATCAGCAACAACGTTTCCAACGCCAACAACGTCGGTTTCAAGCTCTCCGGTACGCAGTTTTCGGACGTCTACGCCACGGCGCTCAACGGCGCTTCTGCCGGTATCCAGATCGGGATCGGTACGGCCGTCGGAAAAGTGTCGCAGGTGTTCAACCAGGGCAACATCACACCGACCAACAATCCGCTTGACGTGGCCATCAACGGCAACGGCTTCTTCCGCGTCGAGAGCAATGGCGTGGTGGCCTACTCGCGCAATGGCCAGTTCCAGGTGGACAAGAACGGCAACATCATCAACTCGAACGGGTACAAGCTCACCGGCTACCCGGCGGATGCGCAGGGCGCCATCCTGCCCGCCAGCCCGAGCGCGATCTACATCGACACGTCTGACCTGATGCCGGTGCAGACCACCGTCATCGACATGGGGCTCAACCTCGATTCGCGCTCGACGACGCCGGCCAATGCCTGGGTGACCGGCGCCACGACGCCGGACACCAGCACCTACAACTCATCCACCTCGGTCACGGTGTACGACAGCCTCGGCAACTCGCACATCATGAGCCTGTATTTCCGCGCCGGCGGAGCAGGCAGCTGGAACATGTATACCCAGCTTGACGGAGGGGCGACCAGCGCCACGCCGACCCCGGTTACTTTCGACACCTCAGGCCAGCTGACCAGCACCATGCCGCTCACGGTGGCCGGCCTCACCGTCAGCACCGGCGCGGTCAGCCCCTTCAGCGTGAGTCTTGACCTCACCGGCAGCACGCAATACGGCAGCGCGTTCGGTATCAACCGGCAGACGCAGGACGGCTACGCCTCGGGCCGCCTTTCCGGTATCACGATCGGAACGGACGGCATCATCCAGGGGCGCTACAGCAACGGCCAGACCCGCAACCTTGGCCAGATCGTGCTTGCGAACTTCGCCAATCCGCAAGGGCTCACCTCCCTGGGCAACAACCTCTGGGGCGAGTCGCCTTCCTCCGGCCAGCCGCTGGTGGGCGCGCCGGGCACTGGCAGCCTGGGGGATCTCATGGCAGGTGCCGTGGAAGAGTCGAACGTCGACCTCACCGCAGAACTGGTCAGCATGATCACGCAGCAGCGCAACTACCAGGCCAACGCGCAGTCGATCAAGACGCAGGATCAGATCATGCAGACGCTGGTTAATCTGCGCTGATGCGCAATCGTAGAAACCGGAGGCCGGCATGGACAAGCTGATCTACACCGCGATGACCGGGGCCAAGGCCACCATGGGCCAGCAGGCCGCGGTGGCCAACAATCTGGCCAATGTGTCGACAACCGGTTTTCGCGCCGAACTGCATCGCCTGCGCGCGGTGCCGGTCCAGTCCGAAGCCTTGCCGACGCGTGCCTTCGTGGTCGATTCCACCACCGGCAGCGATTTCACGTCCGGCCCGATGAGTCAGACTGGGCGCTCGCTGGACGCCGCCATCAACGGCTCCGGCTGGTTTGCCGTGAGCCTGCCGGACGGTTCCGAAGCCTACACCCGCTCCGGCTGTTTCAAGCTCGATGAAAACGGCATATTGCGAACGCAGGGTGGGCTCGAAGTGGTCGGGGATTCCGGCCAGATCTCGATTCCGCCGGATAACTCGGTCGAAATCGGTGGTGATGGCACGATCACCGCGACGCCCCTGACCGGGGCAGCGACCGCAACGCCGGTGGCCCGGCTCAAGCTGGTCAATCCACCCGAGGCCGATCTGGTCCGCGGTGGCGACGGTCTTTACCGGCTGGCCAGTGGCGAGCAGGCACAGGCGGACGAGACGGTGCGCGTGGGCGGTGGCTATCTCGAAGGCAGCAATGTGAATCTGGCCGAGCAGATGGTCAGCATGATTTCGCTCTCGCGCCAGTACGAGACGCAGATGCGTCTGCTCTCGAATGCCCAGGAAAACGATCGGTCAGCCACGCAGGTACTGACTGCGCGCTGAGGCCGCAGGAATGCAGGATGTTTGTTGTCCTAATCGCAGGACTGGTCACGGGGTGAGCGAAATATCCTGAGGGCCTGGAGGATGGAATCATGATCAGAGCTTTGTGGGTGGCAAGAACCGGTCTCGATGCACAGCAAACGCATCTGGATGTCATATCGAACAACCTCGCCAATGTGAGTACCAACGGCTTCAAGCGGGCGAGGGCGGTGTTCGAGGATCTGCTCTATCAGACCGTTCGCCAGCCGGGTGCGCAGAGTTCGCAGACCACGCAGATTCCCTCCGGCCTGCAGATCGGTACCGGTGTACGGCCGGTAGCGTCAGAGCGGATCCAGACCCAAGGAAACCTCCAGCAGACCGGCAACTCGCTCGACATGGCGATCCAGGGTTCGGGCTTCTTCCAGGTCCAGCTGCCTGATGGCACGACGGCCTATACGCGTGACGGCTCCTTCCAGCGCGATTCTCAGGGCCAGCTGGTGACTTCCAGCGGCTATGTCGTGCAGCCCGCGATCACGATTCCGTCCGACGCGCTTTCGATCACCGTCGGCAAGGATGGCACGGTGAGCGTCAGCCAGCCCGGGCAGGTGGCTGCCACCCAGATCGGTACGATCCAGGTGGCCAACTTCGTCAATCCGGGCGGCCTGCTTTCGACCGGTGAAAACCTGTTTCTCGAGACGCCTTCGAGCGGCGCGCCGACGGTCAGCACGCCGGGCACCAACGGCACCGGCGTGATCAACCAGAACTATGTCGAGACCTCGAACGTGAATGTGGCTGAAGAGCTCGTCAGCATGATCGAGGCACAGCGCGCCTACGAACTCAATTCGCGGGTGGTGACGACGGCTGACCAGATGCTGTCCAAGCTCACCAATCTGTAAGCGGTGGGGAGGTGTGTCATGACTGAATGCAGAAGGCTGATTTCCGCCGCAGCGTTTGTCCTGCTGCTATCCGCCTGCAGCATGCTGCAGCAAACGACATCCGTTCACCAGCCCATGACCGCCCGGCCCATGCCCGCGCGCGCCATGACAGATGGTGGCGGCTCGATCTTCAACAGCCAGTCGCGCTCGCTGTTCGAAGACCGCCGCGCCCGCTACGTGGGTGACACGATTACCGTCAATCTGGTCGAGAAGACGGCTGCGACCAAGTCTTCGAATGCTTCGGCAGAGCGTGCCAGCACGACCGATGTCGGAACCCCCGTGATCAGCGGATTGCCGGGCAAGTTCCTCAACAAGGTCGGCGTGACGGCGGATGACACGACGACCTTCTCCGGCAAGGGCGGGGCAGCCGCCAACAACACCTTCACCGGTACGGTGACGGTGACGGTGATCGACGTATATGCCAATGGCAATCTTCTGGTTTCCGGCGAGAAGCAGGTGGCCATCAACCAGGGGCAGGAATTCATCCGCTTCTCGGGTGTGGTGAATCCCTCCAACGTGACCGGATCGAACACCGTGCAATCGACCCAGGTGGCCGATGCGCGCGTGGAATACAAGGCGTCCGGCTATATCGACGAGGCCCAGACCATGGGTTGGCTGCAACGCTTCTTCCTGAACGTGATGCCGTTCTGAACAGCGTGAAACCAGGCAGGAACACATCATGAAGCCGCTTCTCCAGACCACCTTCCGGGTTCTCATGCTGGCACTCCTGCTGGGCGTATCAGGCCACGCAGGGGCCGAACGCATCAAGGATCTCGCAAGCATCACCGGCGTTCGCAACAACCAGCTCGTCGGCTATGGCATTGTCGTAGGGCTCGATGGTACGGGTGACCAGACCTCCCAGGCGCCCTTCACCACCCAGAGTCTCATCAACATGCTCGGCAATCTCGGCGTCACGATTCCGCCCGGCACCTCCCTGCAACTGAAGAATGTGGCGGCGGTCATGGTGACGATGCAACTGCCTCCCTTTGCGCAGCCTGGGCAGCAGTTTGACGTGACGGTCTCCAGCATGGCCAACGCGAAAAGCCTCAAGGGGGGCACGCTGCTGCTGACCCCGCTCAAGGGCGCGGATGGGCAGGTCTACGCCATTGCCCAGGGCAACATGATCGTCGGGGGCGCCGGCGGGCAGGCAGGTGGCGCGCGGGTAACAGTCAATCATCTGTCTGCCGGGCGCATTCCCGGCGGCGCAACGGTGGAGCGTTCCGTCCAGACCATGCTCGGCGGCGCAGAAGGTGTGCAGTTTGAGTTGCACCAGGCCGATTTCGGCACCGCTCGCAGGGTGGTGGATGCGATCAACCGCGATCTGGGTGAGCAGGCGGCGGTGGCGCTCGACGGACGCCGCATCCAGATCCAGGCGCCGGATACGCCGAACGAGCGGGTGGCATTCCTGGGGCGAATCGAAAACATCGAGGTCAGCCCGATTACCGGAGCAGCGAAAGTGATCGTGAATTCGCGCACCGGTTCCATCGTCATGAACCAGGCGGTGACGCTGGCGGAATGCGCGATTGCACATGGCAATCTGACTGTCTCCGTCAACACCGAAACACAGATCAGTCAGCCCAACGCCCTCTCGCAGGGGCAGACCGCCGCGACGCAGACCGGAACGGTCGGTATCACCCAGGATCAGGCCAGCCTGATGCGCTTCAAGCCGGGCGTTACGCTGACCGAGGTCGTCAAGGCCCTCAACTCGGTTGGCGCCACGCCGATGGACCTGGTCAACATTCTTCAGGCCATGAAAACAGCCGGCGCATTGCGGGCCGAGCTGGAGGTGATCTGAGGACACTGGCATGAACGTGCAGCAGCCCAACGCGCTCGATCCGAACAGCCTTGCCGACATCAAGCGGCTCAGCCGTGAGAACTCGCCCGAAGCCAACAAGGCGGTCGCCAAGCAGTTCGAAGCCATGTTCATGCAAATCGTCATGAAGAGCATGCGCGACTCGGTGCCGGATGACGGCATCTTCGGCAGCGAGAGCACGAAGTTCTATCAGAGTCTGGCTGACCAGCAACTCGTGATGCAGATGGCGCAGAAGGGCGGGCTCGGGTTGGCCGAGGTGATCGAGCGTCAGCTCAATGGCAGCGCCTCTGCGCGCCCGCCCATCTATGATCTGAAGGGGCCGCCACCGGCTGCCGATAATGGGGCCCGTGCTGTATCGCAGACCTCGGCTGCAGCCGCGGCTCCCCGGCTCGGCGCACCCTACAGCGCCTCTGCGCAGGACTTCGTTTCCCGCGCCTGGCCGGAGGCAAGCCAAGCGGCCGCTAGCCTCGGCGTGCCGCCGCATTTCCTGGTGGCACAGGCCGCACTCGAAACCGGCTGGGGCAAGTCCATCATCCGGAATGCGGATGGCAGTTCGAGCTACAACCTTTTCAACATCAAGGCAGGCGCCGGCTGGCAAGGTGCTGTGGCCGAAGCCCGCACCACCGAGTACGAAAACGGTCAGCCCGTCAGCAAGGTGGAGCGTTTCCGCGCGTATGGCTCTTACGCTGAAGCGTTCGAAGACTATGCAAGGCTCATCGGCAATGCGCCGCGCTATGCCGCCGTTAAGGGGCAGCAGGATGCCGTCGGCTTCGCACGCGCACTTCAGCAGGGCGGCTATGCAACGGATCCGGCCTACGCCGACAAACTTGCCCGCATCATCAATGGCGATACGCTGAGGGCAGGGCTTCTGGCTTCCGCTCGCTGAACGGATACGCTTTGGGCATGTCCGGCTACACTGCAGCTTTTTCCGCACAGGTGTCTGCCATGTCCAAAGCCTTCAACGCGCTTCATGTCACGCTTGCGCTGATCGTGTTCGTCGCGCTGCTGATCTCCGGCATTCAGCCCTTTGATCGCACCACATGGTGGCTGGAGGTTGCGCCGGTCTTCATTGCAGCCACCATCCTGGCCACGACAGGCCGCCGTTTCCCCTTGACGGACCTGCTCTACACACTGATCGCGCTTCACGCGCTGGTGCTCATCCTCGGCGGCGCCTACAGCTATGCGCGCGTACCGCTCGGCTTCTGGTTGCAGGACGCCTTCGATCTGGCGCGCAACCCCTACGACCGCATCGGTCACTTCATGCAGGGATTCGTCCCCGCCATGGTCGCCCGCGAAATCCTGATTCGTGGCAAGCATGTTGCCGGCCGCAAGATGACCGCCTTCCTCTGCATCGCCATCGCCCTTGCCATCAGCGCCTGCTACGAACTCATCGAATGGGCTGCCGCCGTCATCCTCGGGCAGGGCGCCGACGAGTTCCTCGGCACGCAAGGCGATCAATGGGACATGTTCATGGCCCTCATCGGCGCCAGCTGCGCGCTGGCGTTGCTGGGGCGGTGGCATGACAGGGTGATGCAAACAGTTCTGCCACAGCGCTGAAGAGGTGATTGTTGGCGAGGCGACGAAGTCGTGCGTGGGATGAAGTCCAAGAAGCAGGTTTCGATGCCGCTTTCGTTAGCGTTTTCAGGTTGGGCTATGAATGGAGCGTAGCGTGTAATAGTCGGCGCCAGAGAGGTCCTTCTGCGCCGTGCCACCCGAAAGAGAGAAGTGTTCGAAGGAGTCATGCACGTAGGTCGAGAAGAAATGTCGCGCGGCTGGAGCAAGGGCGGTCGTATCGGCAGGCACTGACGCAGCACCCCGCCCGGCAGGCGTGCGCGCGAGATTGTTCAGTAAAAAGGCCATGGTCTGGAGCGCCTTCCGATTGTTGGCATCTGGCTGTGCCTTGAGCTTGATCTGAGTGTCGGCATGTGCCAAGCCGGAGTCAATCCAACTCCAGTACTGCTGCATATGAGCCTGCATGTGGCTGCGCATGTCGCCCTTGGGCTGGACTATCTCAAGATAGGCGCCCAAGTCTGACCGCATCTTATCCGGAATGCCGAACGAAGGCTCGAACTGTAAAGCCCAGCGTTCAGAGGCTTGCATCTCTCCGAGAGACATCATTTTGAGGCCCGCTCCACGAGCTTCGTCGAGCATTTGCAGCAAGGCCGTGCGCGCCAAGGTATTGGGGCGTCCCTGCTCCAGCAGGGAATAGCCGCCACCTACGTCCGCATGGGCGCCGGGATAGACCACATGACGTGTCGCACCGTCGCCTTCGGTGAGCGGAAAGGCGTGGCGCAATTCGTGCGCCGCCACGAAATGGCTGCAACGTTCCACCCAGGACGGAATCGAGGTTTTGATAAGGTCCTGCATCTTGTTGGCAGCCGCCCAGCCGACGGACTCCACAGTATCGAAAAGCCCCAGAAACTTCACATTCAGCGGGGTGCCGTCGTAGCTCAGTTTGCCGTTTGTTGTGCTGACCTTGCTGTGCCCAGCGACCCAGTTTACAAAGGCCCGCGCCTCGGTGGCTCCGCGCGAGAAGCCAAATGCGGCGAGATTGATTTCGTCGAGGCGTCGGGTAGTCTGAAAACGATCGATTTCGGCGAAGAAATCGACGGCTGCCTTTTCAAGACGCTCGGTTATGCCGTTGGCAAAGCCGAGGCCGAGCGCACTTTCTCCTTTTTCTTCATAGCCGATGTCCTCGATTTCGCGGATATCTCCCCGTCCGTATGACACGCGGCGTTTCTCGTAACGATCCTGAAATTGAAAAGGGGTTCCAAGCCCTTCGTAGTACCGGCGTATGACCCCGGCTTTGACAGTGTCGATGTGCGCGTCAAAAAGAGCAGCAACGTTCGAGTGAGAGCGCGGAAAGTCGCGTTCGCGGTTGTTGCCTGTACCGTCAAAGAACGCGCTATACCACAGCGTAACGTGGCAGACAGGGCACGCTGGGGAGTCGCTTTTGCGCGTTTTTTCGCGCGCACGCTTCACCATGTTTTCAACCGATTTCATTTTGGGTGCGATGGCGCCGGTCATGATCACTTCACTCCGTCCGCACGCTCCAGTGGGCTCAATGTCCAGATATTTTCTGGCCCATCTTCGACTTCGCGTTTGAGCTGGAGTTCGGCAATACGCGCGTCGAGCAGATCTTTGCGCGGCCAGGTCATCGGGCCTATCGAAACCACGACCCTCCTGCCGGGCAGGATGTGGAGGATGGCGCTAGAGGCCAGATCGGGCCACCATTTCTCTACCGTTGCATTGACTATCGCGACTTCGCCTTTTGCTGTTGTTAGCGTTACTTCTGACCTAGTCGCGCCCAATGGCATTGCGATACAACACATTCCGCCTCCGCCTGTAACGTCTCCGACCTTAACTCGGTCTGTCCCGGTTCCAACGGTTTTTCCATTCAGTTTCACCAGTACAAAAGTTTCCTGCGAGTAGTTGTACACCACACCGGTCATGCCGCCGATCATTTTCGGGTCTGCGTGCGCACATCCCACTACTAGCCATGCAATCAGCGTGAGCAAGGCGTTGCGGGGCACGCGTAAGGGAAAAGTTGCAAATGACATTCCTGGCTTCCTTGTTTGCATCGTTCTGTCAAAGTGTATTCAGCAGCTTGTCCGTGACATCCCATTGTTCAGCGGGGATCTTGTCGAGGTACTCGCCGAACCGGCGCGAACCTGCGCGTGTGGCGGCCAGCGCTTTGGCGAAGGGCTCAATCTTTTCGAAGCCGTCAGGCAACTGCAGGCTTAGCGCGCAATAGAGCGCGAGATCATCGGTCTGGCTGAGCCCTTGGCCGCGGCCGCGCGCAAGGCGCTCCCTGACCAAAGTTCGCCGACCGCAGGCTCGGAGCCCATGCAGCAGGCTACTGTCGATTTCATCTATCTGCTCAGCCACCGTCCACGGTAGCAATGCTTCATTTAGCGCGGCGAGCATGTTGCGATCGATGGAGAAAGTCTTGTTAGTGGTCTGGCGCGTTGAGCCGACAGGGTGTTCTAGGCAGATGAGCTCACCGCAAGCGTCGCGTACCAGCCAACCCATGGCGGGTCCCAGGACCCGATTTGCACGACGCGTATCAAGAAGAGGCCAGAGTGCTGAAGTGACATGTACATCCTGAAAGCGGAACAAGGCTGCGCCACCATCGGGAAGCATGACTTCACGCAGAGCCTGCAAGTGCGTTGCCAGCATATCAAGTGTGCAGCCAGCCAGAATGAAGCTTGCCGACTCGTCGTTGATTGCGTGTGCGCATATTGCTTCGATTGCTGCTTCGTTGTCGGGGATTTCAATCAATCGTGGCCCATTGCGTGCCAGCTCTGATTCGGGCAAGTCCCCGTAGAGATTCACCCCGGCGGGTTCTTGGCCTAGTGACGAAGGGGGGAGTGCCCCGAGCGAGGTCGATTCCTTTGCATGCTTGAAATCTAGCAACACGAACTGGCGCAGCTTGGTTTGCTCACCCCGGGATTGCAGGCGCATTCGGATGTGAGTCAGCGCGTTGCGGAATTCTGCAGGATTTTGAATTTGAACAAGACTGTTTGGCCTCATGGTTTCAGCCCAGTTTGATGAATGCCGCATTGCGCGCGGCAGCAGCTTGAGCACAAGGCAGTGTCAGGTCGCCCTGGGTCCATATGGGGAGCGGAAGGCTGGCTTGCGCAGGCCCCCCAAAGCTTCTCTGACTAGCATGCACCGTCAGCACCCCCGGGCACTGCACGGTGATGTTCCCACCCTCAATCGTGATCGCCGATCCACCCGCCACTGCGAGGTGAATCTTCTTCGGCGAGGCCATATCGAGCTTGCCGGAGATGGAAATCATCTTCAGCTGCTCTTTGGATGCGAGCGTCATGGTGTCGGCCTGGGCTTGGGCGATGACCGGGCCGGTGGCTGCGATGGCTTTGAGATGGCCCTTGCCTTGTGCGCTGGAGAGGATGCCGAGCGACTGGCCGGTGTGGATGCGCAAGCTGGTGGCGAGCGCGAAGTTGCTGTCCTGACCGCTTGCCCAGTTGAGGGTTTCGCCGCTTGCCCATTGCAGGCTCTGGCCGGAGACGAAACCCATGCCGCCCCGCGCGGCGAGGGTGAGGAGCGGGTCTTCGCTGTGCGGGACCGCGCTGTCGCCTCCGGCGGATGATTGAGCGCTGAGTGCTGAGGGCTGAGTGTTGGCGCTGACCATGCCCTTGGCGGACTTGAGCATCGCGGGCAGGGGGGCGAGATCCGGTTTGAGTGTGCTCTTGCCGGAGCTGGTGGCGCCTTCGCTGGCGGCAACCTTTACCGTCTTGTGCGTGGCGGCGATCTGGCTGGTGTTCTTGAAGAGTTCGCTGGCCTGTTTGAGGAGTGCGGTCGGAGCCGTCGCGTCCCCCGCGGGTTCGCTGCTGGCCTGGTTGATCGAAGCCTTGAGCGGCCAGGTCGTCAGCATCAGGCCACGGCCTGCGCGCAGCGCTCCGTAAGCGTCGGTGCGCAATTCAAAACCGTCGCCACGGTGGCTGCCGCGATAGTTGTCCGCCTGATGGATGATGTGACCGAGGTTGAGCTGGGTGGCGGCCTGTGTGGTGGCGAGCTGGATGCGCTGCTGACCGTCGGTGTCGTCAAACTCTTGATAGCTGAAAATCCAGCGTGGGCGCGCATGAAAACTCAATCGGACCATCCTATTTCACCCATCACTCTGAGGAGCACGCCTGGTGCGGGCTTACTTACTCGCCTTGTCACAGACTCGTATCACGTGGCCCTTGATTCGATGAGTAAGGTCCAAACTTGTGAATGCAAATATCCTGCGGTAATGCTGCGGGCACCGCGCTCACTTATGGTGAGCTGATCTGCTGATAGTTCCTCGGGGTTTCGCAGCTGGCGGCCAGCTCGACACGCAGCTGGTTTATTCGTTGTTCCAGCTCTTTACTTCGCGAGCTGTAGGACGGAGCAATCGAGTTGATGACGATGCCGACCGATTTGTCGAGACCTTCCAGATACTGGGTGTAACCGGTCTGGATCAGCTGACGGCGCTGAGCCTGCACGTTGTCGAGATAAGTCTTGATCAGACGGTCCCGTTCGGTTTTCAGCCTGATGAGATCGGTTTCAGTTCGCTTCAGTTCCGCACGCCGAACTTCGATGTTCAGCACGCAGATATCGTATTGGCGTAGCTGCCATGCGTTCCGGCGACTATCTGCCACGCTATACACCGTGCGCCAGCGCAAGTAGCCCGCACCTATCGCGATTCCTTCCTGAGTGCTTTCGCCCCTGGCCTGCAGGGTGTCGCCGAGTTTTTCGTAGAGCGCGAGCTCGCGGTCGATGTCCCGCAGTCTCGCCTCCTGCGCACCTCGGCCGTGCGGATTGCTGGTTGGGTCGGCCAGTTGCTGCTGCAGTTCCCGCTGCTGTCTCTCGAGATTCGCCCGATAGCTGGCGCGCTTGCTCTCGCGAACATTGCCTTTGGCATCCTTGCCACCGCCAAACCATTCGTCATCGCTCTCGCCGCCCAGCTTGAACCAGGCGCGGGAGTCATGAACATAGAGATCGAACAGATCGATCAGCGCCTGATCGCTGCCGCCCTGCAAATGGGCGGTTTGCCAGATCCGGCGGGTTTCCGCAAAGCCCGGATCGTCGCCATTGGCGGCGTGCAGGGCTTGACGCTTGAGCCAGCCCAGATGCTCGGGCGAGAGCTCCAGCTTGAGCTGCTCATTGGCTTGCCAGATGTCATAGAAATCCTGGCGGGCAGCCGGCTCGCCAAGCCGAATGCTTTCCTGCAGCCCCGGCAGCCGATGCACGTCGTTCAGGCGGAATTTGCGCCAAGCGAGATAGTGGCCGTAATGGCGATGCATGATCGCCTCCAGCGGTTCTGGCGGCTGGGTTTCGGACGGGCAGAGGGTGCGTAGCGCCCCGGTGTTGCTGGCGGGATCCACGCGCCCGATGCGGGTCTTCTCGACGTAGGCATTGAAGCAGGCGCGCACCCGGTCGCTGATGGAAAACAGCTGAAAGGTGGGGGCCGGCATGGCTTCGGGAGTGGCTAAGGGCACCCCTGCCATGCGTGCTTCGCGGTACATCTGTGCGAGCGTGATCTGCGAGATCTTGTCGGCATCCGAGGCCACGCGGCCCTGATCCCACAGCCCGTAGCCGCCGCCCACATCCGAATGCACGCCGGGGTAGACGATCTCCTTGCAGTTCTCCGGAATGTGGCCGTTCTGGCCGACCGAATCGAGCGGAAAGCACATGCGCACTTCATGTGCCGACACCAGATGCACGCAGCGCCGCACGCATGCCGGGATCACCATGTTTTCCCCGTCCGCCCAAGCCATATGCCCGGCGGTGATTGAGCTTACATGCGCCACGCCGACCGAGGCCACGGTGTCGAACAGGCCCAGCATGTCGATCTGCAGTGGAATGCCGCCGATCCGCTCGCCGCAGGATCTGAGCAGCATGTTCGTGAAGGCACGCGCTTCTGCCGCGCCGCGTGAAAAACCGAATACGGACAAACGCAGCGCGCGGGTGTGCGGCTTGTTCGCAAGCCAGGGCGCGAGCACTTTCGCCAGCTCGCGATTGGCCTCGGCGAGAAAGGCGGGGAAGCCCATGGTCTTGATCAGGCCGAAGCTGGCAAGCTCGTAGAGCTGACCGCGCAACTGCACGATGGCCAGCCGGTTTGGCTCTTTCACATACGCGAATGGCGCGCGGGTGAACATGTAATGCACCTGGTTCAATAATTCCAGCAGCGCCCACTGGATCCGCGCCTCGCCAAGGGCCGCGAAGGCCAGGCCGCGCGTCTTGTCGCCCGCTACCGGGTTCGGCAATACCTTGTTCTCGTTCTCACCGGGGTCGGACACTTCCGGGCAGGCCGTCCCGACGCCGGGGACATAGATCTTGCGGTAGAAGGGAAAGTCGGCCGGCTTCACCTCATCGGACTTGAGTGGCAGATTGGGGCTGCCGCCATAGGTCGGCGCCGCCTCGGCCGGGCTGCCGATAAAGGCTTCGAAGAGGCGGGCGACATTGCTGGCCGAGTGTGTGGGCAGGTCGCGGTACTTGTTGTTGTTCGTGCCGTCGAAGAAAACGCCTAGATAGGCGTCGCGCTGGCAGCTCAGGAGCTGATCCTTCTTGCACACTGCGATTTTAGTATTTGAACTTTCGATGCTGTACTCAGCCGGCGTTAGTGTGAGTGGGGCTGGTCTACAGGCTTCTGCAAATCGAGCACTCATTTCGCGTACGCCCCCCAGAGAGTTTTCTTACAAAACGCCTCATCTTCATATTCATTCACGCATAGGTACATCGATGCCGAGCAATTTGTTAAAGCCTCGGGTGATTTTTGTTCTTGTGCCCATGTACAAAAACCTTTTGCGCTTACAGAGTCAAATCTCTTTGGTAATGCCGCCTTGCAAGGTTTTCGCCCATGCTGTGCAACGCAGTACTCCCACGGCGTTTGCCGGATTTTTCCGGGCCAGTCCGGGTGGCCGGGTTCGACGCGGGAGACGATCAGTTCGGGTTGCCGGTCGGGGCCGAAGACCACGTAGAGATTGCCCGGGCTCTGGTAGGCGGGGATTTCCAGTTCGCGTTCAAAGTGGCCTTGCAGATCGTGCTTGATGTAGTCATCCCAGGTGAGCAGCAGCTTCAGGCCCGGGCGCCACGCATCCGGTAGCTGGATGCAGCAATTGACGGAGCCGCCGGACGCCAGCGGCCACACGGCTCCGCCGCTGATGGTCTGCCCGTCTGAAACCGTGCGATCAACAACGGAGTAGCCGAAGTTGTGGTCGTGGTTGTAGTTGATGACGTCGACGTAAGCGGGGGTGCCAGTTTCTTTCGTGCTCTCGCTGGACGGCGGCTTGCACGCGGTGAGGATCAACGCGCTGCAGAGGGACATGCCGAGCAGGCGGACGACCGAGCCACGGGTTGCGGCGGTCGGGCATCGTCCTCTATTTGCTGCAATGCGTGTCATGCTGAAGTCTTTTCTTTTCGTGTTGCGGTGGAGGTCTTTTCCAACCAGCGAGACAGACACCACTCGGCCCGTTCCGAATCGTCTTCAATGCCTTGGGCGCTTGCGTCTTCGAGAGCCTTAAAAACGAAGTCTGCCTGTTCTGCCGGGTTGAGCTGCATGGAGAAGTCGCGATCAAGGTTGCGCAATTGCGCCATCATGAAGCAGGGGGCACAGGCTTCAAGCAGTGCATCGATCTGCTGGGCGTTGAATGTCAGCGGCAACGGGGCAGGGGATGCTGTGATCGATTGTTGGCAGATGTCCTGGAGTCGGCCACGATGATCCGTTACCCACCAGTGCTCGATATCCATCAGAAAGCTCGCGCGTTGGCTCGGCGTTAACCTCTGGATGATCGGCCCCAGCAGCAGAGGGTCTGTGTAACGTAGCAGGAAGTCCGCATCGGCTGTCTGGATGCGCAGCAGGGTTTTCAGATGCTGTGAAAGTGCTGCCAGCGAAAGCTTTGTTTGCAGATAGCTGATGATGGGTTTCTTGAGACACCCGTCGTCAATCAACCCGATCTGCCGTGACGAAAGCTCTTCTTTCTGTCCGATTTGAACAAGGAGCGGTGAGGCTGCTAACGCGGCTTCTGCGCAGGTGTGAGCAAACAGATCGTCCGACGCTTGTCCGGCAAGATGTCGGCGCAGGAGACTCCCGGAGTCCGGTAGCTGTCCCGCATCGATCAAGGCATAGAGCTGGCTTCTCGTGTTTGCAGTCTCAGAAAGGATGAGTTCGCTGTGTGCAGAAAAGGCGTAGGCGTATGAATTTTTCATGATTCAAGTCAGGGCGGCCAGCGGGCTGCCCGATTCCATGGCTTTCTTCAAACACTCGATGCAGATGCTGCTATTCGGGAACTGTGGCAACACTGCCTCCACTTTTCCCGGCCCCACAAAGCTCCTCTGACTCGCATGCACAGTCAGCATCCCCGGAGACTGTACCGTTATGTTCCCACCCTCAATCGTGATCGCCGATCCGCCCGCTACAGCAAGGTGGATCTTCTTTGCGGAGGCCATGTCCAGCTTGCCGGAGACGGAAATCATCTTCAGCTGCTCTTTGGATGCGAGCGTCATGGTGTCGGCCTGGGCTTGGGCGATGACCGGGCCGGTGGCTGCGATGGCTTTGAGATGGCCCTTGCCTTGTGCGCTGGAGAGGATGCCGAGCGACTGGCCGGTGTGGATGCGCAAGCTGGTGGCGAGCGCGAAGTTGCTGTCCTGACCGCTTGCCCAGTTGAGGGTTTCGCCGCTTGCCCATTGCAGGCTCTGGCCGGAGACGAAACCCATGCCGCCCCGCGCGGCGAGGGTGAGGAGCGGGTCTTCGCTGTGCGGGACCGCGCTGTCGCCTCCGGCGGATGATTGAGCGCTGAGTGCTGAGGGCTGAGTGTTGGCGCTGACCATGCCCTTGGCGGACTTGAGCATCGCGGGCAGGGGGGCGAGATCCGGTTTGAGTGTGCTCTTGCCGGAGCTGGTGGCGCCTTCGCTGGCGGCAACCTTTACCGTCTTGTGCGTGGCGGCGATCTGGCTGGTGTTCTTGAAGAGTTCGCTGGCCTGTTTGAGGAGTGCGGTCGGAGCCGTCGCGTCCCCCGCGGGTTCGCTGCTGGCCTGGTTGATCGAAGCCTTGAGCGGCCAGGTCGTCAGCATCAGGCCACGGCCCGCGCGCAGCGCTCCGTAAGCGTCGGAGCGCAATTCAAAACCGTCGCCACGGTGGCTGCCGCGATAGTTGTCCGCCTGATGGATGATGTGACCGAGATTGAGCTGGGTGGTGGCCTGTGTGGTGGCGAGCTGGATGCGCTGCTGTCCGTCGGTGTCGTCAAACACCAGTTGGTTATAGCCTGCGTGAGGCTGGTTGAACTCGGCGGACTTGAAACCTGACAAGGCCGCGCGGTTGCGCATCGGGCCGTAGGCCGAAGCCTCGCCGTGCCAGGCCGGGCTGTGACCGCCAGCGATGCGGTTACCCTGATGTGCGGGGGCGTGGTCCTTCGCGTTTGAGAAGGATGACTCAGGACTGCGTGCTGAGGTCTGAGTCGAGTCCAGTCCGCCCGGCGTGGCGGCGACGCCGTCTTCACCCGCGCCGTCATACAGGCTGCCCAGCACGATCGGGCGGTCGATGTCGTTCTCCAGAAAGCCCACCAGTACCGCCTGACCGATGCGGGGCACGAACTGGGCACCCAGACCTTTGCCGGCGTAGCGGCTCGCTACGCGCAACCATGCGCTCGACATCGAGCAGGCTTCGTTGCGCTCGGGGTTGGCTGCTTGCCAGTGAAACTGCACACGGATCCTGTGCAGCGCATCCGTATGGATTTCGCCGTCCGCCCCGGGATGTGTTTCGCCGTTCGCGCCGACAACGATCGCCGTCTGCGGACCCAGTGCAGTGGGGCGGGGATTGATCCGGATGCCGGTGTCATCGATGAGCGCGGGGCGCCAGGGAACGTACACGCGCTGAGCGGCGAAGTGGTTGGCGTAGCCGCGGCTGCGCGCCTGGCGAACGAGGGGAGCGGTATCCGTCGTGTTGCCGTTTTCCGCAGTCTGGATCAGCTGTTCGAGCACCCGGGCGGTGTCATCCAGGTCGCGGGGCAGGTTATTGATGCCGGCATGGCGCACTTCGGTGAGTAGGAAATGGCGCGAGTTCGCCGCACTGTCCGCTGCGCCGGTTTCCCCCCGCAAGCGGGATTCCAGATCCAGCGGACTGTTCGCCAGCACAAAACGGGCGCCTGCCGTGAAGGAGCGAACCGAGCTCGTTCCCGCAAACACCTTGTTGCGCGCTTCGATGGCTTCGCGGGCGATGCGCAGGGCATGGCGGGCGGCTGCTTCGTTGGCGAAGGCTCCGGCGCCGGGCGCGTCATAGTCTTCGATGTGTGGTGCATTGGCGCTGCCGAACTGCTGACTCGTCGGCAGGCTGGTGACCACATTGCGCTTTTGCGAGTAGTCCCATGACAATGTCGTGATGACGGCGGCTTGCAGCACGCGCCGGGCGCCCAGTGCGGTGATCGCGTCCTGCGCTTCCTGGGACGCGGCGCGGTGGAAGCGGATGCCTGTGCCACCGCTCGCGCTGGCCGAACTGGGGTCTTCGGGCAGCGCGTCGTTCTGCGAGAAAATCAGCAACTGGTGCAGGGGTGCTTGTCCCGGCTCCTCTGCGTCAGCCGGGATGAAGCAGTAGCCGAGTCCTTCTTCCGCCATCAGGCGGGAAATGAAGGCGTAGTCGCTCTCGCGGTATTGCACGCAGTAGCTGCGCTTGCCTTCATGCGGTGCTTCGCTCAGGAAGCGCTCGACGCCTTCTGCGAGTTGCCACGCGGCACGGGGGGCGTAGGCTGCGAAAACCGTCTCGACGATTTCGAGCACCGTCTTGTCCTGGAACACACGGCAGTCCGTACGCTGGGTCAGCAGCCACAGCCAGGGCACCAGGCTCACCTGATAGCGGGTCAGGGCACCATCCGCGCCGAGGCGGCGAGCCTGGGCGATGTAGCCGGAGCGGGCGTGAGCGCTTCCGTCTGCAAGCCGCACCGTAAAGCGCATCTGCCGGCCCAGCAGGCTTTCCAGCGAGAGGGAGGCCTGAGTCGACAACAGCAGCACTTCGTGTCGATACAGCGTTGAAAGCGCCTCGGTTCCGGCAAAGGCTTCGAATTCCAGGGGGGCTTCGACGCGGGACAGACCCTCTATCGACATGTCATAGAGTCGGGTGTCCGAGCGCAAGCCGGCGAGTGCGCTCAGCGCCTGACTGGCGAGCATTCCTGCAGCAGCCTGATTCATGGCGTGACCTCTCCGGCCGGTGTGGCTTCGGCGCGGGTTTTCTTGCTGTGGGAGACAAGCGCTTCGAGCAGGATGACGTCGGTATCCAGCGATTCTTTCGCGCGTGGCCGGGTTTTGCCAGCGGGCGGATTCTGGGCTGGCTTCTGGGGCGCTGCCAGGGTATGCAGCAGGCTCTTGTGCGCTTCGGGCCGGGCTGCGGGCTCCTGATCGTTTGCCGGTGACGCGGTGTGCGGAGCAGGGGCGGGGACCGTCACGGCCACCACGGCGTCTTCACTTGCAGGATGACTCTGTGCAGAGGGCGACTCGGTATTGGGGGGCGTAGCCGCCTCAGTCTGTTCCGTGGCCAGACGCTCGATACTTGCCGGCGCAGCGCTTTCTTCCGGCTTCGGATGCGGCGTTTGCGTTGCTTGAGCCGGTTCTGCTGTCGCCAGCGTCCGGGGGCGGCCGGCGTCGGCGGCAGTGGACGTATCCGGGGCCGGCGACGCCAGCATGAACCAGATCCCGCCGCTCAGGGCACAGATACCTGACAGGCAGGCCAGTGCAATCCAGAGCGGACGGCGGGAGCGGCGCGGTGCAGGGGCGGGGCGTGCGTCCAGCGAGGCGAGGACGCTGATCCGTTGTGTGCTGGCGGTTGAGTCCTTGTCCGGTGAGGCGAACAGATCGGGCCGGGTCGGACGCGCGGGGCCGGCGGTGGTATCAAGGCGGGTGGGCTGGTTCATCTCGGATCTGGCCGCGGTCAGTTGGCGATGCGGAATTCAATGCGTCGATTCCGGGCGCGGCCGTCCGGTGTGTCATTGCTGGCGACCGGTTCGCTTGAACCCTTGCCGATGGACACGAGCTGGGTGGCGCTCAGGCCATGCTGGATGAAGTATTGCCGCACGGCGTCAGCTCTGGCTTGCGACAGCGCGGCGTTGGCATCCGGGCGGCCCTGGCTGTCGGTGTGGCCGATCACCTGGATCGTGTGGTCGCCGAGCTTGCGGATCGCGCCGAGCATTTCGTCGAGCAGCTTCGAGCCCTCCGGTGTCAGCGTTGCGGAAGCGGGCGCAAATTGCACGATGCGATTGGCGAGCGCCTTGTCGAGTGCCTGTTGCTCGTTCGTTCCCACACGCAGGCCGTTGCGCACCTGGTAGGTGGGATTCAGGTTGTTCGCGAACTGCGCGGGCAATTGCTGCACAAGCCCCTCGTTGCCTACGTCGCCCCGCACGCTGAGCACATTGCCGTTGATATCGAGTTCGCCGTTGCTGATCTGCTTGAGATCGGGGGTCAGCAGCTTCTGGACATGATCGGGCCAGTTGGGTGGCGTTGAGACGTTGCCTACACCCAGCTGGTCGACCACCTGTTCGTTGCCATAGATGGCGCGCAGCCGGGTCAGGATGGCTTGGCGTGTCGCTTCATCCGGAACCGTGCCCGAAACGACGACCGGGCGTGTGGTCTGCGATGGCGGCGTCTGCGCGCCTGCGTTGGTGAAGGGCAGCAGGAGGGCGAGCAGCAGGGCGGTAAGTGCGATCGGCTTCATGGTGTCTGGTCGGTCGTGGTCAGCTGCCAAGAAATACTTCGCCGAAGGTGGCGAGCGCTTGTGACAGGGAGAGGTCGGGATGCTCGAGGTAGCTCGAGAGCTTGGTCAGGGCGTAGTCACCGGGCAGGTAGTCTTCTATCCATTCGGCATCGCACAGATCGATGTTGGCTTCGAAAGCCAGTGCAGGATCGAAGATGGACTGCAGGGTGCGCGGGCTGGCGCCGGAGAAGCTGATGATGAGTTGCTGTCGCCCGGCCAGCCGGCTGCGCAGCAAGGTGATTTCATGGTCGCCGCGCGCGAGGAAGGGCGTGACGAGGCTCAGCCAGAACACGCTGGCAAAGGCCGCCGAGGTGTTGTCATCCGGTAGCGGCAGCGCAAGCCCCTTGCTTGCTCCACCGCTGCCCGAGGTGAGCAGCGGAGAGAGCAGCAGGCCCAGGGCCGTGACGGTGTGGCGCAACGAGCACGGATTGCCGGCCGCTTCCAGATTCTTTTCCAGCTGACCCACGGTGTGGGTTTCCAGATGCGTCCGGATGCGCGCCATGAGGGTTTCGGTGTCGCGTTCGGCCTCAAGCGGCGTGACCTCGATGCGTCCGAGCGCCTGGCTGATGTCAGCGGCATCCCGTGCGTCACGCATCAGATGTTCCATCTCGCTCCATGCAGCATGCATGGCCAGCGGCATGCCGGGCAGGAAGGCCAGTGGCGACTCGGTACGCAGGCTGCCAGCGACCAGAAAGGGGAAGCGTCGTCCGGAACTGTCCTGGCTGCTGGCCAGTCGACCGACCAGGAAGGCTGGGTTGCGGCTGCCTGCAAAGGCGAACAGTACGGCAGGCATGGCGTCGAAGTGGCGCTTCCAGTCTGCGTCGGTAGCCAGTTGCTCCAGGCAGCTTGAAATCCAGCGATCCAGGGTGTTGATGACGGCGCCACCATTCTGGCTGCGCACGAAGTCGCCACGCGAAGGCAGCTTGCCGAAATAGATCAGCGGCTCGCTGCCGATCTGCAGGGTGTAAGGCGCGTTCATGGATCAGCGGCCCTCGACGCGTGCAATCGAGGGGGCCGCGGCGCTGTTGCCTGCCACGTTCTGCGGAAGCTTCAGGCCCTTGAGGGTCTGGGCGGGGGCCGGGGAGGCATTGTCCTGTGTGGCATCAGCCGTCTGCTGGCTGACAATGCGCAGCAACACGCTTACGGCATTGTTGCCTTCACCCCAGGTCAGCTCGAAGTCGCCGTTGCTGCGGCGCTTGCGCTGGGCATTGCCGATCATCTTCTCGAGGCCGAAGCGACCGGGAATGTTGAGCACTTCTACCGTGCGGCCGTCATATCCGATCGCCGTGATGCGGGCGCCCGGCGTGCCTGCTCCCGGCCACTGGAACTGGTGCCAGGCCGTTGCGCCATTGCGGTAGCGCATCTGCTGCCCGTCGATCTCGATCGTGTACTCGGTCAGACCCTGAGATGGGGCCGGCTGGATCTGGAACACGGTTTCCGGAGCGGTTGCAGTGGCCCCGCCTGCGTTGACCGGACCTCCCGGGGGCGCAACATAACGCGGGTAGTTGGCCGCGAACTCGGGGTTCAGCGAGATGCCGATATCTGCCCAGGTACGGGGGGCGAAAGTCTGGCCGCGCTGAACAACGAGGGTTGCGAGGGCTGAACTGGTGAACTTCGAGATGGCACCATCCGGTCCGAAGAATTGCGCGATTTCGGCGCTGCTGGCCTCGATGCTCGAGTTGGCCTGGAACGGGTATTTGTTCGCAAGGCTGCGATTGAAGGGATCGAGCACCTGTGCCAGCCAGATCTTGTTGAGCTCGGCTTCGGCCGGCTTGACGATCACCGAGAAGGACTCCATCAAGGGACGAACGAGCAGCGGGCGGATGGTGGCGCGCTGCGAATCGGACAAGCCGATCAGCATGCTTTCGTCAACAAAGCGCAGCGTGTCGGCCAGCTCGGAGCTGTTGCCGTCGAAGGTCTGCTGCATCAGCTGGCGCGCTGCCGGGCCGGGGTCGCCGGAGTTCCGGATCTGGTTGAAGCGCGTCCGCAATCCGGAGAGACGATTGAGATAGCCATCCAGCAGGACGTCCTTGTTTTCTCCGCGGGCCATCATCAACGCGGCAATGGCGGAGAACTCGCGGCTGATGAGTCCCTTGCCGGAGCCCGCGTCGTTTGCGAGGTTGAGGTTCACGTTGATCTGGCTGGGGGTCTGACGAAGGATGGTGGCCTTGAACCAGGCCACGATGCCACGCTGTGCACCGGCAAGCTCTTCGCCCGAGAAAGCGGGGTTGTCCCAGGAGGTTTCGCGATAGAGCGACTCCATCAGGCGCTTGACCGGCGAGCTGACCGGATCGCCAAGGCGATTGAGACCGATGACGGCAGAGCCGAAATCCGGGAAGCCGGTGATCGAAACCCCCTGCAGGAACTTCTTCCATTCAGCCACATATTCGGTCTTGTACATGTCGACCAGGGCCTTCTGGATCTGCTCGGGGCTGCCCTGCACGGTGAGGTCTTCGCGGGTGCTGGTTTTCAGGACCCAGTCGCTTGACTGCAGCTCCTTGTTGGCGGCTTCCTTGATTGCCGGCTCGACGTATTTCTCCCATGCGTCGCGTGTGAAGGCGCCCGACATCGCGTAGCTGCCGGAGACGAGCTTGCTGTCCTCCTCGCCGACCACGCGCGCCACGGTGAGGGGCGGGAAGCGGGTGGCGGCACGTGCCTTGATTTCGGCATAAACGCGTTCACGCGCCGGCATGCCGCGCACCACATGCCGGAGGTTTTCGCGAACCTGATCGACCAGTGCGATCTTGTTGTCGACCACCGGGAAATCGGGCTGACCTGTCTGGGCGAGCAGGAAGCCGAGAATATGTTCCGCGCTCTTGATCATCTGTTCGCGCGGCATGGTGCCGCGATTGGCATCGAGCCAGACACGCCAGAAGCGGGTGATCTGGTCGTTGAGGTGGCCTGCTTCCAGACGCTCGCGGTTGGCCAGCATCAGGTAGGTCTTGAGTGCGTTGTAGGCATCCTCGACATTGGTCGGGGAGACGTCGCGGTAGAGCGTCGTGCCGGCAGTCTTCGCGAGACTGCTGGCACCGGCCGAAGGCTGTGCGGCAGCGGTCTGCGGCTGCAGCTTGTCGGCATTGCCGTTGACTTCGGTGAGATAGGTTTCGATCGATTCGGTTACCGGCCCGAGCAGGATCGCTTTGATGCCATTGAAATATTCGTAGCGCAGCCGCTGTTCGAGTGCCTTGCCCTGATAAAGGCCGAAGCCGAGCGCCAGGGGCTTGTCTTCGCGGAAGTCATGCAACTGCTGGATGCGGTCCTGGATCAGCTCGATGGCTTCGAGCCTGCTGCCGATGTCTGTCTTGCTCTTCTGGATGGCTACCGCACGGTCGAGGTCGGCCTGCACGCCGGCAACCAGCTTCTGGTTGGCGAGGAAGGACCAGGTCCACACCGAGAGTGCTGCAGAGAGCAGCAGCACGGCCGTCACGAAGCCCGCCACACGGGCGCGCTGGGTAGCGCGGGAGGTGAACTGACGCACCAGTCCCTTGTCGGCGAAAATCACCTTGGAGAAAAGGTCGGAGAGGAAGAAGCCAGCGCCGTGATAGACGCTGACCGGCGGGCGGGTAATCGTGACGGGTTTGAGCGCGAACAGCTCGCTCATGCGCTGATCCGAGGTGTTGACCGGAGAGCCTTCGCGCACCGCGCTCGAGAAATAGAAACCGCGGAACACCGGTTTGTACTGGAAGGGGTTTTCTTCAAACAGCGTGGCAAGGAAGGTGCGCAGGCTGTTGCGCGTGGCTTCGAACTCCAGCGGGAAACTCAGCACGCCGGCGCCGATGTTGCCGTCCAGACTCATCGACATCCGTGTGACGGAGAGCTCATGCAGGCCATCGAGCAGTTTGGCGAAGTGTTCGTCAAAGGCGGCGACTGCATCGGTCTTGCCTTCTCCGTCAAAGGGCAGGGTTGCGCCCCAGGCACGTGCGCGCTCCTGGGCGTCAGCGTCTTCGAAGAATTCCGAGAAACCGGAAATCAGGTCGACCTTGGTGAACATCACATACACCGGGGCGAACACGCTCAGCTCGGAAGAGAGCTCCTGCACGCGGGAGCGCAGCTGCTTGGCGAGGTTGATCGCGTATTCGGGCTTGTTCTGGCTCAGTTCGGCAATGCTGACCGCGATGATGATGCCGTTGATCGGCGCCTTGGGCCGATTGCGCTTGAGCAGATGAAGGAACGAGATCCACTCGCTGCGGTCCGCTTCATAGACCGAATAACGGCCTGCCGTATCAAGCAGGATGCCTTCCGAAGTAAAGAACCAGTCACAGTTCCGGGTGCCACCGAGGCCATGGATGACGCTGCCGGTCACATCGGAGAACGGGAAGTTGAGACCCGAATTGACGATCGCCGAGCTCTTGCCGGCGGCCGGGTTGCCGATCACCAGGTACCACGGCAGTTCATACAGTGCGGCCTTGCCGCTTGCTTCGCCCAGCTTGGAGGTCTTGATGGTCTTGACCGCTTCAAGCATGCGATTGCGCAGGGCTTCCACTTCGGGACGCTTGTCCGGCGACGCGGCCTGGACCGCACGGTCTGCTTCAGCTTCCATCATTCCGGAAATCGCTTCGCCCGCCCTGCGGGCCCGGGCGCGGCGCCACAGCCAGAGGGACAGCCACAGACCGACAACGATGGCCAGAATCAGCGCCACCCAGAGCAGTGATATCTTCAGTGTGAGGGCGGCAATCAGCAGGAAGGTTGCCAGCGCGACAAAACCGACGGCGGCGATGACCCGGCGATCGAGCAGGAAGGTGAGGAAGCGGTTCATTGTGTCGAGACTCGGGAGAAATCAGGTGGACGCTTGCAGAGGACGAAGCAGGGCGAGGCTTCGCTGTAGGGGGTCAGTAAGGCTGGCTACCAGTCCGGGCTGGTTTGTCTCGCGCACGCACGCGGCAGCACATGCCAGGGCGAGTGTTGAAGCGGCCGCGCCGGTGTGGCCAAGCGCTCTGCCAAGTGACAGATGATCGGCGACAGGGTCGAGACCGGGCAGCATGCTGCTGATCAGCGAGGCGGCCTCCGCGTTCCAGGCGCTGCGCTGGTCGCAGTCGGATACGAAGGCACCGATGGCGTCGGCCGTCAGGCTGTTTTTTTCGAGCAGGCTTGTCGTCAGACGGGTCATCAGCTCGACGTCGGTACGACCGCCTGCATCGACGGCTTTCTGCCTGCGCCCCCAGGCAGCGGGCTGCAGTTCGGCGATCACGTCGAGTCCTTCCGGCACGCGGTCTGCCGGTGCAATGACGACGGCGGCGGCTGCTTCGCCCGGAATCATCCCGTTCTGGTTGCCTGCGCTGAAGAGTTTTCCGTCATAACCCGCACGCTCGATCACGGCGTCCGTGCCGTGACTGTCGCATGCCACCAGCATCATCATGCTTGCGGCCGGAATTCTGGCAAGTTCTGAGCTGAAGGCGCCCGACACCCGCAGTGCGTCATGCTGGAGTTCCGGACGCTCGGGGTCTCCGCGCACGAATCCCGGGTTGATCCCGTCGAGCGCGGCAAATTGCTTGCGCAACCACGCTTCCACCAGATCTTCCCAGCCGCGCTCGGCGAAAATCTTGATCAGCAGGGGCCGTTTGCCCGCCTGCGCACCGGCGGTCGATGACTGAGCAGTCTGCGCAGGAAGCGAAGCGAGCAGATCCAGGCTGGCACCTACAGGGGCGTCCAGCAGGGCCAGCATGCGGTGCGCGCGATCAGGGTCTTCCTTGGCGGGGTGGGTGTCTGCCGCCGCAAGCAACCATTGGCTGACGAACTCACTGACGGATTCGGTATCCAAGTCTTCGCGCAGAGCCACCATTACAGGCAGACCGTTTTCATCGACGAATCGGTCCGACAGTGCCGGGCGGATGGCGTTGTCATTCAGACCGGCCAGCAGATCGTCGATGTGGTAGCTCTGCGCGGTGCTGATTTCAGCCGACAGGATCGCGAGGGCAGGCAGCACGGGTTCGGCTGCCGGGCCAGGTGCTGCTTCCGGCTGCGCTGGTGGTTCGGCAGACGCCGTGGCCGCCGGCTTGTGCGATAAAAGGGAGAAGAGCCCTTTGAGACCGAACCAGCAGGCAATCAGTACGGCAGGTGCGATGACGAAACCGTTCAGCAGCGTCTGGCCCGTGACCTCGCCCCCCGTTTGCTGAAGATAGATGACTGCCACCAGCCAGGTGAGACCGAGCAGCAGGACGGGTACCGCGAGAAAACCCAGCAGGCGACGCATGATCAGATATCCGTGGTCAGCGTCTGGGTTGCGATCAATGTTGCACCACAGGCAGTCTTGTCGCCATGGCGCGCGACCGGCCGGCCTTCGATCAGGCAGGTTTCGTCTCCGCTGACGATGACGGTGGTATGGCCGTGGCCTTTCTCCGGGCAGGTCACCTTGTCCCCCACGCGTGCCACGCGGCGGCCATCGATGTCTGTGGTCGGTGCGCCTTCGATGACGACGCCACCATGGTCGGTCTTGTCACCAATGAGGATGATCGGGCGGTTCATGTGAGTTCTCTGTCTGATGAGCTGGGTATCAGGAGGGGGCGTGAAGCTTGCGACTGCGGAGCTCGACGTGGCCGAAGTCCATCATTTTCCAGCGGCCACCCCACGTCAGCCCCATGGCTTCGGCTTCCTGCCCGTAGAGTTCGTAGCCGCGCATGGCCCAGGGGTCCTTTTCGTTGATCACGATCTTGCCTTCGCGCATGAAGGCGCAGTCCGCAGCCAGACCGAACTGGTGGTAACTCTGGTAGGCGCCGGCGTTGGTGACGTTACTGCCCATTGCTGCGAGCTGGTTCTGCCGCTCGGGGCTGCGATAACCCTCGAGCAGAACAACCTCATAGCCGTGCTCGCGCATGCGCTGAAAGACGCGCAGCAGGCGCTGGGAAAAATTGTCATCGAGCAGGTTCCAGTCCCGGCTCGCATTGACAAGCGCCGGGCGGATCGTGGTGACCTCGAGCGTCGTGAAGGATTCAGGCGGCAGCGCGGGAGGCGGAGCCAGCCGTTCGCCCGCAAGCAGGGCAGAGATGACCGCGTTGTCATTGCGCTGCAGATCGGTTTGCGAACCGACGTCGATCTCGTCACGCGTGAGCACGATCAGCATGACCGGAAACGCCAGTACGAGTCCCGCGGTGAGCAGCCACCAGCGATACCTGACGCAGGCTTGCCTGAGCAGTCGTGCGTTTTCAGAAACTTCCCTGCCTCCGGTGCGCCAGCCACGCGTGATACCCCTGAAAATATATTCAAATGGCAAAAACGCCATATTCGCGAGATTGGCTGTCGTATTGATCAAATATCTTCTTGCTTCTGAAAAAAGAACAGAAACGCAAATAACGACAATAATCAGCGCGTAAGTGAATATTATTGTAATGGCCACGAAAACCCCGTAATCGTCCGTCCGTCAAGGGATGAACGTAAATGCGAGTTGAAAGTCTTGTATTTGCTGGATTTGGCATTTATTCAATGTAAATAAATGCAATGCCGGCTAGTATTTAATGATTCCGGCTTTTCGGGCAAGTGCCCGGATGATCTGTTCAGGAGAAATTTATTTGATTTTGTTTTTTGCGCCGGATCGATCCGGCACATCCGGATGACGCATTGCACGTCGTCCGGATGCTTGCCGGATACTCACTCGTCGGAACTGCTTTCGAAGCCCAGAAGATCTTCGAAACGGGAAAGCGAGCCCTCTTCCTTCAGCACGGCCTTGAGCCACACATGCAGTGGCATTTCGCCCCAGCTTGCGGCCTTGTCGGCAAGGTAGGCGACCGGGCTGTGAGGCTCGGTGCGGCGGAAAAAGTCGGCAACGTCCCGCAACTGCTGCAGCGCCTGCTCGCGGGTACGCAGCGGACCCGTCTGGCGTCCCGCGCCGGCTGAAGCTTCGACCGGTGAGTGCGGATCCGGGCTTTCATCGCTGCTGGTCGCCATCGCTTCGTCTGTTTGCGACACGCGCACGCCGTTCTCGCGTGCGATGCGCTCGATCTCCGCTGCGTAGGTCTCGAGTGCCGAGCGCAAGGGGGTGAAAGAAGGGCCGTCCATCCCGAGTCGTTCGTCGATTTCGCTGCTGAGACTGCTCAGCGCCTCGAGGCAACCGGTGCTGCTCTGGATGAGATTTTCGTAGTAGCTGCGCGGCGTGCTGCGTTGCGTATCCCGGATCTGCTGCAGGCTCACGCGCTCCGACGCATCCTCAGGCAGTGGCTGATTCCTGTCGATCAGCGACTGCAGCGCGCGGGCGGAGTCGAGTTCGCCGAAACTGAATCGGCGTCCCTTGTGCTCGACGACGGGGAAGTCGCGGGTCAGCTGGATGCAGCGGGTAATCAGCCAGCTGATGTTGCCGATCCGCTGCTCCTGATCGCCGTCTTCGGGGACCGGATGAATCTGGTCCCAGTAGGTTCTGCTCAGACCGCAGACGAGTTCGAGACCGCGCGCCATGCCGCGCACGCCGTCAGTCTTTGAGAGCGCTTCGGTGAGCCAGGAGGCGAGGCGAAGATCCTTTGTTTTTTCTTTCAGCAGTTGCTGGCACATCGCGGCGGAAGCTTTCCAGTCCGCCTCCTTGAGTGCGGTGACCCATTCCCCCTGATCCAGTCCCGGATCATCTTCGCGACGGGCTTCCTGGATATCATCGAATTCCGTGGAAAACGAGAGGTCTTCGCCGCAGGGCAGGGGGCCGGGAACGGGAGCGATCAGCTCGATCGCGTCTGGAAGGCTGGGCATGTTCATTGTCTTGAGGGCGCCGTGTAGGCAGATCGGGTTGGCAGGCGGGCTGTTTGTGACAGGGCCGGCCGATGTTAGGGAATCCCTGGACGTGCCGGGCATCGGTCTGCCTGAGCGTGCAGTGTCGGAGGATGGGTGGCGGTCAGGCGGGGGACGAGCGGTGTGCTCTCATGCCGTGGCTTTTGCGCAGGTGTAGAGGTCGGGGAGGCCGCGCCCTGATCGAGCGGCTGACCTGCTTCGCCGCCCGCGTGATGCGCGAGGCGGCGATGGAGAACCCGACCATTGTGGTGATTACCGACCGCAACGATCTGGATGGTCAACTCTTCGGCGTGTTCTCACTCTCGAAGGATTTGCTCCGCGAGCAGCCGGTGCAGGCAGACTCGCGTGACGATTTGCGCAGCCTGCTGGCTAATCGCCCCTCGGGCGGCATCGTGTTCGCGACGATTCAGAAGTTCATGCTGGCAGAGGGCGAGACCGTGTTCCCCGCCCTGAGCGAGCGGCACAACATCGTGGTGATTGCTGACGAGGCACACCGTACGCAGTACAGCTTCGAAGCCAAGCTGAAGGGTAAGCCGGGCGCAGAGCGTTATCAGGTGGGCTACGCCCAGCACCTGCGCGATGCGCTGCCAAACGCCACCTTCGTGGCCTTCAGGCAAGCACGTTCAGTTGCGGGTTGGCGGCCATATTGCCTTGATCGGTGTTCTGACTGGTCGCCAGCGTGTCGTGAGGAATGCAGAGCGTTGATCAACGCCTGCAGTTCCCCGTTGAGCTTGTCGCCAAGGACTTTAGGCGCTCTCCGAGGACGGCAATGAAACGCTGGCGAATCCCACCACTTTCAGTGAAGGCGGGGTTCTGTCTGCTCAACACTGCATTGCTGTCGTACGAACCCAACAAACAGATTGAATGACCAGATAGGCAAAGGAGTGACAATTAGCCGTCCAGCAGTTGTCTCTCCCGTTCGTGAAAGAGAGGGGCAAGTCTCCTGTGTTGAGGCCGCGAAAATTGACCGGCGGTAACGGTGTCTAGTACGCCACGATCGAGGTGCAGGGGCCGACGCGAGGCGTTGCTCCCGGACTTTACGCAGGCAACTCGATGCTTGCACACAAGCCGCCAGTGGTGCGGTTGGCGAGGCGTATGCGTCCGCCATGGGCTTCGATTGCGGTTCGCGCGATCGCGAGCCCAAGGCCGGCGGCGCCGCTGTGGGGGCCGCGCGCATGGTCGAGACGGGAAAATGGCTCGAAGGCTTTTTCCAGCCAGACTTCCGGCAGGCCCGGCCCGTTGTCTTCCACCTCGATCCGGAGCTGTCTGCCGTCGTGCAGCAGCTTCAGCGTAGTACAGGTGCCGTGGCGCGTCGCGTTGTCTGCCAGGTTGCGCACCGCACGTGTCAGTGCGAGGGGGCGGCAGCGATAGGGGCTGGCGGCTGGAAGGTTGATGCGAACCTCATGACCTTGAAGCTGCATGTCGTGCGCGATGCTGGTCAGCAGTGGCACCAGATCGATGACGCGGGTGTCTTCCTGGCTGCTGTCGTCCCTTGCGAACTGCAGGGTTTCGTCGACCATCTGGCCCATTTCTTCCAGCGTGCGTTTCATCGCCGCCGCAAGCGCTTGATCTTCGACGAGTTCGGCACGCAGTCGCAGTGAGGTGATCGGGGTGCGGAAGTCATGACTGATTGCGGCCAGCATGCGCGTGCGGTCGTCAAGAAATCGCGTCAGTCGCGCCTGCATCTGGTTGAACACGCGGGAGAGTTCGCGCAGTTCGCGCGGGCCGGTTTCCGGCAATGGGTCGGTGCGCTCGCCGCGACTCAGCCGCTCGGCCGCATTTGCGAGGGTTTGAAGCGGGCGCAGCAGACGACCCAGGAAAAGGGCCAGCACGATCAGCACGGGCAGGCCGCTGGCCAGCAGAGAGAATCCGAGCGGCTTCCACCAGCCGTTGCGCACGACAGGTTGCAGCGTGCCGATCAGCCAGCTTCCTTGCGGCAGCGCCATGCTGACTTGCAGGGCCGGTGTGCGATGCCGGTTGTTGCCGGAGGCCGGATCCAGGATCAGTACGTGGGCCCGTGCAGTACCTGTCGTGTCGATCAGTTGTTCGAGGCGCTGGCCAATCGCCGCCTCGGCTTCGTCCATTTCGTGCAGCGCGATGTGATCCGCCAACGTCAGGTGGAAGTCTTCCCCCTCCATTGCCTCCATCAGTTGATCGCGCGGACAGCCCTGTGTGCAGGCGGAGAGCACGCGGAAATCCGAGGCGTAGCGGCGCAGGATCTGATCCACGCCGAGCTGATGCATGCTGCCGGCGCCCTTGCCGCTGAGGGCCTGCACGGTCAGGTTGGTTGCGAGCAGACCCAGCAGGATCAGCGCGAAGAGCCTTCCTCCCAGCGTCTCCGGGATCAGCTTCATGACGGCACGGCTTCGACACTTGCCGAAAACAGATAGCCATCCCCCCAGGCTGTGCGCAGCAGGCGCGGATGGCGGGCATCGTCCTCGAGCTTTTTGCGCAGGCGACTGACCTGGCTGTCGACGCTGCGATCGAAGACGGGAGCATCGCCGCGATTCATCAGGTCGAGCAGTTTTTCACGACTGAGCACGGTGTTGGCGTTCTCCACGAAGGTTCGCAGCAGACGGAATTCCGTGGCGCTGAGTTCAACGATCTGCCCGTCATTGCCACGCAGTTCGCGGCGTGCAAGATCCAGCAGCCAATTGCCGAATGCATAACGGCTGATCTGCTCCGGCAGCACGCGGCTCTGGCGCTGGCTCAGCTTCATTCGCCGGAAGATGCCGCGGATGCGGGCCACGAGCTCACGCGGATCAAAGGGTTTGACGACATAGTCGTCCGCGCCAAGCTCCAGGCCTGCAATGCGGTCAGCCGGGTCAGCCATTGCGGTCAGCAGGATGACCGGGATGCCCAGATGCTCGTGCACATGGCGGCACAGCGACAGGCCGTCTTCTCCCGGCAGCATCACGTCCAGCAGCACGAGATCGAAATGCTCGCGAGCGAGCAGGGCATGCATCTGGCGACCGTCTACCGCCGTACTGACTTCCAGTCCGTAGCGCCCCAGAAAAGCAGCAAGGGGGGCACGAATGTCTTCATGGTCATCCACGACGAGGATGCGGGCGGGCGATTGCATCTGGAACTCCGGGCGCTGCAAGAACTTGCAATAAGCTGGCAAAGTTTCGCAAGATTAAATGAGTATCGTTCTCAATTGAAAGCAAATTTACCCCTCTTTTCAATCCGGTCATTTCGCTGCCACGCAGCGGTTTCAATTGGAGAACATGCATGTCATACACGAGGACCTTCACCCTGAGGCCCATCACTCTGGCGCTGGCGATGCTGCCCCTGCAGTTTGCGCAGGCGCAGTCAGCCCTGGCGGCAAATGCAGAGCCTGCAAGCAGCCAGTCTGCTCCACAGCCGGCCCCGGCGAAGCAGCTCTCCACGATCCGGGTGACGGCAACCGCTGCAGAAACCCTGAAGCAGGCGCCGGGCGTGTCGACCATCACCGGTGAAGACATCGAGAAACGCGGTGTGGTGAATGACCTTTCCGACATCGTGCGCCGGATGCCGGGCGTGAATCTAACCGGCAACAGTGCCTCCGGCCAGCGCGGTAACAATCGCCAGATCGACCTGCGCGGCATGGGGCCGGAAAACACGCTGATCCTGGTCGATGGCAAGCCGGTTCAATCGCGCAACTCGGTCCGTTACGGCAAGAGCGGCGAGCGTGACACGCGGGGCGACTCGAACTGGGTGCCGGTCGAGGATGTGGAGCGCATCGAGGTGATCCGCGGGCCCGCTGCCGCGCGCTACGGCTCGGGTGCCGCAGGCGGGGTGGTGAACATCGTGACCAAGGGGATCGGTGATGAAACCCATGGCTCGATGACCACCTACATCAATCAGCCGCAGCACAGCGAGGAAGGGGATACCCGTCGGGTTGGATTCAACCTCTCAGGCCCGGCAACAAGCACGATGTCATATCGTCTCTACGGCAACTACAACCGTACCGACGCCGACGATCCGGCGATCAATGCAGCTCATACCGATGCTACGGCAAGCACGGCAGCCGGACGCGAAGGCGTGAAGAACCGTGATCTCGACGCGCTGCTGCGCTGGGCTCCGGTGAGTGCCCATGTTTTCGATTTCAATTACGGCTATTCGCGCCAGGGCAACATCTACGCGGGCGACACCCAGACCGGTAACAGCGCCACCAGTACGAGTGGTGCGACTGGCAGCAATCCGGCTTCCTTCCTGGGACAGGAAACGAATGTCATGACGCGCAACAAGTTTGCGCTCGATCACAAGGGTGACTGGGCCATCGGCAAGTCGGACAGCTGGATCCAGTATGAGCGTACCTTCAATGACCGTATCGACGAAGGCCTGGTCGGTGGCACCGAAGGCAACATCAATTCGGATGACTGGCACAGTTCGCGCCTGGACGCTTATACCTTTCACACCGAGCTCAACAGCCCGCTGCAGCTCGGTGTGCGCCAGATGCTCACCACCGGCGCGGAGTGGGGCTACCAGAAGCTGGATGATCCGGCGAGTGTGCTCAATGGCCAGGCCATCAGCGGCGTCGCCAATGTGGCGGACGATCCCCTGAAGCGGCAGACCTGGAACGCGCAGCACTACATCGCGGCCTTTGCCGAAGACAACATCCCGCTGGGCGAACGCCTGATACTCACGCCCGGCTTGCGCCTCGATCGCTACAGCAGCTTCGGCAACAACTGGAGCCCCTCCCTGAATGCCTCCTGGGAGTTTGCTCCGGCGCTCACCCTGAAAGGCGGTGTTGCCAAGGTCTTCAAGGCACCCAATCTGTATCAGACCCATCCGAACTATCTCATCTATTCCAGTGGCAACGGCTGCAACAAGCTGGGGTCCTACACCGTGCGCTGCTATCTGCTCGGCAATGCAGACCTCAAGCCCGAGGTGAGCACCAACAAGGAGCTGGGCATCAACTGGACGGAGGCGAGCGGTCTCAATGCCGGCATCACCTGGTTCCGCAACGACTATGACAACAAGATTGTCTCGGGGACCGAGCTGGTCGGCATCGTCAAGGTGAGCGGGCAGGACCGCTATGTGTACAAGTGGGAGAACGCCACCAATGCGGTCGTCGAGGGTTTCGAAGGCAATCTGCTCGTGCCTCTCGCACGCTCGCTTGACTGGAGCAACAACTTCACCTGGATGCTGCGCAATGACGATCAGCAGGGGCAGCCCCTCTCGGTGATTCCGGAATTCACGATCAACACTTCGCTGGACTGGAAACTCACCGAAACACTCAACCTGATGCTGACCGGCACCTTCTACGGCCAGCAGAAACCGCGCTCCACCGTGGCTACGACTGGTCTGGCCACGACCGATGACGCCAACAGCAAGGTCTCGCCCTACAACACCTGGGGCGTATCGGCCGGCTATGCCTTCAGCAAGCACTACAAGGGGCGCATCGGCGTGTCGAACCTCTTCGACAAGCGCCTGTTCCGCGAGGGCAACAGCTACGCGGCCGGTGCGGCCTCCTACAACGAGCCCGGGCGTGCCTTTTACGCCTCGGTAACCGCGTCGTTCTGAGCAGGAAAGGAAGAGGGAACATGACATCCGGAACCGCCCCCGCTTCCAGGTTGCCTGCTTTGATCGAGCGCACCGCCTGGCTCAACACCGGCTTGCGCGTGCTGCTGGCCATCTTCGGCGCCTACGGCGTGGCGCTTCAGGCTACGGCCCTGTTGAGCGTTACGCTGCCCTTGAGCCGCATCGAAGCTACGATGGCGGCAATCATGCTGGGCTTTATCGTTCAGACCCTTGGCGTGATCTGGGTCATCGCAGCACGGACCGTGGCACGCGCAGCGCTGGGCATCATCCTGCCTGCGGTGGTGCTGGGTGCGCTGCTTCAGTGCCTTCCGTCAGGAGGTGCAGCATGAGGTTCGATCAGGCGCGCGGGCTGCGCAAATCGATGTCCTGGCTGCATACCTGGGCGGGGCTGGTGCTGGGCTGGCTGCTGTTCGCGATCTTTCTCACCGGCACGCTCTCGTACTTCCGCAACGAGATCACGCTTTGGATGCAGCCCGAACTGCATTCGGCACGTCCCGACGAGAAAGGCCTGGATCGTGCGCTGAGCTTGCTTGGGCGCGTCGCCCCCGGCGCCGCCCAGTGGCAGATCGCGTTGCCGGGCGAGCGCAGCCCGGTATTCGGACTCAACTGGCGCGAGGCGGGAGAAACGGAAGGGCGTGGCAGGCCATCCATGGTTGAGGACGACGGGGATGGCCCGTCGTCCGGAGGCCTTGGAGCACAGCCACCGGGCCCGCCCGGCAGGAGAGCGGGGCGCGAGAATCGCGGAGCGGATGAGGGCGCTCAGTGGCGCAGGCAGGGCCCTCCTGAAGCCTCATCCGGTCTGGAAGCTCGGGAGGGCAGGTCTCGCGGACGCAGCGGCGGCCGCGGAGCGGAGCGCTCTGGCGAAGAACGGGGGCGTGAGCGGGGCGGCCGGGGCGGAGGCGGCGGGGGTGAGCACGGTGGTCCTCGCCTCAGCATGAATCCTGCGACCGGAGGGATGATCGCGCCGCGCGAAACCGCAGGCGGAGATTTTCTCTACCGCTTCCATTTCGAACTCTACGGAATGGATCGCGCGCTGGCGCGCTGGATCGTCGGCATCGCCACCCTGTTCATGTTCGTGGCGATGGTGAGTGGCATCATCATCCATCGCAACATCTTCAAGGATTTCTTCACCTTCCGGCCCGGCAAGGGCAAGCGCTCCTGGCTGGATGCGCATAACGCGACAAGCGTGCTTGCGCTGCCTTTCCACCTGATGATCACCTTCTCGGGGCTTCTGCTGCTGGCCAACCAGATCATGCCCTGGGCTGCGCATTACGCTTATGGCGGCAGCGTCCGGGCAATGATGGGCGAGATGAAGAACATGCATGCCGAGTCAGCCAGCCCGCGCAGCGGCGAGTCGGCCCCGCTCGCGGCATTGGCCCCCTTGCTTGAGGCAGCCCGGCGACAGTGGCCGCAGGAGGGCGTCGGTGCCATCACAATCAGCAACCCGGGGGATGCGAATGCGCGCATCGAGTTCCGCCAGGCACGCGGTGTTTCTCTGGCCACGCGAGCGTACCCGCAGAGCATGGTGTTTGACGGTCGGAACGGACAGTTGCTCGAAGCGCCGCGTGCTGCAGAGGCACCCGGCAGCGTACGGGCAATCTGGAGCGGCTTCAATGCGCTCCATCTCGGCCGTTTTGCCTCACCGCTGCTGCGCTGGATGTTTTTCGGGTCGGGCATTCTGGGCTGCGTCATGGTGGCCAGTGGCCTGGTGATGTGGGTCATCGCGAGGCAGCGTGATCGGGAGCGCGCAGGGCACACGCCCTTCGGTCATCGCCTGGTGGAGGTGCTCAACGTGGCCGGGGTCGCAGGGCTGCTGCTGGCTACCGTCTGCTACTTCTGGGCCAGCCGACTGATTCCGGCAGACATCATCGGCCGGAGCCGGCTGGAGATCGCCTGTTTCTTCATCGTCTGGCTGCTGGCGCTGCCGCACGCCGCGCTGCGCACGCATCGCGAGGCTTGGGTTGAACAACTCGGTCTGGCCGGACTGCTCACGCTTCTGCTGCCACTGCTCAACGCCCTGGGAGGCGGCGCCTGGTTGCCGCTGAGTCTGGTCTCCGGACAATGGCAGGTCGCCGGATTCGATGTGGCGGCGCTGGGCATCGGTGCCTTGCTCATCCTGGCTGCCTGGCGGACCCATACCCATGTGCCGCGCAGCAGCACGACGACTCAGGTCGGAACGGCCGGCACGCAACTGCAAATGGAGGAAGCATGATGGCGCTGGCGAGTTTTGTTCTGCTCTTCATCGGACTCGAAGCACTGTGTCTGGGCATGGATCGCCACGCCCGGCAGCTTGCCGGTAGCACCTTGCCCGGCCCTCTGGCTCGGTGCGCCCGTGTGCTGGGCTGTATGGCCCTGCTGGGCTCGGCCATGCTGGAGATCGCTCAGCGCGGGCTTTCGATCGGCCTGACGGCATGGTTCGGGCTGCTGACGCTGGCCGCGATGACGCTGGTGCTCGCGTTGAGCTACCGGCCCGCATGGCTCGGTGCCCGGCTGATTCGCGCCCTTCTGGGCCGTGCCTTCGGTTCGGGCCCTTCGGCAAGGCCTTGATGCCATTTCCGGGACCTCGTCCGGTGAAGAACCTTCGTGTTGCAGCGAGGCCCCCCGGACTCGCCCGTGTGCCCCCGATCAACCCTCCGGACAGGCGTTGGCCTCTGGCGAACAAGTGCCGGCGCAGGCTGCATGAACCGCCTCCCTTGCGCCCGGCGCGCAAGGCAGGGAAAATTAATGGTGCGAACTGATTTGAATAGCAAACCGGATACATCGGATAGCGCAGAAAAGTCCCGGCGTGTGCGCTGGGTAGCCTGGCTGGTGACCGCGGCGCTTTTCATGGAAGTGCTGGACGGCAACATCATCGCGACCGCTCTGCCGCAAATGGCCGAATCATTCGGCACCGACGCCTTGCGTCTGAATATCGCGATGAGTGCCTACCTTCTGGCTTTGGGTGTCTTCATTCCTGTCAGCAGCTGGATCGCCGATCGCTTGGGCGCACGGCCGGTGTTTGCCTGGGCGATCGCTGGATTCACGGCCGCTTCGCTCGGCTGCGGCCTGGCAGGCAATCTGCACCTCTTCGTGGCCTTGCGTGTTCTTCAGGGTGTTTTCGGTGCGCTGATGGTTCCTGTCGGGCGCTTGCTGGTGCTCCGCAATACCCCACCGGCGCAGCGCATGGTGGCCATGTCCAATCTGGTCTGGCCGGCGCTGGTGGCCCCGGTGATCGCGCCACCGCTGGGGGGCTTCATCACGACACACGCCAGCTGGCATCTGATTTTCTTCATCAATGTGCCGCTCGGGATCATCGCCTTGCTGCTGGCGCTCAAGCTGGTTCCCCACGTGCCGCCTACGGCGCCTCGCCGCTTCGACTGGCTCGGATTTCTGCTCAGCGGGCTGGGTATATTTTTGCTGCTCAACGGCCTCGACTCGCTGGCTGCCGAGCCGGGCATACCGGGCCTGGGGCTGCTGATCGGAGGCCTGGTGCTGCTGGCCGTCGCATTGCGACATTTTCGCCGGGTGACCAACCCGATGCTGGATCTGTCTCCAATGCGGATCGCCACTTTCAGGGTGGCCATGCTTGGCGGGTCGATTTCGCGCATGGCCATCGGTTGCCTGCCCTTTCTGCTGCCCCTGATGTTCCAGTTGGGGCTGGGCATGAACGCATTTCACGCAGGCGCGCTGTTGCTGGTGGTCTTTGTTGGCAATGTGGGTCTGAAAACCGTAACGACGCCGATCTTGCGCCGTTTTGGATACCGTCCGGTGATGCTCTTCAACGGGGTGCTGGCGGCAGCGTGTCTGGCGGCTTGTGCTTTGATCGGCCCGAAGTCTTCCATGATGCTGATCGTCTCCATCCTTCTGCTTTGTGGCATGACCCGCTCCATGCAGTTCACCAGTCTGGGAACCATCGCGTTTGCAGATGTGCCCGACCGGCAGATGGGGGACGCCAATGCACTGTTCAACGTGGTCTCTCAGGTCAGCATGGCTGCAGGCATCACACTGGGCGCCATGGCTGTCCAGTTCGGGCTGCAGCTCAAGGAGTGGGCTGGGTGGACTGTGCCCGCTGCCGAATTCAAGTTTGCGCTGCTGCTCTCGGCTTTGGTGGCGCTGCTTGGGCTGGTGGATGTGCTGAGCCTGCCGCGGGATGCCGGTGACCGTTTCGTGGGCCGGTCGGGATAGCCGCCACTACCCTATCTCTGCGCAAAGCCCTGAACCTGGCTCTGGCTACCGTTGTGTCATCGCCTGCGCGATGCGAGTGCTGCATGACGCGTGCCGCGGCCCACGCGCAGCGCATCCTGTCGATGCGCTGCGCGTATTGCATGTCCTGAACTCAGTCTGCAGCGAGCCGGTAGCGCGCCAGCCAGTGTGCATAGGGCGCGGGCAGCACCCAGGAGGGGTTCTCAACGCCGAGCTGCTTTGCCAGCGCATAGGGGTAGTGCGGGTTGGCGAGCATCGCGCGGCCGATCATCACCAGATCCATCTGGCCGCTGGCGACCACGCGCTCGGCATCCTGCGCGCGCTCGATTCCCCAGCTTGATGCCACAGGAATGCCGGCTTCACGCTTCACGCGTTCGGCCACCGGCGCGAGGAAAGCCGGGCCCCAGGGAATGTTCGCTGCAGGTGTGCAGAAGTTCACGCTCACATTGAGCAGATCCAGGCCGCCTGCCTTGAACTCGCGCACGAGGTGGATCGAGTCGGCGAGGGTTTCCTCGTCCCGCCCGTCGTATTCGATTACGCCGAAGCGGGCGGTGAGCGGCAGATTTTCGGGCCATTCGGCGCGCACGGCGGCAAGCGTTTCAAGCAGGAAGCGGCTGCGGCCGGCGTGGTCACCGCCATAGGCATCGCTGCGCTGGTTGGCATGCGGCGAGAAGAAGCTCTGCGCCAGATAGCCGTGGGCGAAGTGCAGCTCCAGCCATTCGAAGCCGGCTTCGCGCGCGCGGCGGGTGGCGGCGGCAAAGTCGCCGGTGACGCGAGCGATGTCGGCCAGGCTCATTTCGCGCGGCACGCGCGGCAGGTTCGCGCCGAAGGCCAGCGCGGAAGGCGAGAGCGTTTCCCAGGCGCGCGGATCGTCGGCCGCGATGTGGTCGTCACCTTCCCAGGGGCGGTTGGCGCTGGCCTTGCGCCCGGCGTGCGCGATCTGGATGCCGGGCACGGCACCGGCTGCACGGATCGCGGCGGCAATGCGCGCGAGCTGCTCGGCCTGCGCGTCATTCCACAGGCCAAGGCAGGCCGGCGTGATGCGGCCTTCGGGGGATACCGCGGTGGCTTCCACGATCACCAGGGACGCGCCGCCGCGGGCAAGCCCGGTGTAGTGCGCGAGATGCCAGTCATTGGCGAGGCCGTCGGTGGCGCTGTACTGGCACATCGGCGGAATCGCGATGCGGTTGCGCAGGCGCGCGTCTTTCAGCTGGAAGGGGGAGAAGAGGGTCATATCTGTCGGGAGTGGGGAGTCGGGAGTGGGGAGTAGGGAGTCGGGAGTGGAGAGTCGGGCGCAGGGCGCAGTGAGCAAAGCGAACTGCGCCATCCCGGAAGCATGTCGGGCTTACTTGCCTTCGCGCAGCGCCTGCAGGACCAGTTCGGCGACCCGGGCGGAGGAGGCCGGGTTCTGGCCGGTCACGAGGCGCCCGTCACGCAGGGCGAAGGGCTGGAAGTCGGGGCCGCTTTCATAGCGTGCGCCGAGGCTGCGAATGCGCGTTTCCAGCGCGAAGGGCACGGTCTTGTCCATGCCGGCAGCCACTTCCTCGGTGTTGGTGAAGGCGGCCACGCGGCGGCCAGCCACCAGCGGCTGGCCCTTTTCGTCCTTCACATTCACCAGCCCGGCCGGACCATGGCAAACCGCGGCCACCACCTTGCCTTCGCCCCAGGCTTCGCTCAGCAGGCGGGCCAGTGCGGCGCTGTCGGGCAGATCCCACATCGTGCCGTGGCCGCCCGGCATGAAGACGGCGTCATAGTCGGCGGCATGCAGCCCGTCGAGCTGCTTCGAGCTTGCCAAGCGGGCTCGCAGCGCTTCGTCCTTCAGATAGCGCTCGACGCTGGCGGGGTTCTTCCCTGCGGCCTCGATCGAGTGCGGATCAATCGGCACGGCGCCGCCGGCGATGGAGGCGACTTCCACCTGCGCGCCGGCATCGGCAAAGGCGTAATAGGGCGTGGTGAATTCCTCGAGCCAGACGCCGGTGGGCTGGGTGCCGGCGGTGGCGTGGGAGGTGAGGATCACGAGGATCTTGAGGGCTGGCGTCATGTTGCTTTCCTTTCGGGGAGGACGTTGCCGCATGTCAGCGGCATGGTTCGGAAATTCGGGGCGGACCTGGATCAGGAGGCGGGTGGTGGCGCGAGCTGCAGCACGGTCTTGCCGGGCAGGCTGCCGTCACGCAGGCCGGCGAGCAGGGCTGGCAGTTCGTCGAAGCCCGCCTCGCGCAGCGCGGGCGCGGCGAGGCGGCCATCGGCCAGGTTCGCGAAGAGAATGTGTTCGGCAGCGGCAATCAGTTCGGCCCAGGCTTCGTCGCTGCCTTCGTGATGCAGCGCGCCGAGCGCGACTTCATGCAGGGACAGCGCCCGGCCAAAGGGCGCGCAGGGCCATTCCGGCAGACGCCCCTGGATGCACACCAGCTGGCCGCTGGCGAGCAGGCTGTCGGCCAGCATCCTTGCGCTGCTCACGCCGACGCAGTCGATGATCGCGTGGAAGCGAAGCGCTGCCGGCGGACGGGGGCCCGAATGACAGGCGATGGCACCAAGGCCCTGGAGGCGTTCGGCATGGCGCGGATGGCTCATCGCATGCACTTCGAATCCGCGGGCGCGGGCGAGCTGAACGAGGAAGTGAGCCACCGTGCCGCCCGCGCCGCTGACCAGCAGACGACGACCCCGCGCCGGGGGCAGCTTTTCGAGCGCCTGCCAGGCGGTGAGGCCGGGGCAGGGGGTGGCGGAGGCCAGCGTTGCCGTCAGCCCTGGCGGGCGGCGGATCAGCCCCCGCGCGCGAATCCTGGTGAAGCTCGCAAAGCTGCCATCGCGCTGCAGGTCCTGGTGGTAGGCCACCGCCTGGCCCAGCCAGCCGGCGGGCACGCCTTCGCCCAGCGCCACCACCCTGCCGGCACCGTCTACGCCAGGCACATGGTCCGGCTGCCAGCCGGGCATGCCGAGCACTTTCCAGTCGACCGGGTTGAGGCCCACCGCCTCGTTGCGTACCAGCACTTCACCGGCCGCCGGTGCGCTGAGCGGAATCTCGGCCTGCTGCAGGGCGAGCGGATCATTGCCCGTCCGCCAGACCCAGGCGCGATGGCGGTCCGGCAGCACGAAGCCGTCGAGGGTACGGAGGCCGTTCATGCTCAGTCGGCTGCGCCATAGGCGCCGGCGGAGTAGGTCAGCTCATAGCTGTGGCTGTAGATCTCCAGGATGTTGCCGAAGGGATCTTCCATGTAGACCATGCGATAGGGCTTCTCGCCGGGGAAGTACTCGCGCACCGGCATGCGCTGCTTGCCGCCGGCCGCCACGATTTTCGCGGCGAGGCCCTCCACGTCCGGGTCCTGTACGCAGAAATGGAAGACGCCGCTCTTCCAGTATTCGAAATTGGCTTCGCGCCGCTCGGCCCCCGGAAACTCGAAGATCTCCACGCCGACGCGGTCGCCGGTCGAGAGATGCGCGATGCGGAAACTGCCCCAGCCGGCGCCGAACACATCGCTGCACATCACGCCGATGGCGCTGTCATCTTCGCGGATCGTGGTGGGCGGCATGATCAGGTACCAGCCCATCACCCTGGTATAGAACTTCACGGCGGCGTCGAGATCGGTGACCGAGAGGCCGATATGGGAAAAGCTGCGCGGGTAGGGAGACATGGCCAGACAAGGAGTTTCAGGAGTGGTTGAGTTTAGAAAGCCTGATTTGTGACGTAAACTTATTGATGTTTATTGAGTGCATAACAAGTCATTATGTTTAGTCCGCAGTGGATCCATTCTTTTCTCGCCATTGCCGAAACCGGCAGCTTCACCCGTGCATCCGAGCGCCTGGGCCTTACGCAGGCTGCCGTCAGTCAGCATGTCCGCCAGCTCGAAACACGGCTGGGACCTCTGCTGCTGCGTCAGACGCGAACCCTGGAGCTCACGCCGGCCGGCACGGCATTTCTCGATTACTGCAGAGCGGTTCAACAAGCCACGCGGCGGCTGGAGGTGCGTCTGGCCGATGCCGATGCGCTCTGTGGCGAGGTCGGTCTGACCACGCCGGGTAGTGTCGGGCTGGCGCTGCACGGCCCCTTGGTGGCCTTGCAGTCACGCCATCCCGGCCTGGCTGTCCGCCACCGTTTTGCGCCGGACAACGAGATCCTGGCGGCGCTGCTCGAAAAGAAGTACGACTTCGGTGTGGTCACGGTCCGCCCCGACGACCCCCGCTTTGCGGCCAGGGAATTTGGTGCAGAAGTACTCGAGCTCGTTGTGCCTGCGGGGCAAAACGTTGATGCGTGGGATGATCTGGTCAGGCTGGGCTTCATCGAGCATCCGGATGGTCCAGCCATGGCCACGCGCTTGCTCAGCCGGGCCTTTCCCGGCAATCCGGGAGTGAGCAGTCTGCCCTGCCACGGTTACATCAATCAGGTCAGCCTGATTCTGGACGGCGTCGCGGCAGGATTCGGTTTTACGGTGATTCCGCGGCATGCCCGTCAGGTGTATGCACGGCCGGACGACATCCGGGTCGCCCTGAGCGGCAAGCCCTATCCCTTGTGGCTGGTGCACCGCGCTGAATGGCCTTTGACGGCGCGTGCGTCATATGTTCTCGAGCAGATCGACCAGTTCATGCGGGCGACATGAAGGCCGCAGCCAGCCCGGTTGCCTGAGCCTGGTGGCAGGAATGACGCCGCTGCAGCGATTGGTAAGCATGCAGTTCCGACCCGAGAAGGGTGAGACGCCGGAGCAAGGCTTCAACGCCTTGGTTGAATGCCTTTGTCATCTTGCTGGTGTCGTGCACCAGTGGCGCGTGCCTGTGCGCGCGTCCGCGAGCTTGTCAGCGCGAGTAGTGACGCGATGCGGCAAGGCGGCTTGGGGACATGTGGCTCGGAGGGATTTTTCGCTTTGCTTCGGAGCCTGGGGTTGGCTGCGCTCTTCGTGGTTTGCCAAGCTGGCGAGTGGCGATGCCGATGATCCGGCAACGCCGAAAAGCGGGGGCGGCGAGCGAACGAGGCGCTTCGGAGCGGGGGCTGCGAGGGGCTTCTGCGCGCAGGATTCGTATGCGCTGCTGGCGTCGGGGCGCGTGCGGCAGCCACTGCCTCCCCCTGGTTGTCGGCCCCGCAGGGCAGGGGAGGTGGCGGCAATTTCTGACGATGTGCGAGGGTGATTTTGCTGCCTGTCGGGGAGCAGAAGCGCACGGAAGCGTAAGGGGATTCGATGCAAATGGTGCCGAAGCTTGAGCGGATTGAGCGTCGTTGTGTGCGGGTGAGTCGAGCGGTTTTGCGTCAGATCCGATGTGTTGTCGGCGTCATGCGCAGGCAGATTTGAGGCAACTTTCCGTAGTCATGGGTGGTCCATTTTCGTCCGCACCCGAAGCTGAGGCGAGTGTTCGAGGGCGAGCGATTCTGCTGCCGACCACTTCCTGTCGAGCCGAGAAGCCAGACCCTTGGCGGTGAGCCCAAGCACAATCTGGTTCTCCAGTTCCGTCACGCGTGTGGCAAGCGTCGCAGGCGGCAGGTCCGCGACGCGCTCGTGTTTGTAGTAGCGCGTCATCAGCTCATCAAGTTCTGTCTCGGAAAGGTGGGCGAGTGGATCGGGGCGCGACATGACAAAGCGATCTCAAAAGCTGCGCACTATAGCGCGAAATGTCACTTATAGAGCGTGGCCTGAAAGTGTTCGGATTCCTAGCATCGGTGCATGGAAACCAATCTCAGCCCCGAGCAGCAAAGAGACCTGCAGGCTTTCGGCAAGCGCCTGGCCGTGATTCGCAAGTCGCGTGGCTGGTCCCAGGAAAAACTGGCTCTCGAGAGCGGGCTTGCCCGCAGCTATCTTGGAGGGGTCGAGCGCGGGCAGCGGAACATTGCCGTGCTCAATATCCTGAAGCTTGCCCGCACACTTGAGTGCGACCCAGGGGCGTTCTTCCAAACCTGATTACGGATCCACCACGGATGGCGGGCTTCAAAGAGTCGTCGGCCTGAATGCCTGGCAAGCAGGCAACTGTGCTCTCCGGCGGAATGAGTGCTGCGCACGAGCCAAGCGACACGTCCTTGACCGACGATGATCGGAGGGAGGAAGAACCTAACTTCCCGTACAAGGGGCGCCGTTTCGACGATTCTCATGGCCGAGACCATTGCCGATTTCACCAAGGTCCGAGGAGTGCCTATGTCCGCAGGTCGGCCTAAGCAGACGCTCAGCTCTTGTTCGCCAATAGTCTGGTTTGCGCTACTGGGCGGACAGCGAGGTGATCGATGAAAAGTTGAGCCGAAAGGTATGCCTTTGCACCGAGCAATAAATTCGCATAGCATCAAAAAAGCATTGATACCTCTCTTTGTGTCTTGGATCGGGTCCTAGACAACGACTTTGTCGGTGGGGACGTATCTCTGCGGAAACAACCCGAATGTCAGTCCTGACACCACGCTTAGCTTTGCTCCAAGCGCTTTCCAGACCCGAGGGAAGTTGTGGCTGTCCGTTCTGGCTCAACCTGAAGGAGCAAACCTATGAGTCATTTCCTGTCAAAAGCCGACATCGATCGTCGGTCTCTACAACTCAACCACATCTCACCCCAGTACTACCGGAAACGGGGTTACTTACTTCAGGACGCAACTGCGTTGGCAGCACTCACGCTGCAACGACTCCAGATCGAAGCCTCCCATCTGAAGCAAACGCAGAAACGCGAAAGCGACTGATCGTTGCGCTTGCCGGAACTCTCCTTGCGGGAGTTCTGGCTCTCATCCTGGGAAAAATCATGACAAAGACAGTATTGGTCACCGGCTCACGCGGCCTGGTGGGGCGGCGGCTTTGCGCGTCGCTGAGGAATGACGGGTTTTCGGTGAAGGAACTGGATCTGCTCGGGCACGGAGAGCATTACGGTGATGTGACCCGCTTAGCCGACGTTGAGACAGGCATTCAGGGTTGTGTCGGTGTTGTTCACCTGGCCGCCGTTTCAAGGGTCGTCTGGGGGCAGCGAGACCCTGAACTGTGTTGGCGCACGAACGTCACGGGCCTTCAAAACCTCGTTCATGCGGCATTGGCCCAGAGTTCCAAACCGTGGATTCTGTTTTCGAGCAGCCGAGAGGTCTACGGGCAGGCTCCATCACTCCCGGTTGCTGAGACAACCGAGTTGAATCCGCTCAATGTCTATGCGCGCTCCAAGGCAGAGGGCGAGCGCGTAGTTCTGGATGCGCGCAGCCAGGGTCTGCAAACCGCTGTCGTGCGGCTTTCGAATGTGTATGGGTGCACGAAGGATCACGCAGATAGAGTCATTCCTGCGTTTGCCAGGGCAGCGGTCGAAGGCTCGCCCTTACGCGTTGAAGGCAGCAACCACACCTTCGACTTTACGCACGTCAATGATGTCGTTCGAGGTCTTCGTGCCTTGATCGGACTGTTCGAGTCCGGCGAGCAGTCATTGCACCCAGTGCACCTGGTATCAGGGCACCCAACCTCTTTAGGCGAGCTTGCTGCGATTTGTTGTCGACTGGCGAAGAGCGATGCAGTCGTCACTGAGGCTGCGCCGAGGTCTTACGACGTTGCGCGCTTCTATGGAGACCCGGGGAGAGCACGTGAGTTTCTCGGCTGGGAGCCTGAAATTTCTTTGGAAGCCGGCCTGATACGTCTCATTGAAGACTTCAGGCAGGAACACGCATTGCACGGCGCCATGGAGGCATCAGCATGAAAATTTTGAAAGTGATTCACGGTTATCCGATGCGCTACAACGCCGGTTCCGAGGTCTATAGCCAGACCTTGTGCCAGGGGCTGGCTGATCGACATGAGGTCCATGTCTTTACCCGCGAAGAGGATCCCTTCGCGCCGGATTACCGCCTTCGCCAGGATCGAGATCCTGATGACGCAAGGATTACCCTGCATCTGGTGAATAACCCGAGGTTAAAGGACAGATACCGGGCTGAAGGGGTCGATCAGCGTTTCGCCGAGGTATTGGCCGAAGTGCAGCCCGATGTTGTGCATGTCGGGCACCTTAATCATCTCTCGACGTCCTTATTGAAGGAGGCGGCCAATCGTGGGATACCAATTGTCTACACGCTTCACGACTACTGGGTCATGTGTCCGCGCGGCCAGTTCATGCAGACCCTCCCGGAAGATCCTGACAATCTGTGGGCAGCTTGCGATGGGCAGGAAGATCGCAAGTGTGCCGAGCGTTGTTATGCGCGTTACTTCAGCGGGGCTCCCGATGAATACGAAGCGGATGTGGCTTACTGGCAAGACTGGGTGAAGCGTCGCATGGCACACATGCGCGAGATGGCCGAACTGGTGGATGTGTTCGTTGCCCCGGCGCGTTACCTTCTGGAGCGCTATCGTCATGACTTCGGCCTGCCCGAGCGCAAGCTTATCTATCTGGACTACGGTTTCGACAGAAAGCGTTCCGCCAACCGCACCAGGGTTCAGGAACCAGAATTCACGTTTGGGTACATTGGCACCCACATTCCGGCCAAGGGAATTCATGACCTGATCCGCGCATTTGGGCGCCTCACCGGCAAAGCCCGACTCAGGATCTGGGGGCGCCCGCGTGGTCAGGAAACGGACGCACTGAAAGACATCGCCGCAAGCCTGCCTGCCGAGATTGCAGACAAGATCGAGTGGATGCCTGAGTACAGGAATCAGGACATCGTTCGCGATGTCTTTGATCGCGTGGATGCGATTGTTGTGCCGTCGGTATGGGTGGAGAACTCGCCGTTGGTCATTCATGAAGCCCAGCAGGCGCGCGTGCCGGTGATCACCGCCAACACCGGCGGGATGGCCGAGTATGTCCATCACGAGGTCAATGGACTCTTGTTCGAGCATCGCTCATTCGCGGCGCTGGCGGAGCAGATGCAGCGTTTTGTCGATGCGCCTGAACTGGCGGCCAAACTGGGGAGTCGTGGCTACGTTTTCAGCCAGGATGGTGACATTCCCGATATCGATACCCACGTGCAGGATATCGAAGCCTTGTATCAGCGAGTCCTTCGTCGGCGGGACAGGACAAAGCTTTCGCATACGCAGGCCCCCTGGCGCATCACTTTTGATACCAACCCGGATACCTGCAACCTCAAGTGCGTGATGTGCGAGGAGCATTCACCACACAGTGCGTTGCAGCCACTGCGCAAACTGGATGGGCGTCGTCATCGCCGCATGCCCTTCGAGATGCTGAAGCGTGTCGTCGAGGAAACCGCTGGGAAAGGGCTGCGTGAAATCATCCCTTCAACCATGGGTGAGCCTTTGCTCTATGAGCATTTCGAAGACATCCTGGCTTTGTGTGCGAAGCACGACGTGAAACTGAATCTGACGACCAACGGGACCTTCCCGAAGTATGGGGCTAGCGATTGGGCTGCCCGCATTGTGCCGGTCACCTCCGATGTGAAGATCTCCTGGAACGGTGCCTGCAAGACCACCCATGAGTCGATCATGCTGGGCTCGAAATGGGAAGAATCGCTGCGCAACTTGCGTGAGTTCATTGCGGTGCGTGATGCGCATGCAACGAATGGCGGCAACCGTTGCCGCGTGACGCTCCAGCTGACCTTTCTGGAATCCAATGTCGAGGAACTGGCCGATATCGTGCGACTCGGTATCGATCTCGGCGTGGATCGGATCAAGGGCCATCATCTCTGGGCGCATTTTCCTGAAATCGAAGCCTTGTCGATGCGCCGCAATGCTGACGCGATCCGGCGCTGGAATGTCGCTGTCGAGCAGGCTCAAAAGATCGCTTTGGCCCAGCCGCTCGCGAATGGGCGCACGATTCTCCTGGAGAACATCTTCCCGCTGGATGAAGAAGCAACCCAGGAACTCACGCCTGATGGCCTGTGCCCATTCCTGGGGCAAGAGGCATGGGTCAGTGCTCAAGGACGATTCGATCCATGCTGTGCGCCGGACGCGCAGCGCAGGACTTTGGGAGAGTTCGGCGAACTGCTCGACACATCCTTGCTCGATATCTGGCAGGGCGATGCTTACCGCGCGCTAGTGGCCAGTTACAGGAATCGATCTTTGTGTGCCTCCTGCAACATGAGAAAGCCGGCCGGGGAGTCGCTATGAACTGGCGTGATCTGAGCGTGTCTGCATGTGGGAAGTACCATGAGCGCGATGGTCAGCCCGCGTATGACGGGCGTTTCGACGAAGTGCTTAAGTTCCATGCTCCTGGCTTGGCGCCCGTAAAGCGTGGCGACGAAGCCTGGCATGTTGGGCCAGATGGCAATGCCGCCTATTCCCGCCGCTTCATTCGTACGTTTGGTTTCTATGAGGGCTTCGCTGCGGCACAGGCCCAGGATGGCTGGCATCACATTCGTCCAGATGGAAGCGATACCTATCCTGACCGGTATGACTGGTGCGGAAATTTCCAGGGCGAACGCTGTACGGTGCGATTGCGCGATGGTCGCTATCGACATGTGTTCTCGGACGGCTCAATCGCGTATCCGGAAACCTGGCGCTATGCCGGAGACTACAAGGATGGATTCTGTGTCATTCAGAGTGATGCAGGCCTATGCACGCATCTGGATCTGAACGGTAAGCCGTTGCATGGCAACTGGTTCGCTGATCTGGACGTTTTTCACAAGGGATTCGCACGCGCACGTGATGGCGACGGGTGGATGCACGTTGATCTGCGTGGAGTGCCTGCCTATGCGCGACGATTTGCAGCTGTTGAGCCGTTCTACAACGGTCAAGCAAGAGTGGAGCGATTTGATGGCGGCCTGGAGGTCATCAATGAGCAGGGGCAACGCCTGATCGAACTTCGTCCTGCCAGGCAGTCTGAATTTGCGGCGCTTTCAAGCGATATGGTTGGTTACTGGCGCACTGAAACGATTGCGGCAGCGGTACGTCTGGGCGTCATCGAGGGCTTACCTTGCACATCTGACGCACTAGCCGAAAAGTGCGGACTCTCCAGCGATGGAGCCATGCGACTACTGCGGGCCCTAGGGGAACTCAGACTCGTTGAGCGTAAAGCTGAAAACTGGGGTTTGAGCGTTCGTGGTGAGCTCCTGTTGGCAGACCATTCGCTGAGTCTGGCGGACGCGGCCCTCGAATACTCAGACGCCCTCAGCGACCTGTGGTCTTCCTTGCCGGAGGCGCTCAAAGCGAAGGGAGATTGGCGCGCACCGGATATTTTTGGAGATGTCGCCAAAGATCCTGCACGTCTGCAAGGGCATCACCGAATGTTGCGCAGTTATGCCCGCCATGACTACGCACTGATTCCTGGTGCGCTCGGCTTGCAGGGCAATGAGCGTGTGGTGGATGCGGGCGGTGGATTCGGAACGCTTGCAACGAACATACTGAGTGCATGTCCCGACGCTCACGTGACTGTGCTCGATAAGCCTGAAGTGGTTGAGCAGGCACGCGACAGCCTTGGGTTGGTGCCGGGCTTGAACTGGCAGCCTGGCGACCTCTTTGAGCCCTGGAGTGCCCAAGCTGATGTCGTGACACTGGCCAGAGTGCTGCATGACTGGGACGACGGTGACGCAATCAAAATCCTGTCTCAAGCTCGCGCGGCCCTCCCGCTGGGAGGAAAACTTTTCATCATCGAAATGCTGATGGAAGAGCACGGTGTATCGGGAGCTTTGTGTGACTTGCACTTGCTGATGGCTACCGGAGGACGGGAGCGCTCGAAGGAGGCCTTTGAACGCTTGCTCGCTGAAGCAGGGTTCCGTCTGGTTGAGGTTCGTCGAGTAGCTGCGCTTCCTGCGGTGTTGTGTGCGGAGGCGATATGACCAAGGCGCACGCTTGGGAGATTCCTGAGTCACTCCTGCGCAATCTTGAGCAGACTCCGGTCGATCTGCCTATCGCCTTGCTCCTCCGGCATTCCGTGCGAGACGAACTCCCTCCGGGCGAGGCCGGTAATGAAGTGCCGATCACTGACGCGGGCAAGGACATTGCTCTCAAACTGGGCCAGAAACTTGGCGCTCGCCTGAGATCACTCCATAGCAGCCCACTGCCTCGCTGTGTTCAAACGGCCGAAGCCATGCGGCTCGGCTCGGGTGGCGATGCTCGTATTTCTGAGAGCCGGCTACTGGGCGACCCCGGTGTGTACGTGCTCGATGGCCGCTTGGCGTGGAGCAATTGGGAGACGCTCGGTCACGAAGAGGTGATGCGGCATCTTATGGCTGAAAAACAGGCTTTGCCGGGGATGGCGCAGCCTGATGAGGCGGCCCGGGTTCTTGTGCAGAGCATGTTGTCGTCGGCTGAAGGTGATCCAGGTATTCATGTCTTTGTGACACACGACGTTCTGGTAACCGCTACGGTCGCAAGGCTGCAGGGTGTTCATCATGCGTCTGACGACTGGCCGCTATTTCTTGAAGGGGCTCTATTCTGGCGAAGCGAGCTTGGTGTCTATGTTGTGTATCGAGACATCGCACACTTGGTTGCGCCTTCATATCTTGTGCCATCTAGTGGACTAAGTCCCTGAATCGCGCGCCGGCGCTCGTGGACGCGCCAGAGGGCCGTTTTACTCCCTATCGCAGCCGGTGCGGCGAAGTCCGTGGAGCGTCAGCAAAGGCCGAATTCCGGGTGCTGAGGATGGACTTGGCGAAGGGGGCGACAGGCTTTCTTGCTCAGGCCGACGCGTCGTCGTTGTCATTCGCGCTGTTATTTGGAGTCGTCAGCCATATCAGGCAGAGCAGCCATTCAGTCAGGAGCATGGCTGAATGGCCGTTTTCTGATTGATAGCACACCGAACTCATTCAGCATTCGCTCCATGCCATCAATGCAGTGCAGGACGGTGCGGCACACCAAAGCGGGATGTCAGGCTGGCAAGCCGCTTATGCGCTGAGCCCGCATCTGCCGCTCTCTGTCGAACCCTTGCTGGATGGGGCGAGTCTGCGCCCAGTACAGTGGTATTTCGACAACTTCCTGCCGGAAGATGCGCAGCGGGTGCTACTGCCAGAGCGCGTCTTGAATCTGCAAATGTCAGACGGACTACTGCGACGAAGTCTGTGCAGGGGCTTGTTGCTGCCGGAGTGATAGCTAGCCGGGTCGGCGGCCCACTCAAGAACATCTGAATGCCGCCATGCTGTGATGCCTGGGGAGAGCTTGATGGGGGGCGGAAAGCTGCCATCCGCTACACGACGCCAGAGCGTCGAGCGGGAAAAGTTGATCAAGCCAGGCTGGCCTGGGCGGCCGATCAGGTCTTTTTCCCTGAGAAAGGTGAGGGCGTTCATTTTGGGTGTGGCTTTCTATACGGTCAGGTAACGAGGTCATCCGGGTGGTGACTTGAACGTATAGCGAGGGCTTGGTAAAACCGGGCATGAATTTTTCATTCATGTTGACGGTGTCGCGGTGCCGGAGTGCGCTTGAACGTGGAGTGCGCCGGAGAGAGGCGCTCGCGGTGCAATTTCGCGCCCAAAAAAAGAAAAACCGCCACGAAGGCGGTCTCTCATTTTGTCTCAACCTGACTCACCTGATCACAAGATTTTAGGTGGGTAGGTAGGCGGGTAGAAGATTAAAATTCTCTGAAACCCGCTTGTAGACAGTGTTTGTGGCGGAGAGGGTGGGATTCGAACCCACGGTAGGCTTGCACCTACGCCTGATTTCGAGTCAGGTACATTCGACCACTCTGCCACCTCTCCGCGAGCCGCGCATTATATATGGCCAGGCGGAAATGTCCAGCGCTGTTTTCAGAACCCGGGATTCAGGCCTTGCTCAGGATGGCCTTGCCGTCCACCAGCGCTTCGACCTTGGCGAGCGTGACGACCGGGACGCCGGCAGCTTCCATGAGCTTGTGGCCCTGCTTGAAGCTCTTGGCGACGAGGAAAGCGGCGGCCACCGGGGTGCAGCCAGCTTCCTTGGTGATGTCGACCAGGGCGGCGGCGGTGCGGCCGTTGGAGAGGAAATCGTCCACGATGGCCACGCGCAGGCCAGAAGTGAGGTACTTCTGGCTGACGACCATCTTCACCTCGCCACCCTTGGTGGGCGATGGGATCTTGCGTGACAGCGCGGGAATTTCAACATCGGGGTGGTATTTCTTGCCGTATACCATCGGAATATCAAGTTCGAGCGCCACCATCAGGCCTGGAGCGATGCCGCTGGCCTCCGCGGTGAGGATCATGTCGGGTTTGAACTGGCGCAGGCGTGCGGCGATCTCGCGTGCCATGCGCTGCATGAAGCCGGGCTCGATGCGATGGTTCAGGAAATGGTCGATCTTGAGGATTTCGTTGCCCTGCACGATGCCTTCGCGTTCGATGCGTTCGGCAAGTTCCGGCATGGGGCTGATGAGTGAGGTCATGATGTGTCTCGGAAAGTGATGGATGCGGATTTCTGGGGCCTGAATGCAAGAACCGGGCTCGTCAGAAGGCGAGCCCGGTTCTCCGTGGGGTTCTTTCGTGCAGCCGGTTATTCCGGACGCATCTGCGGGAAAAGGATCACGTCGCGGATCGCCGGGCTGTCGGTCAGCAGCATGACCAGACGGTCGATCCCGATACCGCAGCCGCCTGTGGGCGGAAGGCCTGATTCGAGCGTGCGGATATAGTCCGCGTCGTAATACATGGCTTCTTCGTCACCGGCATCCTTGGCCTTGGCTTGAGCTTGGAAGCGTTCGGCCTGGTCTTCGGGATCGTTCAGCTCGGAGAAGGCGTTGGCAATCTCGCGGCCGACGATGAATAGCTCGAAGCGTTCGGTGATGCCAGGGTTGGCGTCCGAGGCCCGGGCCAATGGGCTGACTTCCACCGGGTAGTCGATGATGAAGGTCGGGTTCCAGAGCTGGGCTTCGGCGGTTTCCTCGAAGAAGGCGAGCTGCAGTGCGCCAAGGCCGACTTCTCCCTTGGGCAGGGCCTTGCGGCGAGAGAGCTCTTCGCGCAGCCAGGCGGCATCGTTCAGCTGGGCGTCGGTGAATTCCGGGCAGTACTTCATGACGGCTTGAACCACGGTCAGCCGATCGAAGGGCTTGCCGAGATCCAGGTCGCGACCCTGGTACTGGAACTGTTCGGTGCCCAGCGCTTCGCGAGCGGCATGGCGCAGCAGGCCTTCGACGAAATCCATGAGCGTGCGGTAGTCCGCATACGCGTCATAGAACTCGATCATGGTGAATTCGGGGTTGTGACGCGGGCTGAGACCTTCGTTGCGGAAGTTGCGGTTGATCTCGTAGACCTTTTCCAGACCGCCGACCACGAGGCGCTTCAGGTAGAGCTCCGGCGCGATGCGCAGGAACATCTGCTGGTCCAGCGCATTGTGGTGGGTGATGAAGGGCTTGGCCGAGGCGCCGCCAGGGATGGGGTGCATCATCGGCGTTTCGACTTCCAGGAAGCCGTGACCGTCCATGTAGCGGCGGATCGCGGAAATCAGCTTGCTGCGTGCGATGAAGGTCGCGCGGGAGTCATCATTGGTGATGAGGTCGAGGTGACGCTGGCGATAGCGCATTTCCAGGTTGGCCATGCCATGGAACTTGTCCGGCAAGGGGCGCAGACACTTGGAGAGCAGGCGGATCGATTCGCTCTTGACCGAGAGTTCGCCGGTCTTGGTCTTGAAGAGGCTGCCGGTGGTGCCGACGATGTCGCCGATGTCCCAGGTCTTGAAGTCTGCGTAGATCTCTTCGCCGACGCCATCACGCGTCACGTAGAGCTGGATGCGACCGGACATGTCCTGGATGGTGATGAAGGAAGCCTTGCCCATGACGCGCTTGAGCATGATGCGACCAGCAACGGTCACGCTGACCGGCGTGGCTTCAAGCGCTTCCGCTGACTGCTCGCCGTAAGCGGCGTGGAGCTTGTCGGCGAAGTCTTCGCGGCGGAAATCATTCGGATAGGCTTTGCCCGTCTTGCGCCACTCACCGAGTTTTGCGCGGCGCTCGGCGATGATGTGGTTTTCGTCCTGAGCGGGTTGTTCGACGGGGGGATTGTTCTGTTCGGCCATGATTCGGGTCTGGAAAGGCTCGCGCGAACCGGGCGTTCGCGACAAAGGCCGCTATTTTGACCGATTGGCGCCAGCATGTCACATCAGTGACATGGTTTTCAGTCGAACAGGGCGTCGATGTCGGCCTGGATGTCTTGCGTGGCGGCGGGGGTGGCGCTGGGGGCCTGGAGCAGCCCTTCGGCGATCAGGCGTTCGAAACTGCGAACCTGGTTGCGGCCGTTCTGCTTGCAGAAATACAGCGCGTCGTCGGCACGGCCGAGGATTTCCGCCGGCGTGAGGGTGGGGTCGATGCGGGCGAAGCCGACCGAGCAGGTGACCTGACCCACTTGCGGGAACTCATAGGTTTCGACGGCTTCCCTGAAGCGTTCAAGCACGCGTTCCGCGTTGTCTGCCGTCACGAAACGCAACAGTACGACGAACTCCTCACCCCCGAAGCGGAAGAGCTTGTCGTTGCTGCGGAAGGTTTTGCGCATCAGGTCCGCCACCCGGATCAGCACTTCGTCACCGAAGAGGTGGCCGAAACCGTCGTTGATGCGCTTGAACTTGTCGATGTCCAGCACCGCGAGCCAGCACTGCTGAGGGGCCTCGGTGTCGTCCGGCGCGACCGGTGTGCTCATGCCGGCCAGTTCGATGAAGCGATCGAAGTTGTCGTCGAAGGTCTTGCGGTTGTTCAGGCGGGTCAGCGTGTCGAGCTCGGCATAGTCGAGCAGCCCGATGTGCTCGGAATAGATGTGCAGCAGTTCATGCACGCAATCACTCAGCTCGTCGCTGGGACGCTCCTGGCAATGGGCTTCCACCATGGCGACCGGGCAGCCGATGGGGCCGACCGCGAAGATCAGTACGTATTCGCTGTCGATTTCGGAAACGGCAATGCCGGATTCGGAGTGCGCGCATTCCTCGAGCAGGGGCTCGGCTGCGAGATGGGTATCCTCGAAATCGAGATGATCCAGGCTGGTCGTGGCCGACTCACCCCCTGCAACGGCCCAGGCCACCGGAGCGGTCAGATAGCCATTGGGTGTGGAGCGGAATCCGTGCAGGAGCGCAAAACGTGCGTCGAGCACCTCGAGCGCGGCAACCACGAGGGATTCGGCAATAGCCAGGCGATCGCGTGAGGCTTCGAGCGATTGCAGTTTCTTGAGCAGACGAAGGAGGGCGACTTCGGTTCTCATGGTGCCGGGTTGTTGTGGTTGTTCCGGCTTTCCAACGGCATCCCGGCAGGAATCTTTACAGTAACCGGAGGCTGGATATAGGGGCAGGTCAGAAAGCTGCCCGCGGGCCGGGAAAGGGAAGCCCGATCAGACGGACTTCCCCGGACGGCTTCAGTCTATATGCCGACGCAGAACGCCGATGGGAGGCGCCCATGCGTCTGCAGGCTTTTTCTTGCGCGTGACCAGCGTGAGCTGGGCTGGCTGGAACACGTTGGCGTTGTGGGTGACCGGCGTGGTGATCAGGTATTGCGCGCGGGTGGCACGCAGGAAGGCACCGACGCGGTCGATGTTGGCGACGTCCAGGTGGGCGAAGGGTTCGTCGATGAACACGAAGCCGCCCGGGCGCGCGTCGTCCATCAACAGACCGATCAGCAGGATCAGGGACTTCATGACCTGCTGGCCGCCCGAGGCTTCTCCGTCATTGAGGGTCTGTGCGCCTTTCTGGTCGAAGTCGAAGGCCACTTCGAGGCCGGCTGACGCCAGCGTGCCATCGTCATTGTCGAGTACCGGCACCGGGCATTCGACGCCCACACCGGCCAGCTCGCCGAGCGCGCGCAGATTCTTGCCGTACTGCCGCACCGTGGCGCGCAGGCGGGCGATGTAGGCCGCACGGGCTTCATCGACCATCTGCCGGGTGCGCTCGGAGTAGGCCATGCGCTGGCCGTAATCGGCTTCGCGCTGCTGGAGCTCGAGCCCCAGCTTTTCCTTCACGATCAGGACGCTCTCGTCGGTCGGCCATTCGCCTTCCGCAATCCGGCGCTTGAGGCGGGAGAGCTCGTTGCGCGCGCCGGAGAGTCCGCCGTAATGCTCGGCGAGTTCGGCGAGGGCAGCGGGTTCGAGCCACTCGGCCGGCATGCCGCGACGCTTGCTGCGCAATCTCAACAGGCGGGCGGTCTGTTCCAGCCGCTGGGGGCGCGACTCGGTGGCCAGGCGCTTGATCACGTCGCGCGCCTGGTTCAGGTCCCGCGAGCGGCGGTCGGCTTCAATGGCGATGCCGGCGAGGCTTTCCTTGCACTGGTCGACCGTGGCGCGGGCCTGGTTGCGCGCGGCTTCCGCCGTTTCAAGCGCGCTCTGCAAGCTGTGGCGATCCTGCTCGGCCGCGTCGAACTCGGCCGAGCGGGCCAGCAGCAGCTCGGCAGCCTGCATGCCCAGCAGTTTTTCGCGCGCCGACTGCATGGCCGATTCGGCTTCGTCCTGCTTCTTGCGTGCCCAGGCCAGCTGTTTGTCGAGCTCGGCCACTTCCTTCTGCAGTGCTTCAAGCCGCGTCTTGCGTGCGAGCTCACCGAACCAGAAATCATGCGGCACGCCCAGGTGCCGCGCACCGCGCCGCTCGCGGTGGTAGGCCTCGCGAGTGATCCAGTCCTGATCACGCGGCAGTTTTGCCGCAGCCTGGGCGTTGTCCACCCGGCGGATGCGGCCGAGCAGCTCTGCCAGCCACTTTGGCGGCTCGCCGGCAAAGCGCACGACCTCGAGCAGGCTGCCGGGGCTGGCTTCGGGGCAGGGCACGCGGTCCGACACGATGAAGTGGCGGAAGCGTTCGCGCTCCCCCAGCGCCCAGGCTTCATGGCGGTCGGATTCGTTCTCGAGCAGGATCAGCGAGCGGTAAGGGCGCAGGATCGCCTCCAGCGCGCCTTGCCAGCTGGCGTCAGTGACTTCGGTGATTTCGGCAAGCAGGCGGTGCTCGATGCCTGCGTCATTCAGCGCGGCACGGAAGCGCTGCACTTCATGGTCCTGCGGCGAGCCAGTCTTGCCCTGGGTTTCACGCAGGCGGGCGGTGACTTCCTCGAAGCGCGCCGTGAGCTCGCGGACCTTGGCGCGAACCGCCTGCCAGTCGTTGTAGGCGCCGGCCGCGGCGTTTTCGGAATCCAGAGCGGCTTCGCCGTGTTCGCGCGCCACGCGCTCGCGCAGCGCATCGCGTTCGGCCAGTTTCTTTTCGACGTCGCGCATCGCGTCGCGGGCCGACAGCCATTGCGTGTCGAGGGATTGCAGGCGGCCGGTGGCATCGGTCAGCAGGGCTTCGGCCTGTGCCTTTTCTCCGGCAAGCCCCGCCACGCGGTCTTCCGACGCCTTGCGGGTGGCAATCGCTTCGATCACGTCCGTGCGGGCGCGCTTCAGGCGGGTGCGCCAGCTGGCGGTTTCGGCCTGCAGTTCGGCGATCTCCAGACGCGGAATGGCTTCTGCCTCCAGCGCACCGGCTTCATGCTGCAGCTCGCGCCACTCCAGGAAACGGTCGGCTTCGAGACGCCGTGCTTCGGCCTGTGCCTTGAGCTTTTCGAGGTCCAGCGCGAGGGCTTCGAGTTCGTGCTGTGCGGTTTTCTGTTCTTCGCGTGCGGCCTGGTAGTTGTCCAGCACTTCCTTGTCGCCGAACACGTCGAAGACCAGATCCAGCAAGGCGCGCGGGGAGTATTCGCAGAGCTTGTCGGTGTCGCCCTGCTCAAGCGACAGCACCTTGGCGATCGCGGGCGTGAGGCCGGCATAGGCCAGGCGTGACTGGTAGTCGCGCAGACCGATGAACTGCGCGGTTTCTTCCAGCACCTCGACGCTGACGAGGCCATCCTCGATGCAGTATTCCCGGCTCCAGTCGCCGCCAGCCCGCTTGACCCGGCATGCCAGCGTGACTTCGTCCTTCAGGCAGGGAAAGAAGGGCCGCTTGCCGGTGCTGCCGGGCTGGTTGGAGACCGTGGCCCGCAGCCAGGCGAAGCCGGCGTTCGCCCGGCGCACATAGCGGCGGAAATCGCGCTTGCCGGAGCAGCGCAGCGCGAAGAGCGTGCGCATGGCGTCGAGCAGCGTTGTCTTGCCGGAGCCGTTGGGGCCGACGATGGTGATGATGTGAGCGTCCAGCGGCAGCGTGAAGCGGCGCCAGAAATCCCAGTGGACGAGTTCAATGTCGCGGATGTGGAACATCGGGAATCCTGTATCGGTCAGGCGAGGGGATCGACGTCTTCGTCGGTCTCGTCGAAGAGTTCGTCGTCGTCTTCGCCCATGCCGGCGGGGAGCGCCCGCCCGGCTGCGGCAAGCACATCGGCCAGCGTGCCATTGATGATGCGGTCCGCCATCACCCGGTAGTCGAGCAGCACGTCGAGCAGCGGGCCTTCATGGATGTAGCCGTTGCTGCGCACGATGAAGCCCAGGCGTGCGAGCTTGCCGAGCGCGAAGTTGCGGATCTTGGTGCGGCCGCCCAGCTGCGCGCCGAAGTCGGCCAGCAGCGAGCTTTCCGACACCGCGCCGGAGACGGATTCGCCATGCTCGATCGGCTTGTCCTGGCCGAACATGTCGTTCTGGCCGTCGTCATCCAGCGAGCGGCGGCCGAGCTGGCGCTCACGCTTGGGCAGGATGATCAGCGCCCAGATCACCACCAGCAGGGCGATTTCGTCTCGGGTGAGGCCCATCGTGCTGGCCTGGTAGTCGCGGCCACCGAAGACGGCGTCCATGACTTCGTCGCGCAGGCCGACCGCCACATGCTCGGCGAACGGGTTGTCCAGCAATTGCAGGCCGACGGCTGCGAGATTGCTTTCGAGCTCGGCGCGGAAGGCTTCGTCGACCAGCGCACGGCGGATCTGGCTGTCGGTGCGCGGCAGCCAGCGATGAGCCAGCAGGCGGGCGGTGAGTTCGGTAATTTCGAGATTCATGGCTTGGGTTCCACGATCGTGCTGTCACGCCGCAGGACCTTGCCGGCGGACATGTGCGAGATTTCGTCTTCCATGACCTCGACGAGGTAATCCTCGAGCTGCAGGTCGTAGGGCATCTGGGTGAGATCGGCTACCGGGCCGGCAGCGCCTGCTTCCTCATTGCCGAGCAGGGAGAGCAGGGAGAGCCGGTAGCTCGCCGGACCGAAGCCGCCGCCCAGCACCAGCCGGCTTGCGGGGGCTTCGTCGGGAATGCCGGCCAGACGCTCCGAGAGGCGGACCAGCAGGCCCAGATCCTCGGAGGGCGCGACTTCGTTTTCCGGTGCATCCTCGCCCGGAGGCAGGCTGGCGTCGGCCTCCATCTGGCGGACTTCTTCGGAGAGCGCCGATTCGGCGCGGTCGAGCAGCTCATGCCCGCCGGCCACAAACTGCATCTGCGAGCCGGCGCCCAGTGCGCCGTCTGCCAGCGAGGCGACCGTGCGCAGGTCCAGCGTACGCAGCCAGGCGACGGCGTCGGACGAGGACACGCCCGATGCACCCAGCGTGACGCGCTGCGCCTCGATCTTGTTGAGCGCTCGCTGGAAGGCCGCATCCACCCGGGCAAGCCGGCTCTGCGCGAGGCCGATGGCATGCGCGATGCGGCTGGTTTCCGGGCTGATTTCCTCTTCGCCGAGCAGGCCGCGCAGGATGCGGGTGCCCTTGTCGAGCCAGCGCACATTGCCGGAGAGGCGCGAGCGGGCCGCGATGATGCGGAATTCGGAGCCGGATGCAATGGCGTCTTCGAAGGAAGCGGTCAGCGCATTGAGCTTGGCGAGCAGATGCTGCAGCACTTCGGCGGTGACCGTGCCGGTCGCCTGCATGCCGGCGAGCTGGGTGGTGAGAAAGCCGAGCTCGGAGTCTTCATGTTCGCCAAAGCGGAGCAGGACGGCCATGGCGGCCACCGCGTTGCGGCCGGCGTCCGAAAACTGGTAGCTGCCTTCGTCATAGACCAGCAGATCATGGCTGCGCAGACGCGAGAGCACGGTTTCGAGCTTGATCGGGTCGATGTAGCTGAAATGCCGGCGCAGCTCGTCAGGCTCCCAGCGCGGGTGATCGGCCCGCGCGCTGATCTCGCGCAGCACATGCAGGCGGATGAAGACTTCTTCTTCACCGCCGCGGAAGAGCGTGATGAAGGTTGCGATCAGGTCGCGCGAACGCACCAGTGCCCAGAGTGCGGGCACATCGTCCGGTGTGACACCGGGCGTCAGGAAGTCAGCGAGATCGAAGTCCGAAGGTTCGTGCATGGGCGCGGGCTGCGTTGCGTGGAAGCCGGGCGGCCCCGGAAAGGCCGCGAATTATAGCGATGAGGCCGGAGCCGGCCAGGCCGGGTGTCTGGCAGAGTGTGACATCCGGACGCCCGGCGGCCGGGCTCTCTCCCGTGAGGGTAAGCGGGCCGGCAGAAGCGGGTGCCGGCCCTGTTCCGTTCAGGCTCAGACGCCCTGCTTGAGGCTGGCCTCGATGAAACCGTCGAGGTCGCCGTCCAGCACGCCCTGCGTATTGCCCACTTCGTAGTTGGTGCGCAGATCCTTGATGCGGGACTGGTCCAGCACGTAGGAGCGGATCTGGTGGCCCCAGCCGATGTCGCTCTTCGAGTCTTCCAGTTTCTGCTGCTCGGCTTGGCGCTTGCGCAGCTCCAGCTCGTAGAGGCGGGCGCGCAGCATCTTCCAGGCTTCGTCCTTGTTCTTGTGCTGCGAACGGTCGTTCTGGCACTGCACCACGGTGCCGGTAGGCACGTGGGTCAGACGCACGGCGGAGTCGGTCTTGTTGATGTGCTGACCACCCGCACCCGAGGCGCGGTAGGTATCGGTGCGCACGTCGGCCGGGTTGATCTCGATCTCGATCGAGTCATCCACTTCCGGAAACACGAAGACCGACACGAAGCTGGTGTGGCGGCGCGCGTTGGAGTCAAACGGGCTCTTGCGCACCAGGCGATGCACGCCGGTTTCGGTGCGCAGCAGGCCGTAGGCGTACTCGCCGCTGACCTTGATGGTCGCACTCTTGATGCCGGCCACTTCGCCTTCGGACTCTTCCATCAGCTCGACGTTGAAGCCCTTGCGCTCGCAGTAGCGCAGATACATGCGCTCAAGCATCTGGGCCCAGTCCTGCGACTCCGTACCACCTGCGCCCGACTGGATTTCGATGAAGGCCGGCTGCGGATCCATCGGGTTGTTGAACATGCGGCGGAATTCCAGCGCGGCGACGCGTTTTTCCACATCGGCCACGTCGGCTTCGACCGCCACGAAGGTCTCCTCGTCGTCTTCACCGACGGCGAGTTCATACAGGTCGGCACAGTCGGCGAGGCTCGCGGCCACGCCGTCGAGCACCAGCACCACGCCTTCGAGTTCCTTCTTTTCCCGGCCCATGTCCTGGGCGCGCTTCGGATCATTCCAGACAGCAGGGTCTTCGAGCTGCTTGCTGACTTCGATCAGCTTCTCGGCCTTGTTGTCGTAGTCAAAGATACCTCCGCAAGTCGTCTGCCCGGGCGCGCAGCTCGGACATCTTGTTGGCGACGGCATTGAGGCGTTCGGCTTCCATCATGATCTTTTTCCGCTTCTGTTCAGCTAGGTAAGCCGCCGATTATAACCCGGGCGGGGGAGCGCCCTGCAGCCCTCCTTGGCGGAGGGCTCCGGGCAGGGTTTTCCATTGTTTTCACTTCTGCCGAAAGCTTTGCGGCGTTGTGCCGTTATGACCGGAAGTCAAATGGCACGCAGATGCCTCTACCCCCCGGAGCCCCAGCATGAACGCTTTCAAGAGACTTTCCCTGGCCCATCAGTTCGTCGCGGTGTCGGTCGCCCTGTCGATCCTCATCATCCTCGCGCTGGTCGTCCAGGTGTCGCGCAATACGCAGGCCAATACGATCCAGCAGATGCAGGAAGGCCTGCAGGGCGACGCGCATGACGGACTGCAGCTGCTCGACAACGCCTACCACATCAGCATCGGCCTGACTGACCGGGTCGCAGGCATTCTGACGGACAGTTTTCCTGAAGGTTTCACCGTGGACGCCGAGGCCCGGGTTGCGACCGGCAAGACCGAGGCTCCCGTCCTGCGCAGCAAGGGGGAGGTGCTCAACGCCGATTTTCGCGTGGTCGATGCCTTCAGCAAGGCAACTGGCGGGGTCGCGACGATTTTCGTGAGAGACGGGGATGACTTCGTCCGCGCGACCACCTCGCTCAAGACCCAGACCGGCGAACGCGCAATCGGCACCAAGCTCGCGCACGACCATCCCGCCTATCAGCGCGTGCTGGCAGGCGAAACCTATCTCGGCACGGCCGTACTCTTCGGGCGCCAGTACCTGACCAAGTACATTCCGGTGAAGGACGCCGCCGGCAAGGTCAATGCCATCCTCTTCGTCGGCTTCGATCTGGCCGATGTTTTCGCGAGCCTGCGGCGCGCCCTGGCGGATCAGAACAATGGCGACGAATCCTTCGTGGTCTATGCCAGCGGCGCCCGGGCGGGCGAGCTGATGTTCCATCCTTCGCTCGAGGGCAAGAAGATCGACGAAATCCGCGACGATGCCGGCCAGCCCGCGCTCGGGCAGGTGCTGGGCAGCCCGGAGGGCCTGCTCGAGTACCGCCCCGCGGGTGCTGCGGGCAAGCGCATCCTGGCCTGGGCGAAGTCGGAGAGCTGGGGAGGCATCATTGTCGTACGCAGCGGCGCGGTGGATTTCTACATGCGCAACAGCATCGCGCTGCGCAACGCCATCCTGATTGCCGGCCTCGCGGCAGCACTGGTGCTGAGCGGCTTGCTCTGGTTCTTCATCAACCGCCAGCTCAAACCCGTCGCCCGCGTGGTGGCCACCCTTGAGCGCATGGGGCATGGTGATTTTTCAATCAGGCCGACCGGCATCGTGAAGAGCCAGACCCGCAACGAGATCGACATCATCGCGGCCAGCGTGGAGGAGACCGCCGCGAGCGTGGGCAACTTGGTCATGGTCTTGCGGCGCAATGCCGAGGATCTCACGCGTAATGCCCGCAGCATCGCGGATTCCGCTGCCTCGGTTGCCGAAGTCGCGACGACCCAGAACGTTGCGGCGCTGGCGATGGCCGCTGGCGTGGAAGAGATGACGGCGAGCATCACGCATGTGAGCGACAGCTCCCAGCACGCCAAGACGCTGGCTTCGACCATGCTCGGACAGGCCGAATTCGGCAGCGCGGAAGCGGCCGCCGCGCTCAAGCAGATGAACCGGATCGAGGCCGCCGTTTCTGGCGCGTCCGCCCATATCGAAAAACTGGACGGCGAGGCGCAGCGCATCAGTACGGTGGTCTCGATCATCAAGGAGATCGCGGATCAGACCAATCTGCTGGCCCTGAATGCCGCGATCGAAGCGGCGCGTGCCGGCGAGCAGGGCCGGGGTTTTGCCGTGGTGGCGGACGAAGTGCGCAAGCTGGCGGAGCGCACCGGCAACTCCACCAAGGAAATCACCGCCATGATCGACTCCATCCAGGCGGGCGCGCATGAGGTTTCGCAGGGCATGACGACAGCGGTCGAACTCGTGGGTGGCGGCGTAACGGCCGTGGAGCGTGCACGCAGCGCGATCGACGAAATCCAGCACGGCGCAGACGCCATTGCCGAGGCGACCGCCAGCATGGCGGCTGCGCTGCAGGAGCAGAGTCTGGCCAGCAACGCCATTGGCAGCGAAGTGGACCAGATCGCTCATCTTTCCGACCGCACGACGGGGTCCGCCCGGCAGTCGTCCGAAGTGGCCAGCCAGTTGCAGGTGCTGGCCGATGCCATGAACAGCTCGGTGGCACGCTTCCGCGTCGATTGAGCGCGTCAGGGCAACTCACGCAAGCGCAGGAAGGCCGGAAAGCGTGGCAGGCCGGCTGCGGTCAGCGCCTGATAGCGATAGGTGAGCAGACTGCCTGGCGCGGGCGGATGCTCGCGCTGGGCGTCGGTGAAACCGGTGCCGAGGCGGAAGCGTTTGCCATCGGGCATTTCCATCAGCAGCGAGCCCATGCGTTGCGCATGCCGGCCCCTGCCGGGCAAAACTTCAATCACCCGCGCCTCCGCGTCCAGCCAGGGCTTGAGCTTCAGGAGCACATCACTGCGTCCGGTGACATAGGGTGCATCCGCGAGATGAAGCATCAGGCCTTCGCCGCCTGCCGCCACGATGCGATCCATCTGGGCTTTCAGGCTGGCGTGGTCGGTGCCGGGGCGTTGCTCGACAGCCACCAGTGCCGGGTTGCCCGAGGCTGCCACGATGTTGCGGATGCGGGCCGCGCGCTCGCGAAAGTCGCCCGGCGCGCCCGGCAGCTCGAAGATCATGTAACGCAGCTCGCGCCATTCCGCATCCACCGGGTCCAGCTTGCGGACCACGCCGGACAGCCACTCGAAGCGCTGGCGACCGGCCCAGAGTTCGCCGTCGAGCGGCACCGGTGGCAGCGCGCGGATGAACCAGTCCGGCGCGGGAACCGCCTGCCCGCTGCGGAAGACGAGATCATGGCCATTCCAGATGGCACGCACGCCGTCATATTTTTCGCTGACGAGGTAATCCCGCGGGTCGATACCCTGGCGATAGATCTCGGCGAGCAGGATGTCGGGCTGGGCCAAGGCTGCTGGCGGCATCAGCAGCGCAAGACAGGCCAGGAGGTGACGCAGGGGCGAGAGCAGTCGCGGACAATGGCTGGGCAGCATGCGGGGGCTCCGGAAGCGGGGCCGCACAGCTTAGCCAGATGTCATCCGGCGCAGACCTGTCCGGAAGGCTTGCTGCAGTGCGGCGCTCAGTGACTCAGCTTGAGCCCGACGATGCCGGCAAAAATCAGCGCGAGGCTCACCAGGCGCAGCGTGGCGGCGGATTCGCCGAGCACGAGAATGCCGAAGAGCGCCGTGCCGATCGCGCCGATGCCGGTCCATACGGCGTAGGCCGTTCCCAATGGCAAGGAGCGCATCGCGACGCCGAGCAGGACCACGCTGCCCACCATCGCCGCGACGGTTCCGACCGAGGGCCAGAGGCGTGAAAAACCTTCGGTGTATTTGAGGCCAACGGCCCAGCCTACTTCCAGGAGGCCGGCGATGATGAGGATGATCCAGTGCATGAGGAAGGCTCCGGGTTGATCGATCAAGGGTGGCAGGCGGACGGACTGCCGCAGCCCGAACGAGAGGCGGTTTTCCGCAGCGCCTCCGGCTCGAGGCGCGGCATCAGTCGCTGGTGGCCATGCGCATACCCAGCATGACAAACACGCCGCCCGCAAGCCGGCCGAGCCAGCGCCCGAGCCTGCGGCCCGGCGCCAGCCTCGCGGTGCGGGCACTGAGGCCGGCCAGCAGGATGCCGTAAATCGCGCTGCCCGCGGTGAACAGGCTGCCAGGAAAAAGGAAGGCGGCCGCCTTGTGGGCCGCATCCGGTGCGATGAATTGCGGCACGAAGGCGAGGAAGAACAGCGCGACCTTGGGGTTCAGCACATTCGTGAGAAAGCCCTGGCGAAACGCGGCCCGCAGCGGCGCGGGCACGGCGGCCTGCGCGGGCGGCCTGCTGTGTGCCCTGCCGAACAGCAGGGCGAGCCCCATCCAGATCAGGTAGGCGGCGCCCAGCAGCTTGACGAGGGTAAAAGCGAGCGCGGAGCCGGCCAGCAATGCGGAGAGTCCGAGGGCCGCGGCCATCACATGCACCCAGCAGCCGGCGCAGATGCCCAGTGCGGCAGCGACGCCGGCCCTGAAACCCTGGCTCGCACTGCGCAGCGCGATGAAGAGGCTGTCCGCGCCGGGCGTGAGGTTCAGCAGCAGGCAGGACAGGATGAAAAGCGGCAGATCATGGATGTCCGGCATGGCTGTTTCCTTGTTTTTCAGATGCTCTGGCGCGGCTTCAGGCGTCGACCGGCAAGGGCTCGTAGCCGGAACGATCGATCGTGAGCGCAGGCCAGCGCGAACAGTAGGAGGCCGCCTTGCGCTCGAACAGTTGGCTGTAGGGCAGGAGTGGGTTCGGCGTCAGGACGCCGTCATACAGCAGCTGCAGGCCGTTCGGCGCGTACACTTCGCCCGGCCGGACACCGACGCAGGTGGCCGGAATCAGGAAGCGGCGGATGCCTTCGCAGCTGCTCTGCAAGGGCGCATAGGGTTCGCCGAAATAGTCTTCATACCAGAGATGCACACGCGCCTGATTGGCGACTTCGAGCGTGATGCCCAGATCCGCCAGCACCGTATCCACACGCGCCTGAACCGCACGCTCGGCGGCTTCGCTCAGATCTGCCGGCTCGAAATAGAAGAGGTCGTAATCCTTGATGTGCGCTTCCGGCGGCTGGCCGGCCTGCAGATTCCACACGGTCTGGAACAGGCAGCCTGCCACCAGCCAGCCTTCCGGCAGGCCGAGGGCGTCCCATCGCTCGAGAATCGCGCGGTTGTGGCGATTCTGCTGCACATCGTGCAGGAATGCATGCTGCAGGTTTGAGGGCGCGGGGATCGGGTGGCTCACGGCGTTTGCTCGGCGCCGGGCCGGGCGAACGATTCCCGCCGCCCGGCGCGATCCGAAGTGATTTCCTGCATCCGCATCCTCTCCACCTCCGGCAGCATCCGGCGGGTTGATCAGTAGATCTCGCGCGTCTCGAGGAACTTCACGTTCGGATGACGCTCCTGAGCCATCTGCAGATTCACCCGGTTCGGCGCGAGGTACACATAGTCGCCGGCGCCATCGAGCGCCATGTTGGCGGGCGCCTTGTCGAGCAGCGCCTTGATGTCGTCATCCTTGCCGCGCAGCCAGCGAGCGGTGGCCCAGGAGCAGGATTCGAACACGCACTCCACGCCGTATTCGGCGGCCAGCCGGTAGGCCACCACGTCGAACTGCAGCACGCCCACCGCGCCGAGGATCAGGTCGTTCGATGCCAGCGGTTTGAAGAGCTGCGTGGCGCCTTCTTCGGCGAGCTGCTGCAGGCCTTTCTGCAGCTGCTTCATCTTCAGCGGATTCTTGATCTGGGCGCGGCGGAAGAGGTCCGGCGCGAAAGACGGGATGCCGGTGAACTTCAGGTCTTCGCCTTCGGTGAAGGTGTCGCCGAGGCGGATCGTGCCGTGGTTGGGAATGCCGATGATGTCACCGGAATACGCCAGGTCGGTCGTGTTGCGATCCTGCGCCATGAAGGTGATCGCATTGTTCACCGCGAGCTGCTTGCCCTGCGAGACCTGCTTGATTTTCATGCCGCGCTCGAAGCGGCCCGAGCACACGCGCAGGAAGGCGATGCGGTCGCGGTGCTTCGGGTCCATGTTCGCCTGGATCTTGAACACGAAGCCGGAGAACTTCTCTTCATCGGGCGCGACCTGGCGGCTCTCCGCCGGGCGGGCGAGCGGCATGGGCGAGAGATCGACGATCGCGTCCAGCACCGACTGCACGCCGAAGTTGTTCACGCCCGATCCGAAGAAGACCGGCGTCTGCTTGCCGGTCAGGTACTTTTCCTTGTCGAAGGCGTGTGAGGCACCGCGCACCAGCTCGACCTCCATGCGCAGCTCGTCGGCCTGCTCGGCGATGAGTTCATCCAGACGCGGGTTGTCCAGCCCCTTGATGATTTCCGAGGTGCCTTTCTCGGCATGCGGATCGAAGAAGGAGATGGTGTCGTCGTAGAGGTTGTACACGCCACGGAAACGCTTGCCCATGCCGATCGGCCAGGTCATCGGCGCACATTCCATTTCCAGCGTCGACTCGATTTCGTCGAGCAGGTTGATCGGCTCCTTGCCTTCGCGGTCAAGCTTGTTGATGAAGGTGAGGATGGGTGTGTCGCGCATGCGGCACACATGCAGCAGCTGGATGGTGCGGGATTCCACCCCGTTGACCGAGTCGATCACCATCACCGCCGAATCCACTGCGGTGAGGGTGCGGTAGGTGTCCTCCGAGAAGTCTTCGTGCCCCGGGGTGTCCAGCAGGTTGATGATCGCGTCGCGGTAGGGGAACTGCATCACCGAGGAAGTGACCGAGATGCCGCGCTGCTTTTCGAGCTCCATCCAGTCGGACGTGGCATGGCGTGCGGCTTTGCGCGCGCGCACTTCGCCGGCCACCTGGATCGCGCCGCCGAACCACAGCAGCTTTTCCGTCAGCGTGGTTTTACCCGCGTCAGGGTGGGAAATGATCGCAAAAGTGCGGCGGCGGGCGAGTTCGTGCTGGAGTTCGGTCATGGCATGCGGCTTTCAGGCAAGGGGCGGATTATAGCGGCCGGTGCCGGCCGGCGACAGCGCCGCGGGGCTTGCCGCCGCATTCCGCCGGGTTCAGCATGAAGGGCTTCATTGTCCGCAGGTGCCGCTTCATGAGGTTCTTTGCCAATCCGGCCCAGGCCGGCCATTGCCCCGGCTTCGAGTTCTTCCGCGGCAAGCGGGTGCCCTGTTTCGAAACGCCCGAACGTTTCCACTTTGTGGAGCAGGCCTTGCGGGAAGCGGGGTGCGTTCTTGAAGCACCTGCTGCGTTTGCGGATGAAGCCCTGCTGGGCGTGCATTCCGCACGCTACCTCGAGTTTCTGAAGGGTGCCTGGGCTGAGTGGCTGGCGACGGGCAACGAGGGTGATGCTTTTCCCGCGGTCTGGCCGGGCGCGGGCATGCGGCGCGATCGCCTGCCGCAGAACTTTGCTGCGCGGATGGGATTTTTTGCATTCGACACCGGCACGCCACTCGCGGCCGGTACCTGGCAGGCGGCACGAAGTGGAGCGGATTGCGCGCTCAGCGCGGCGCAGAGCCTCCTTGCGGGCGAGCTCAGCGCTTTCGTCCTGACCCGGCCACCCGGTCATCACGCCGGCATCGAAACCTTCGGCGGTTACTGCTTCCTGAACAATGCGGCCCTGGCCGCTCAGGCGCTGCGGGAGGGCGGCGCGTCGCGGGTGGCGGTGCTGGACGTCGACTACCACCACGGCAATGGCACCCAGGAAATCTTCTACGCGCGGCCGGACGTGTTCTTCGCAAGCATTCATGGCGACCCGATGACGGAATACCCCTTCTACCTGGGACACGCCGACGAGCAAGGCGAGGGCGCGGGGTTGGGCGCCAACCTCAATCTGCCACTGCCTGCCGGCGCTCCGGCGGCTGACTGGTTTTCCGCGCTGGAGCAGGCGCTTGAGGCCATCGCGCATAGCGGGGCAGAGGCGCTCGTGGTGTCGCTCGGGGTCGATGCCTGGGAAGGCGACCCGATCAGCCGCTTCCGCCTGAAAACCCGGGATTACGCCACGCTCGGCGAGCGGCTTCGCCGCTTGGGCTTGCCTGTCGCGTTCGTGCTTGAAGGTGGCTACGCGGTGCGGGAAATCGGGCTCAATGTCCTGGCCTGCCTGCACGGTTTCGAGCCGGCCTGATCGCGCCGGGTTTTACGCCGTTTTGCAAGCGTGACACTGAAGTCCGCCGCGGCCGGGTCGATCTTCCACTTGTCATCTTCATGAAATTGGAAGGAAGCGGCCATGAGTTCAGCTTCGGTATCAGGGGTGAGCACCGGCAGCAGCACCGGTACGGCGTCTTCATCCGCACTGGCTTCGCTGGAAGCCCGTCTGGCGAGCTTGCAGAAAACGCTTGAAAAGGCCAGGAAAGAGGCAGACAGCGAGGACAAGACCAAGAAAATCGAGCAGTTGCAACAGCAGATCGCCGAGGTCCAGGCCCGCATTGCGAGCCTTAAAGCGGAGCAGAGCCGCAAGGGAGCGAGCAGTACGGCCACGCAGGAGACGGAAACCCGCGCTGCGCCATCCAGCCGCGCCGCCTCGGCAGGCACCGGTGCCATCGTCGACGACTACGCATGAAAAAGCCCGGCGCGCGGGCCGGGCTTTCGGGTTCGGACAAGCTCGCGATCAGCCGAAACGGCGACGCTCAGGACCGGTCCGCACCATCTGCCAGAAGGCGAAGCCGGCAATCAGCATGAAATTCACGATGGACCACTCGGCAATCGAGAGCCCGAGAAAGGTCCAGTCCACCACCGAGCAGTCGCCATAGCCCTGGAAGAGCATCGGCAGCGCTTCGCCCAGCGGGAAGCTGTTGAGCATGTAGGAAAGGTCCGGGCCGCACACCGTTTGCGTGGGCGGGAAGTGCTGCAGCCAGCTCTGGCGGATCGCAACGCCCAGGCCTGCCAGCGAGACCGCGAAAATGAGGAAGGCATATACCCGGCGCATGAAACCGTTCGGGTTATGGATGGCGCCCAGCAGACCGATCAGGCCGGCGCCCACGAAGGCGTAGCGCTGCATGATGCACATCGGGCAGGGCGTGATGCCCTTGAATGACTGGAGCAGCAGTCCGAAGCCGATCAGGCCGAAGCTGTAGACGCAGATGGCGACGAAAACGGGGCGCAGCGGAAATCGGGCGTGCATGGCAGGCGTGTTGCGATGTGGGCGGTTGGAACCAGCGGAGAGCGGATTCTAGCCCGGAATGCCGGCAGGGGCAGGCCGGACGGCGGACGGTGTGACGAAAACCCCGAGCGCGGCCGCTTTTTTGTGCTGCCGCGCTCGGCCGGATGGAAGCGATCAAGGGGCCGTCCGCAGCCGGGCCACCGCATCGCGGATGGTTTGCGTGTCGAAGGCTTCTTCGCTCTGACCGGTGAGGACGCGGACATCCTTGGCTTTGGTGTTCGCAGGCACCTGCGTTTCACTCAGCCCCAGCTCGCGATAGAGCGCATCCGGCGCCAGTCCGTAGGTGTCTGCAATCTCCGCCAGCGTCATGAAGCCGCGTATGGCCTGCGGATCAAGCTCGCCATTGACGGAGGCTACCGCAGTCAGTGAGACGGGAAGCGTGCGCCACACGCCGCCGAGCTGCGCGAGCCCGATGCTGCCGGCAAAGAGCACGAGTCCGGCGGTGCCGATCAGTGCCGGCCGAAGCGTGCGGCCCGCGACGGCCGGCAACAGGAAGGTCTTGCCCTCATCCGGCGTGTTGCGTTTGCCGGTGGGGCAGGCGGTGGTGCAGCTCAGACAGCCGATGCATTCGCTGGAGCGGATGACGGCCTGCTGCATGACCGGGATGTTTACCGGGCAGGCCTGGTCGCATTTCGTGCAGGCGAGGCAGGCGTTCTCTTTGCGCCGGATGCTGAAGAAGCCCAGCTTTGTCGTGAGCCCGAGAAAAGCGCCCAGCGGACAGAGGTATTTGCAGAACAGGCGATCGATGAAGAGCCCGCCGATCAGCATGGCAAAGAGGATCGCGCTGCCCACCGCGAATTCGCTCCACATTTCACCCCAGCCCGCGAAACCGTGCGCGTAGGCGGCCCAGGGATCGTAAGGCCGGATGATCAGGCTGCCGGTTTTCCAGGTGAACACCAGCGCCCACACGAGCACCACGTATTTCATCCAGCGCAGCGGTTTGTCGAGGACCGGCGGAACGGTGAACACGCGCTTGCCGAAGAGCCGGCGCCCGAGCTTGCGGGCGAGCTCCTGCAGGGTGCCGAGCGGGCACAGCCAGCCGCAGAAATGGCGGCCGACGGTCAGCGCCAGCAGAATCGTGCCGCCCAGCAGCACGAAGTCCGAGCTGTTCAGGCGCTGGATGTATTCGCCCGTCATGGCGAACCTGAACAGCGCTTCGAGCCCGCCGAAGGGGCAGAGCGCATCGATGGAGGCCGCGCCTTCAGGCCCGCCGCCGAGTGTCTGGTGCCGCCAGGCTGCGAAACTGGTCAGTGCCAGAAAGCCCAGTTGCAGGGCGAGCCGTGCGGGCTGCACATGCCGGCTGTGCTGATGTGTGTTTTTCATGATGCAACTCCCCGAATGCCTGCGTTGATCGGTCTCTGTCGGAGTTGCCCGGGCGTCCGGCGCGTCACCGGCAGGAAGGCTTCCTGCCGGTGACGCGCGGCGTGCGGGTTTTATTTGCGCTGCATCGGGCAGGCGGCCTGCTCGCTGGCGGAGAGCACGCCGTCCTTGTCGGTGTCGAGCGCATCAAAGCGGGTCAGGGCGGCGGGGCGGCCCATTTTCTCGACGCTGGCGCGAGTCACGCGGCCTTCGCTGTCTGCCGCGCCCATGGCACAGCCCGCTCCGGCCTTGCCGCCCCCGCGCATCGCGGCGTGGCGCATGCCGCCCGCTGCGCCGGCACCGACACCGGCACCATCAGGCCTGCCGGCGCCGCGCATGTTGTTGCGCATGGCCTGCATTTCGTCGGCGCTGATCTTGCCGTCCTGGTTCGTGTCGAGCGCGGCAAAGCGTTCTGCCAGGCGCGGCATGCCGCGCTGGGCTTCTTCCTTGCTGAGCATGCCGTCACCATCGGTGTCGGCCGCCTTGAAGCGTTCGGTGGCGCGCCCCTGCATCGGTGCGCCCGGCGTACCGGGCGTGGTGTTCTGCGCGAGCACGGCCGCGCTGCCCAGCGCGAGCATGAGCAGCGTCGGAAGGGTGAGGGTTCTGAGATTCGTTTTCATGATGTACTCCTTGGCTGGACTGTCTGGATAACCCTTTTGTGCATCGGGTTACTGCATCCTAGTCAGGGGTACGGGCGCATGTGTTTCGCGCCGGAAAGCATGTGTAAGCGCTTGTAAGCGCGTCGGAATCAGTCCGCCGGGCGAGTGATCAGGGCCGCGATGGCGGAGTGGCTGGCGGCAATTTCGCTGGCGATGCTTCTTTCGAACATCATCATCGAAAGCCCGAACACATGGGTGAAGAGCAGCAGCGCACGGGTGTGGGCGTGAGCGGGCGGGAATCCGGCCAGCTCGAAGAGGCGGGTGGCGTTGAGCAGGCGGGCCTGGTCCACCGCTTCCACGACCGAGGCCACCAGCGGATCGCGCCGCGCCCAGTCGCGGATGGCAAGCTCGAGCTTCATGCGGCTGAAGTTGGGCTGGTTGGCATAGGTGTCGATGATCCGGTGCAGCTGTGGCATGGCTTGCTCCGGTGCAACGGCGACCTGGCTCGAGAGCTCGCCGATACGCTCGTCGCGCCATTGCGTCGCGATGGCGTTGAGCAGCGCCTGGCGATCGCGGAAGTGCCAGTAGAAGCTGCCCTTGGTTACCTTGAGGCGGCGCGCCAGCACTTCGACGCGCAGGCCCTCGAGCCCTTCCTCGGCGAGCACGCCGGTGGCAAAGCGGATCCAGGCATCGCGATCCAGCGCACTGCGGGTCGAAGCGGTGGGTGATGCGGTGTCTTGACTGCTCATGGAGGGCCGGGCTGCGGAATGGAGGACGACGTATTATCCTGCCCGGAAGGAATTGGACAAGCCGGACAGCGTCCGGTCGATCAGGTGATGTGTTTCAGCAGGAGCAGGGCGTGAAGATTCTGGTGCCGGTCAAACGGGTGGTGGACCACGAAATCCGGGTGCGGGTGAAGCCCGACGGTAGCGGGCTGGATGAGTCCGGCTTGCGCTACGCGATGAATCCCTTCGATGAGATCGCGCTCGAAGAGGCACTCAGATTGCGTGAAGCAGGGATCTGCTCCGAGATCGTGATCGCGAGCTGCGGCGACGCTGCCGTGCAGGACACCCTGCGGCACGGCCTCGCGCTCGGTGCCGACCGGGCGATCCGGATCGATACCCCGGTCACGCTGCAGCCGCTGGGCGTGGCGAAACTTCTCAAGGCGCTGGCCCTGCAGGAGGCGCCGCAGCTCATCCTGATGGGCAAGCAGGCGACCGACAGCGATGCGGCGCAAACCGGACCGATGCTCGCCGCGATGCTGGGCTGGCCGCAGGGCTGCTTCGCCTCGGCGCTGAGCGTGAAGGCCGATCGAGTGGAAGTCCGTCGCGAGATCGATGGCGGGCTCGAGACCCTCTCGCTCAGCCTGCCGGCTCTGGTGACGACGGATCTGCGCCTCAACCTGCCGCGTTTCGTGACCCTGGCCAACACCATGAAGGCGCGGCGCAAGACCATCGAGCTCATGCCGGCAGAATCCTTCGGTGTCGATTTCATGCCGCGCCTGCGGGTACTGCGCAGTGAAGCGCCGCCTGAGCGCCTGCCGGGCGAAATGCTGGACTCGGTGAGCGCGCTGGCCGGCCGGCTGAAGCCTTTTCTGGCAGACGCGGAGGCCCAGGCATGATGAGGACCCTGCTCGTTGCGGATCATGACAACCGCAAGCTCTCGCCGCTCGCCGCGCGCGTGCTGACCGCGGCCCGCCCGCTCGACGCGCCGGTCGATGTGCTGGTCATCGGTCATGGCTGTGATGCAGTGGCCGATGCGGCGGCCTTGCTGACCGGCGTGAGCCGGGTGCGTTTGCTCGATGCGCCGCACTACGCCGATCTGCTGGCCGAGAATCTCGCCATGGTGATCGCCCAGCTCGCCGGCAGCTACAGCCATGTGCTGTTCTCCGCCTCAAGCTTCGGCAAGGCGCTGGCGCCCCGGGTGGCCGCCATGCTGGATGTGGCGCCGGTTTCCGGCGTGACGCGGATTCTGGCTCCGGACTGCTTCCAGCGGCCGAGCCATGCCGGCAACGTGATCGAAACCGTGCAGTGCGACGAGCCGGTGCGGCTCTTGAGCATTCATGCGGCCGCCTTCGAACCCGCCGCTGCGGGCCCGGCGCCGGCCACGATCAGCGAGCTGCCGGCGGGGCCCGACATGGGCGTGAGCCAGGTCGTCTCCCGCGAGCTGCATGACACCGGCAGCCGGCCGCCACTCGAAGCCGCCCGCGTGGTGGTGTCAGGAGGGCGTGGCCTGGGCTCGGCCGAGGCTTTCGAGCGCCTGCTCCTGCCGCTGGCCGATCGTTTCGGTGCCGCTCCGGCGGCGACCCGCGCGGCGGTGGACGCGGGTTTTGCGCCCAACGACTGGCAGGTGGGGCAAACCGGCAAGACGGTAGAACCGGAGCTGTATCTCGCGGTCGGCATCTCGGGTGCGCTTCAGCATCTCTCCGGCATGCGCAATGCCGGCTGCATCGTCGCGATCAACAAGGATCCCGAAGCCGAGATCTTCAGGCACGCCGACTTCGGGCTGGTGGGCGAAGCCGCAGAAATCCTGCCGCAGTTGCTCGCGGAGCTCGGCGGGTGAGTCTCTACGTCTTCGATTCGGAGCAGGCCCGGCTCGAATCTCACGCCACGCGCGCGTCCGCACTCGCAGGCAGGGATGCCGCCGGCCTGCGAGCGCAGCGCTGGCTGTTTTTCGAAGCCGATGGCCAGCCCCTGCGTCTCGACATGCTCGCCGATGGCAGCATGCAGATGCGGCCCTGGGCGTCGTGTTCGTCCTGTACGCTGGCGCAGTTGCTGCCCTTCGTGCGTGAAGTCGGGCCGGGGCTCGATGCCGCTGCGCTCGAGTCATTGCGCGAGCGCTTGCTGGCGTGAGGGAAAATGCCGGGCGCGGGTGCCCGGAGCCGTTGCTATCATGGCGGCCAACGGAAACTGGAGTTTTGCGATGATGCAGGCAGAAACAGCAAGGCAACTGACCGGCCTCTACACCATGGCAGCCATGGTCGAGGCACGGGACCCCTATACCGTCGGCCATGCCTGGCGCGTATCGCGTTATGCCAAGATCCTGGCCGAGGGCAGTGTGCAGGACGAGCTCACCATTGCCCAGGTGTCGATCGCGGGCTTCCTGCACGACCTGGGCAAGATCGGCATTACCGACAGCCTGCTGCTGAGCCCCGATCATCTCATCCAGTCCGAATATGACGTGGTCAAGGAGCACTCGAACGTGGGTGTGCGGCTGCTTGCCGGGCATCCGATGGAGTCTTTCCTCTCCGCGGCCATCCGCCACCACCATGAGCGCCCCGATGGCCGGGGCTATCCGGACGGACTGAAGGGGCTCGAGATTCCACTCGCGGCTCGCATGATCGGCATCGCGGATGCGTTTGACGCCATGACCAGTGTGCGTCCTTACCGTCGTGCGCTGCCGCTCGATACGGCGCTCGACGTGATCGAGAAGGGGCTCGGGGCGGAGTTCGATGCGGAGTTCGGCGCGCGTTTCGTATCGCTGGCGCGGGCAGGTGCCATGGCGCATGTGTTCGGTCATTCGGATCTGGGCGTTCCGGTGCAGGAATGCCCGAAGTGCGGTCCGGTCGTCAGCGTGTTCCGCACCCATCAGGAGGGCGACCGCGTCTACTGCCGCCTTTGTGCCGACGAGTTCGTGGTCGAGCGCAAGGCGGGTGTCAGGCTGGTTCCGACCGGTGGCAAAGGCGGCGCTGCCGTGGCGGTGCCCGAGCCCGATGCCGAGCTCATCTCACGCATGATCCTGGATGCGGTAGGCCATCTTCCGGCCTGAAGCAGCCGGTGGGCTCAGGCCGGCTTCCAGCGCTTGAGACCGGCACGCGCCGGTGCGTCGAACCAGCGCGTCAGCAGCCACGCCAGCAGCACGGTCAGTGCGGTTTCAATCAGCATCAGCAGCGGCAGCAGGGCCGGGTCCGGCTGGATCGTGCGCCAGATCGTCGTGAAAACGCGCAGCACCGCTGCATGCGTGACATAAAGGCCGTAGGAGATGTGGCCCAGGAACAGCATGATGCTGGCCGCGTGACCCCTTGTCGCGACATTTGCTCCGATCCGGATGATCAGCGGGAACGCCAGCGAAATCGCGCAGAACATGAAAGTGGCATTCCAGGTGCTGCTGCCCGAGGGCGCCAGCAGCACGGCAATCAGCAGCGCGACCAGCATGCCGGCGCGGTGTGGCGGCTCGGTAGTGACCGGGCCGGCTTTCCAGGCGTGCCAGAGGCAGATGCCCAGCGAGAAGGGATAGAGCACGCGCAACACGCCCAGATGCAGATTGTCGAAGCTGCCGCCTGCCCAGAGCTGCTGCAGCCCCAGTAGCTGCGCGGCATACAGCACGCCCACAACGGCGGTTACGTAGCGCATGGTGCGCGGGCTCAGGCGAACGAAAACCAGGATCAGCAGAAGGTTCGCGAGCCATTCGAAGGCCAGCGACCAGGCCGGGATGTTGAGTCCGAACGCGGAGGGCCAGCCTTCGGCCAGCACATGAGGTGAGGGCAGGAAGACCAGATTCAGGACAAAGGAGAAGACGGCCTCGGGGGTGAATCCATAGCGGCCGGCGAAGAGCAGCAGTCCCAGCAGCAGTCCGGTGGCATGCAGCGGAAAGAGCCGGAGCCAGCGAATGTAGAGGAATCGTTTCAATCCCAGACCCGCCCGGATCCGGTCTGCATAGGCATGCATCAGGACGAAGGCGCTGAGCATGAAGAAGAAATCCACCGCCAGGTTGGCAAAGATCATGGCCTTTGGCCAGAACGGCGCACTGGCATGGAGCAGTACCACGATGAGGGCCGCCACGCCTCTGCAGCCGTCCAGAAACACCAGCCTCGCATCTGCCATCGAGCTTCCTCCCTGAATCCGGCAGCACGCGGTGTGTGTCCGCGTTGATCGTCTGCGTCGTGACCTGCAATGGTCGTCTCTTGCCGCTGCCTGTCACAGTATGGTCACCGGACTGGCGCTCCGATACCCGGGCGCAGGGCTTTTCGCCTCGATCCGGACGAACGGGGGGGCGCCCGCTGCAGTCAGCTGGCCGGGGTTGGAGAGCAGTCGGCGGAAACGACACGGGCCGCAGAAGCGGCCCGTGCTCATGGCGTATGCCCGGACTCAGAATTCCTCGTGTTCGCCCAGGTAGCGCCATTGGCCCACCGGCAGCTTGCCCAGCGGGATGCGGCCGATGCGGATGCGCTTGAGACCGACCACCTTCAGACCCACCATTTCGCACATGCGGCGGATCTGGCGCTTGCGGCCTTCCTGCAGCACGAAGCGCAGCTGGTCTTCGTTCTGCCAGCTCACCTTGGCCGGCAGCAGCTCGACGCCGTCAAGTGTCAGGCCGTGATGCAGCAGGCGCATGCCTTCCTCGCTCAGCTCGCCTTCCACGCGCACCAGATATTCCTTCTCGACCGAGCTGTATTCGCCGATCAGCTGCTTGGCCACACGGCCGTCCTGAGTCAGCACCAGCAGGCCGGTGGAGTCGATGTCCAGGCGCCCGGCAGGTGCCAGCTTGCGCACCAGGCGGGACTCGAAACGCCGCCGCACCGGGTCGTCTGTCCAGTGGTTTTCGGGGGTGATCAGCACGGCAGCCGGCTCATAGCCGTCTTCAGCCTGGCCCGAGACATAACCGATGGGCTTGTTGATCAGGATGGTGACGCGGCGCAACTGCATTTCCTCTGCCACCGCATTGAGTTCGATCTTCTGGTCCGGCGTGACCTTCGCGCCCAGTTCGGCCACGACTTCTCCATCGACCGTGACCCAGCCACGCTCGATGTATTCATCGGCCTCGCGGCGCGAGCACAGGCCCAGCTCCGACATGCGCTTGGAAAGACGCATCGCATCGAGCGCGTCCTCGGCGTGTACGGCCGGCGGATTGGCGTAGCGCTCGGGCGGCGCCGGGCGGCGCGGGCGCTGGGGCTCGAAGTCCTGCGTCGGAGCGGGGCTGTCGCCGCGATCCGGGCGCGCTTCGGCACGGCTGCGGCCAAAGCTGTTGCCGCGCGGAGCTGCCGGCATCATGTCGTCACCGAATCTGGGGGCCGGTGCCGGGCCGTCGCGTTCGATGTCGCGGCGCGGACGCTCCCCGTAGCTGCGGGAGGCGTTGTCGCGGAATGCCGGGCGGGCAGGGCGCTCCTCATTGCGGAAGGCCGGCCGTTCGCCATGCGGGCGACGCTCTTCGCGGTGTCCATCATCACGCTCGCCGAAGTTCCGTTCGTTGCGCGGTCGCTCGGCATCGCGGAAGCTGCGGCGTTCGCCGCCACGGGCAGGGTCAAAGCGCTCGCCGCGCGGGGCGGGGTCGCGATAGCCGTCGCGGCCTTCGAATGCGGGCCGGCGGCTGCCGCGTTCGCTGTCCTGACGCATGTGGCCTTCGTTGCCGAAGCGGCGGTCACCACCATCGTCACGGAAGCCGCGTTGCGGCCGGGTATCACGGTTGCCGGCCGGGCGGCGGTCGTCGCGACCCTGCGGGCCACGGTCGACAAAACTGCGGGCAGGGCGCTCGCCGTCACGGCGTGGCGGACGATCTTCGCGTGGGCGGCGTTCGTCGAAATTGCGTCCAGCCGTGCCGCGGAATTCTTCGCGCGGCAAGCGTTCGCCAAAGCCGCGCCGTTCGCTTTCGGCCCGTGGTGCAAAGCTGCGGCGATCTTCACCGCGTGGGGCATCGCGACGCTCGCCATAGGGGCGCGGCGAGCGCTCGCCGAAGCCTTCACGGCGCGGGCGCTCGTCCCGGAAACCGCGATCCGGCTGATTGCGGAAACCTTCCCGCGGGGCGCGATCACCGGCGCTGCGCGGGCCACGATCGCCGAAGCCGCGGGCCTCGCCATCCCGGCGGGGCGACCGCTCATCACGGTTGCGGCCTTCGCCGAAGCCACGCTCCCTGTCCGGACCGCGTTCGCCGTCGCGGAAACCGCCGCGGGGGCGCTCGTCGAAACCGCGCCCGGTACGGGGCGCACGCTCTTCCCGCGGCTGACGTTCGGCGGGCTTGGGCGGTCGCGGCTTGCTTGAACCGCGCACCGGCGGACGCGTGCGGCGTTCGGCCCCGGCTGTTTCAGCCGGGCGGCTGGGAAGGGAGAGTTTCGAGCGTTTGCTGTCGTCAGCCATGATCTGTTTTTCTTCTTCAGGGGAATTTACAAGCGTAGCCCGGAAGCCGGCATTTGGCCTGCTTCCGGTACGAGGAGGTGCCCGGCACGCGCCGGGCTTGAATGCTCAGGGCTGGTAACCCAGCAGTGCGAGGTGTTTCGGACGCAGGTAGCACCAGTCTTCCGGACCCAGCTCGGGCAGCGAGCCGTCTTCGAGCGAGAGCGCTCCGACGGCATAGCGGTGGAGTTGCTCCACATGGTTGCCGGCCGCCGCGATCATGCGTTTGACGAGGTGGTACTTGCCGTGGTCGATCACCAGCTCGATCTGCCGTTCGCCGACCTGGCGGGCCTCGAGGGCTGCGACGATTTCCGGTTCGTCATGCAGTTGCACCCCGGCAATCAGCGCGGCGATCTGCGCCGCTTCAACCGGTTGCGCGGTGGTCGCGCGATAGCTCTTGGTGACCTGCCGTTTGGCCGACGAGATGGCGTGGATGAACTGGCCGTCATCCGAGAAAAGCAGCAAGCCGGTGGTGTCGACATCCAGCCGGCCCACGCTCTGCGCATCACGGGCCACGACCGGTTCCGGCAGCAGGTGGTAGATCGTTTCGTTGTGCTTGGGTTTGTGCGAGCACTCGTAGCCGGCAGGCTTGTAGAGCGCGATGTAGATCTTCTCGCTGTATTCCCATTCCCAGTCGCCCACCTCGAAGACGAGGCCGTTTTCATCGAGCTCGATGAACGGGTCGGTCATCACTTCACCGCTGATCTTCACTTCGCCGTCGCGCACGAGCTTGCGGCATTCCTTGCGCGAGCCGAAGCCCTGGGACTGGAGAATTCTGTCGAGTTGCATCACGGGTAATGGGGATACTGCGTTCAAACGGCTGCGGATTATCTCACCTTGAACGCGGTTTTTGCAAAAAATCTGCCCAAATCAGTGACTTAGCGGTTCTCGTAACGATTCAGGTCAAGGATTCCGGCTTCGATCGGCTCGCTGCGCAGGTAATCGGCATTGAAACGGTCAGACAGCGCCCAGAAGTCATTGCTTGTCCGGCGTACGCCGAACCGTTCGATGAGGGCGCGGTAGTCGGCTTCGCTGGTCAGTTCGGCGACGCGCCGGGTGAATTCCGGCAGTTCCGCCCGCGAGAGGCGGTAGAAGGCATTCGGATAGACGCTCACGAAGCCGGGCACCACATCCAGCGTGAATTCGTCGGGCAGCAGGGTCTTGTCCTCGCGCAGCAGCATGGTGATGTTGCGATGCGCCGTGTTGCGCAGCAGGCTGAGGTTGCGGGGCGTCTGCCCGCTGTCTTCGATGCGCAGCAGGCTGGCTTCCGGCATCCAGACCAGGCTCTTGCCCGACACGCTGGCGAGCGCTTCGAGGGCCTTGCGGAGCGCGGTATCAGGCTCCGACGACAGCAGGTGCTGCGTGGGCAGCGCCTTGCCGACATGGCCTGCCAGCATCGTCATGAGTTCATGCTCCGGCCGCTGGCCGCCCTTGAAGCTCAGCCCCGTCTCCCGGTTGAAGTGGGCGTAGCGGCCATAGACGTGGTCCTTCACGCGGCTGCTGGCGTTGCGGTACCAGTAGTCGCGCACCGCTACGCGATCGGCCATGGGCAGCATGGCAATGAAGTTGAACTCGCCTTCCATGCGCAGGAAATCCATGTAGAGGCGGGTATTGACCTGGTGCCCGATGTTGCCGAAGACGTCGTAGCCCGCGGTGAGCAGGTAATGGACGCGCTCGAGCAGGGAGTAGCTGAAGATCCAGGCCGTCTTCGGCTTTTCGCCGACCAGCCCCTTCAGCACGGTGGCGCTGTCGAAATGGCGATAGATGCTGAGTGCGGCGTTCGGATTGTGACCTTCGCCGTTCCAGATCAGGTTCAGATTCACGTCTTCCGGGCGCTGGAAGCGGGATTCGAAGTACGCGGACTTGGCTTCGAGGAATTTTTCCTCCTGATGCGAATAGCGCAGCAGCGGCGTGAGCACCAGCGAGTTGCTCTGCTCGCCGGCGGGCAGGTCGAGGTTCCGGCTTTCCCGCTCAAGGAAGTCCGCGTCATGCTCGGTCAGCGTTTCCGGATCCTGGAAGAAAACCCAGAAATGGTCATTGATCACGTTCAGCGCCGTCTGACCCCGGCAAACCGGCCCCTTGATGAAGCCCATCACGGTGAATTGCGCTTCGTCGAGCATGAAGCGGTAGCGCGACTTGACCGGCAGCGCGGCAAAGGTCTTGAAAGGGTTGGCGGCAATGCTGGCGGAGTAGCCCGGCAGTTCGCTCACCTCGTAGGGCGTGTCCTGGAACAGGGCTTTCCAGCGCGCCATGCGGGCCGGGCTCAAGGCATACGGCATGTGGGTCTTGGCTGCGATGGCCTCTTCGACCGGAATCAGGCGATACCAGACACGGGGCACGTGCGGGTCATCGAAGGGGCGGCGGGTCGCGATCTCCCTGACCGGCTGGCCGGGGGGGGTGGCGGATCGCAGCAGGCGGTAGTAGCGCAAGGGCGCTTCGCCCTCGAAATACAGATTGCCGAGGAAGAGATGTTCGTAGATGTAGCGGCTGACCAGCTGGTCGCGCAGCGAGTCGCCATTGAAGAAGCGTTCCCAGACGGCAATCTGGCGCAGCGCGGCCGGAGTCGGCCTGATGGCGCCGTCATAGGGCGCCCCTTCTTCCAGCCAGCTCCGGATGATGCTGCTCTCGCGCGGTGATAGCGCGGGCAGGCCGAAGGGCATGCCCATCTGCGGATTCTTGCGGGCGAACTCGTCGTATTCGGCGATGTTGGGGCACTGGTTGCTGCGGTCGAGCGAGAAGTCGAGGCTCTCGGGCGCGGGTTGCCCAGGGGTGAGCGGATGGGCGTCCTTGAGGTCCAGCGCTCGGGCGATCAGGCTGGCCTGGAGCTCGGCCGCCTGGCTTGACGGATATTCGTTGAGAACCGGGAAGAAGCCCTTGCGGCGCCACGCAGAGGGCGTGTCCGCATCGATGAAGAGACGGGTCGGCGCGGCTTCGAGCAGACGGGCGCCGTCATAGACCTCGGCCTTGCTCGCGCCCCGCGTGATGCCTTCGTAGGAGCCCAGCTTGAGCTGGCAGGCCGCGTCGTAACAGGCATGACAGACCACGCAGCGTTGCGCCAGGATGGGTTGCACGTCCCGGCGGTAGGAAATCCCGCTCGTGTGACCGTCAGCTGGGTGATCAAAGCGGCCCGGATCGGGCGGACCGAAGGTGTCGAGCAGACGGTTGCCGACCAGGGTGGCACAGCCGACGAGCAGGCTCAGCAAGCCAAGGGCGATAAGGCGTTTCATGCGGGCAGGGCGTGGAAAAGTGCGGAACAGGATGCGGTGGCTTCATTGCCCGCGCATGAAGAGTTTGTCCAGCTCGGTCATCGAAAGCTGCGTCCAGGTCGGGCGACCGTGATTGCACTGGTCGGCACGCTCGGTGGCTTCCATGTCACGCAGCAGGGCATTCATTTCCGGCAGGGTCAGCTGACGGTTGGCGCGGACCGCACCATGGCAGGCCATGGTCGCGAGCAGCTCGTTGCGCCGGGTGGCAATGACTTCGCTGGCCGGAAAATCGCGCAGCTCGGCGAGCAGGGCGCGCAGCAGATCGGCCACATTGGCGCGGCCAAGGAGTGCGGGCACGCTGCGTACGGCCAGCTCGTTCGGGCCCGCCGCGGCCACGTCAAACCCCATGCGCAGCAGGGTGTCGGCATGCTCTTCGGCTGTAGCCAGCTCGATCCGGCTCGCATTGAAAACCGCCGGGATGAGCAGGCGCTGCACGCCGGGATTGCCTTCGAGCACATGCTTGAGCTGCTCGTAGAGAATGCGTTCATGGGCGGCATGCATGTCGACGAGCACCAGCCCCTGCGCGTTCTGCGCCAGCACATACACGCCATGCACCTGTCCCAGCGCATAGCCGAGCGGGGCGGATGCCTGGTTGCCGTCGGGTGCGGCAGGCAGGCTCTGGATCTGTGGCGCGAGCTGGCTGTAACGCTCGGCCTCGTAGCTGCGACCGGGCGCCGGCCTGCTGAAGGCCGCAGGGGAAAAGCCGCTGCCGGCGCCTGCCGGACTGGCTGACTCCGCAGTGCTCTGCCAGGCCGAGAGCGCGCGCGGCAAGCCGGGCTCCTCCACCGCGAGGCGGGCCTGCTCGGTCGGGCCGGCGTAGCTGGCGGAAGCCTCGGCGGGCGTTGTCGACATGCTGGCCGATTGCACCGGCGTGGCCAGTGCGCGGGTCAGTCCGTGAAAGACAAACTGGTGAATGGCACGGCCTTCGCGGAAGCGGACTTCGGTCTTGGCCGGGTGCACATTCACGTCAACCCCGGCCGGATCCATGTCGAGGAAGAGCACGAAAGCCGGATGGCGCGCCCCGTGCAGGATGTCGGCATAGGCTTCGCGGAGTGCGTGCTGGATGAGCTTGTCGCGCACGAAGCGGCCATTCACATAGAAAAACTGGGCGTCGCGATTGGCGCGTGCATAGGCAGGGAGTGCGGCGAAACCGCTCAGCCGGAAACCGCCGCTGTCGACATCCACCAGCCGGCAGTTGGCCATGAAATCGTCGCCCAGCACTTCTCGCACGCGACGGGCTGCGTCACCTGCTGCCAGGCGCAGCGAGACGCGGCCGTTGTGCGAGAGCTGGAAACCGACATCCGGACGCGCCAGCGCCACACGTCGGAAGACGTCGTCGCAATGACCGAACTCGGTGGATTCGGACTTGAGGAATTTCCGCCGTGCCGGCGTGTTGTAGTAGAGATCTTCAACCTCGATCACCGTGCCTTCGTTGAGCGCGGCCGGAACGGGGTCGCGCTCGCGTTCGGTCACGCGCCAGGCGTGGGCGGCGCCGGTAGCGCGGCTGGTGATCTTCGTGCGTGCGACCGAGGCGATGGCGGCCAGCGCCTCGCCACGGAAGCCCATGGTGCCGACCGCTTCGAGGTCTTCGAGCGAGGCGATCTTGCTGGTGGCATGGCGCTCGAGCGCCAGCGCGAGGTCGTCCCGGTCGATACCGCAGCCGTCATCCGTGATGCGCAGCTGCTTCACGCCGCCCTGGGCCAGCGCCACTTCGATCGCCCGACTGCCTGCATCGAGGCTGTTTTCCATCAACTCCTTGAGGACCGAAGCGGGGCGCTCCACGACCTCGCCGGCGGCGATCTGGTTGATGAGGACTTCGGGAAGCTTGTGGATGGCGGGCATGCGGAGCACTGCAGCGAACGGGAGCCGGCATTATCGCCGAGGCCTTCGCATGCCGGGTGCGGCGATGTGAGGAAATCCGGCCGGCGGCTTCTACTCGGCGTCGATTTCGGCGGCAAGCGTGGCTTGCCAGTACTCCGGCGGCGCCCCGACGTTCTGCATGACCGTGCTGCGCCTGATGTGCAGCAGCTCGCTGATCGCGGTGTAATCGTCGGGCAGGGCCGGGTCTCCCCAGCCATTCGCCGCATGGCGGGCCAGGTCGCAGGCCAGCTGGACGGTGCGGATGCGCGGATTGAGCGCGTTGTCGGGATTCATCAGGGTGACCAGCAGCTCCGGCAGGTGCCAGGCTTCGACCAGTGCAAGCTGCAGGTCACGGATGGTGACGCCGAGGATGGCGTCCTGGGCCACCACGCTGCGCAGGCCCGGCTGGTCTTTCTTGAGCTGTTCGACTTTCTGCATCAGCTCGGGCGCGAAGCTCCAGAACAGGATTTCCGCCGCCTCGTGCAGCAGTGCCGCAACGGTGACTTCATCAACGTTGATGTCATGACGGATGCGGGCGAAATCGCGCGCCCAGCGCGCCGCGTGCTGAGCACGGCTGATGACGTGGAGCAGGCCGACCAGGGCTTTCGGATGCCCGGCGAGCGTGCTTTCGACCGTGGGAAGGTTGCCGAAGCGCTCGAAGAAGGGCTGGGTGCCCATCATCATGATGGCGCGGTCGATCGTGGTGATGTCGTGGTTCTGCTTGCGGTGGCGGTGGGTCTCAAGATAGACCAGTACGCGCAGCGCCAGCAGGGGGTCACGAATCACCTCTGCGGCAAGGCTGCGGCCGCTGACGCGCTCCTCATGCTCCCTGAGCTCTGCCAGCGCGCGCATGCTTCGCCGCAGCGCCGGGATCTCCCGTTCGGAGAAGTAGGCAATATAACTTTCGATCGAGTTGAGAGGCGTGGTAAGCATCGTCGTTCCGAAGTCCTGCTGTCAGCCCGGATAACGACCTGGGGGCAGCACAACTTTAGGGATTTCAGACGCTTGCCGTTAGTCGCGCAAGTGCTCTCGTATGCCGGAAAGCAAGCAGCGCGCGGGCGCGGTGACACGAAAACAACGCTAGCATTGCTCACCTTCCATGCTGGCTTCAAACTTGGTGCTTGTGAGACCTGACCAGACTGCCTGACGTGTTTCGTGCTTACCGGATCGACCGGAATGCGGTGCCTGCTGCGGGAAAACCGGCGGATCGTTTCGTGGAAATGGACGAGTCCGAGTTGGATGACGGTGACGTACTGATCCGGGTCGGATATTCCTCCGTCAATCATCGTGATGCCCGGGTGGCAAGCGGTGTCGAGGCGATCAGACGCTATCCCTGTGTGGCGGGCAGCGATCTTGCCGGATGGGTGGTGAGCAGCGCGGCACCCCGGTTCAGGCCGGGCATGGCGGTGCTGGCGACCGGGTATGAACTCGGTAGTCGCCATCACGGTGGCTACGCGGATTACGCACTGGTGCCCGGGGGCTGGGTTTTTCCCGTGCCGGAAGGCATGGGGTGCAGGGATGCGATGGCGATCGGCAGTGCGGGCCTTGCTGCCGCGATGGCCATCACGCGCATGGAAGAGAATGGCTTGCGGCCCGAGCGCGGGCCGGTGCTGGTCAGTGGTGCCAGTGGCGGTGTCGGCTCGCTGGCGATCGACATGCTGGCCGGGCGGGGATACGAAGTGGTGGCTCTGACTGGCAAACCCGGTCAGGCGGAATACCTCGGAATGCTGGGCGCTGCACGCGTGCTTTTGCGCAGCGAAATCGAACTTTCCGTCACTTCCGGACTCGACAAGGGAGTCTGGGCAGGGGCGGTGGATGTGCTGGGAGGCGATGTTCTGGCGTGGATGCTGGCCGGGATCAAGCCGGGCGGGGTGGTGGCAAGCCTGGGGAACTGCGAGTCATCGGCTTTGCAGGCAGGTGTCTTGCCCTTCGCCTCACGCGGTATTTGCCTGATCGGGGTGGATACGGTCTACGCTGGATTCAAGGCACGGGAAGTAGCCTGGGGCCGACTGGCGTCAGACCTCAAGCCGCGCCATCTGGATCACATCGCGCGGGAAATCGCTTTTGAAGCGTTGCCCGGCACATTCGGGGATTTCATGAACGCCTGCGCGCGCGGCCGGACCATCGTCCGGATCGCCGGACAAGGCGGAGTAAAGGAAGAGACATGAGTGAAGTGGTTGCGCAGTTGCCGCGCGTCCTGATCGTCGATGATTCGCGCATGGTGAGAGCCTCGCTGATCAAGCAGATCCGCGACAAGTTCGACGTCAGGGAAGAGGTTGATGGCGAGGCCGGCTGGCAATCCCTTCTGCTCGATCCGTCCATCGAAGTCGTGATTTCGGACATCGGCATGCCGCGCCTTGATGGTTTCGGCCTGCTGGCCAGGATCCGCGGATCGCGCCTCTCCCGCGTCAATACCCTGCCGGTCCTGATCATCTCGGGCGAGGACGAAAACGAAGCCCGGATGAAGGCCCAGTCGATGGGGGCAACCGACTTCATTACCAAGGGCACACCGCGGGTCGAACTTGTGGCCCGGATCGAGGCACTGGTCAAGCTTGCCCAGACCCGTCGCGAACTCGAAGAGAGCCGCGAACAGCTCGTGCGTCGTAACCGCGGTGATGTGAGCGTGATGGTGGTCCAGGTTGATGGTTACGACAAACTCTGCGAAAGCTACGGCCACAGCGTCGGCCAGCTGGTGCATCGCAAACTGTCGAAGCTGCTCTCGGCCAAGGTTCGCAAGGAAGACACCATTGCCCACCTCGCGGAAGGTCAGTTCGCGGTGATTTCGCCGTCTGCCGATCTGGATGCCTGTGGCGCGTTTGCCCTGAGACTGCGCCGTGCGATCGATACGATCGTCATGACCTACAAGGAGCACCGGATCCGGATCAGTCTGACCATCGGTCTGGCCAGCGCGCATGGCGACCCGAATCTGGCACTCGAGGAGCTGCTGCAGCTGGCCGCGTCGCGTGTGGCCGATGGCGCCTTGCTCGGCGGCAACCGTGTGGTCTCCGAAGCGGGTGAAGTCACGCCCGACACCATTGGCCGCTTCAGCCGGCTGGCGGTGAGCGTGGATCATGCGCTCACGCAGATCCGCTCCGGCAGCAAGGATGAGGCCCGCAAGCGTCTGCGCGAGCTGGTCTATACGATCATGCCGCTGCTGGAACTCATGGAAGACGATTTCCGCCTCTCGCTGAACCTGCTCGCGCTGGCCGAAAAGGCACAGATCACCTCGCTCGACATGCACACCACCACGTCGACCGCGACGCTGGTGTCCAACACTTCAGCCGTCACGCAATGGCGGGGCTGACCGCCTGACGCGGCTCGGCGAGCCAGGTTTCGAGAAAGCTCACGAAGCTGCGCACGCGCGCCGAGAGGTGTCGCCGACTGGGGTACATGGCCCAGATCGGCATGCTGGCGTTATCCCAATCCGGCAGGATCCGGACCAGTCGACCCTGAGTCACCAGGGGGCCGAGAATGAAATCCGGCGCGCGGGTCACGCCCCGGCCAGCAGCTGCGATCTCTGCCAGCGCACTGCCGTTGTTGCCGGTGATTGCGGCTTCGAAACTGACCGCGAACTCGTCTCCGGTCACGCCCTGAAAGCGCCAGGCTTCAGGATCCGGCGCATAGCTGTAGGCAAGGCAGGCGTGATGCGCCAGTTCTTCAGGATGTTGCGGCGTGCCATGCTCGGCCAGGTAAGCCGCGCTGGCACAGGTAATCAGCGTGACACCGCCGATTCGCCTGGCCACCAGATTCTGGCTGCCCTGCCGACCGATCCGGATCGCCAGATCCAGCCCTTCCTCGACCAGATCCAGCGGTCGGTCAGAGAGCTGAAGGTCGAACTTCATTTCCGGATATTTTCGCGCGAACTCTCCCAATGCCGGTGCCAGATGGCTCGCTCCGAAACTGATGGACGCGGTCAGTCTCAGGGTGCCGCGTGGATTGAGGCTCGCGTTGCCAACCATTTCTTCCGCTTCTTCCAGATCGGCGAGCAGAAGCAGGCAGCGTTCGTAATAGGCACGACCGTTTTCGGTCAGGCTGATCCGCCGGGTGCTGCGGTTGAGCAGGCGGGCGGAGAGCAGGGTTTCGAGTTGCGCGAGCTGACGGGAGACCGCGGAGGTCGACATGTTCAGCCGGTCCGCCGCAGCGGCAAAGCTGCCCAGCTCTACGACCTTGCAGAAAACATGCATGGCTTCAAAACGATCCATCTTCGACTATCCCGATTCCAGCAATAAACCCTGTCATTCTATGGTGTTTATTCCGGTTTTGGCTGGCCGGATAATCCCCTCATCGAAAGGCTTCAGCCGTGGATCTCGCCCGGCTGGCCGCCAGAGGATTTTCATCATGACCACAGCGCTGCCGGTACTATTCATTTCGCATGGCTCCCCGATGCACGCGGTCGAGCCGAGTCAGGCCGCGACCGACTGGGCCGCAGAAGCGCGGCGCATTTCCCGCCCGCGCGCCATCCTCATGGTGTCCGCACACTGGGAGAGTTCGCTGCCACTGGTCAGTGGCGCAGCGCAGCCTCAGACCATCCATGATTTCGGCGGCTTTCCGGACGAGCTTTACCGGATCCGCTACGCAGCGCCGGGGGCGCCGGATGTCGCGCAGGAAGTGGTGAGCTGCCTGCAGGCCGCGGGCATCCAGAGTGGCGTGGAAGGATTTCGCGGCCTGGATCACGGCGCCTGGGTGCCCTTGCTGAAAATGTATCCGGCAGCTGACGTGCCGGTGCTGCAACTCTCCGTCCAGCCCGAGCTGGGCGCCGCACACCACCTTGCGCTGGGGCGGGCGATCGCTTCGCTGCGGGAGCGCGGTGTGCTGATCGTTGCCTCGGGTCACATGACCCACAATCTGCGTGACTACATGATGAGCTGGCGCGGTGTGAAGCAGGATGCCTATGCGCTCGAGTTCCGCGACTGGATCACGGCGCGGCTGCTCGCCGACGATCTGCCGGCACTCGTCGAATGGGAGGCGCGTGCACCGCATGCACGCCGGGCACATCCGACGACCGAGCATTTCATGCCTTTCTTCGTCGCGCTGGGGGCCGGTGCTGCGGCGGGACGTCCGCAACGCTTCCACGACAGTCTGGAGCAGGGCGTGCTGGCCATGGATGCCTGGCGCTGGGGCTGAACCAGAGGGTTGCTTGTCCGGCCCCGCGTGCGGCGAATTTCAGAGACGCTGCCAGACGATGAGCTGCACGCCCGCAGCCAGGAGCCAGATCAGGGTGGCAAGTGAGAGCGTCCAGGCTAGGCTTGTGCGCAGGCAGAGCAGATAGACCGCCAGCAGATAGAGCGCATAGGGAATCAGCGACACCAGTCCGAAGAGTGCGGTGGCACGCAGGTCCTCCATGCTGCGGGTGCTTCCCACGATGTAGTGCGCGATCAGCGCAAAAGTGGGGAAGAGCGGCACCAGACCCGCGATGTAGAAGTTCCTGCTGCGTGAAAGCAGGCTGATGATCAGGACGGCTGCTGCACCGAGGGTGCATTTCGCGGCAAGGGCAAACATCGGGAAGGCGCGGATCCGGCAAAGCGTCGAGGCTAGCAAATCCTCCCCGGCGGGAGCAATGCGGACGCAAAAAGGCCCGACCGTTGCCGGTCGGGCCTGGCGGATCGCGCAGCGCTTACTTCAGCTTGTCGGCGATCGGCAGTTTCGCTTCCTTCAGCCCCGCAGCCACCAGCTTGCCGACGGCTTCCGCGCCGGTTTCCTGGAAGTGGGTGTTGTCGGGCTTGGTCTTCGAGCCGGTGTTCTTCGCGTAGTACGGATACACGGCAGGATCGACCGCGAGGTAGTAGTTCAGCGAAGCTTCCTCGCCAACCGAGCTGAAGAAGGCCATGCTCCTGGCATCGAGGTCGACCAGGGCGACATTGTTGGCCTTGGCCGTGTCGCGAATGGTCTGCGAGTAGTCACCCGGCACCTTGCCGCGACCCCAGGTATGGGTCGTTTCGGCAATCTTGCCGTCCTTGAAGCTGCGACGCGTGACCGGGGTGATCAGCACCGGGGTTGCGCCGACCTTCCTGGCGATCGCGATGTACTTCTCCAGGGTCTTCTGGAACGACATCTCTGCCGGAACACCTGCCGCAGCACCCGGGTAGGTGCAGAGATTGGCAATGTCGATCACGTCGCGGGCGGGCGCGGGGCGCGGCGGCTCGTAGCCGCACTTCTCGTCGTTGTGGCCGAACTGCACGAGCAGATAGTCACCCTTGCGGATTTCCTGCTCGATCATGCCGAACCAGCCTTCGGTAATGAAGCTGCGCGAGCTGCGGCCCGACTGGGCGACGTTCACCACCTTGACCGACGAATCCTTCAGCTGGCGATCGAAGATCTGGCCCCAACCCATCCGCGGCTTCACTTCCACGTCATAGTTGCTGGCGGTAGAGTCGCCCGCCACGAAAATGCGGGTGGTTCCGGGCGCCTGGATGGTCTTCTGCTCAGCCTGCGCAGCAGCCAGGTTCAGCGGGCTGAACGAGGTGATTTCACGGTAGTTGTAATCGAACAGCGAGGTTTCGCCGAGCACGCCCTTGCTCGACAGATAACCCCGGTTGTGGCGGACCACGCCCAGCACCGCGGCCAGCCCGGGCGCTTTGCTGCTGACGGGGTCGAAATCGGCTTCGGTGACGCCTGCTTCCTTCAGTGCGGCGCCCAGCAGCGGCTGCAGCAGTGCGTTCTTTGCCTTGAGCTCGGCAGCGCTGACTGCCGGGGCCTTGCCCGCCTCGATCAGGCTGACAGGGCCATCGAGCTTGGCGCCAGTGGCGACGGCGGAGGCCACATAGTCGGTCAGGGCGTTGATGTTGGCCGTGGTGGCGCCTGCGGGGCTCGCCAGCAGCGCGACATACTGACGACCGCCGGCTTCGGCAACCAGCAGCAGCGGTGCGACGAGGCCGTCTGCCGCGAGCGAGTAGCGGCCTGTGGCGTCGGAGTTCTGGACCCTGCGTTTGCCCTGGGCGTCGATGACGGTGATGCTTGCCTTGCCGGCGGCGTCAGCCACCACGCCACTGAGGGTCACGCCGGCCAGCGGTGCGGCGGCGGAAGGGGCTGCCACCGGCGCAGCCGTGTTGCCGGTAACCGGTGCGTTGCTGGCGCAACCGATCAGGGAAGCGCCAATCATGGCTACGATGGAAAGACGGAGTGCGAAACGCTTGTTCATGTTGTCTCCTGGATGAAGCGGGAAGCACCGGTACGCTAACCGGCGCAGCTGAAACCTTGACTGGAGCATGCCGGAGTCCGGCCGCCGCAGCTTGATACCGATTGCGCTTGTGGGCCGTCAGGCCGACAGCGGCAGGTAAAGATCGAACTGCCGCTCGAAGTCGGCCGGCAGATAGCACGCATTGTTGAAACAACGCAGGCGCGGGGCACCTGCGAGCAGTCTGCGTCCGGTGTCGTGCTCGACCCGGCAGGCGAGCTCTGCTTCGTCGGGTGCGGCGAAGCTGCCTTCGACGCGCAGTACGGCGTAGTCCCCGGCGGGCAGATAGCCTTCATGCAGTCCGGGCACCTTCTGCCCGAGGCGTTCGGAGAGCAGGGCGGCCTGAAGCTCGACCTCGCCGGCCGTTTTGCCGAGATCCCCCGAAAACTGTACACACCAGCCCTTGCGCCGCTCACGTGGAATACCGGCAATCAGTGCGTGGGCGCGCAGCTCGTCGAAAGGCGCGATGCTGCTCCCCAGCTGCCCCTTGAAGGGCACGAACTGGATGGGCACGCTGCCGATCCGTTCGATGCGGATCGGGGTGGGCTGTCGTTCCTTTGGGCGCACGCGCGAGGGGGGCAGACCATGACAGGCGCTGAACGCACGCGAAAAGGCTTCTGCAGAGCCATAGCCGCTGTCGAAAGCGAGATCGAGCATCGAGCCGGCCTGACCGGCCTCGATCCGCCTGCGTGCAACTTCCAATCTCAATCGCCGGACGCGGGCCACAGGCGTTTCGCCGGAATAGTCCGCAAAGACACGCTCGAAATGAAAGCGCGAGAGATGGGCGATGTCCGCCAGATCATCCAGCGACAGGGATTTGTCCAGATTCGCGTCGACGTGGTTTGCGACCTTGCGCAGGCGCTTGAGCCGGCGTGCGCAGGCTTCGATGTTCGTGGCCATCCTGCCGCTTCCTGATAGACATGCGGGCAGGCAGTGTGCCATTGCGGGCAACAGTTTGTGAACGGGAACAGCAAGGTGGGTTGCGTCGACGCAACCCACCCTTGCAAGCCGCCCTCAGCGGGGCTTGCGACTGAACCAGAGGCTGGCCAGCATGCCGGTCGTGATGATGGCTGCCACCACACCCAGCGAGGTCGAGATCGGGATCTTGACCCAGTCGACGATCAGCATCTTCGTACCGATGAAGACCAGTACCAGCGCCAGCGCGTACTTGAGCAGCGCGAAGCGCTCGGCAAAGCCTGCCAGCATGAAGTACATCGCGCGCAGGCCGAGGATCGCGAAGATGTTGGAGGTCAGCACGATGAAGGGATCGGTGGTCACCGCGAAGATGGCGGGGATGCTGTCGACCGCGAAGATTACGTCCGAGATCGCTACCATCATCAGGACCACGAAGAGCGGCGTGAACCAGCGCTTGCCGGCTTCCACGATCGAGAAGGCTTCACCATGCAGCCCGTCGGTGAGCGGCACATGTCTGCGGATCCAGCGAAGCAGGGGATTGTCGTCAAGCGAGCTTTCGGAGTCCGCAAAGATGAGCATCTTGATGCCGGTGACCAGCAGGAAAGCGCCGAACACATACAGGATCCAGTGGAACTTCGCGATCAGGATGGCGCCCGCAAAGATCAGGATCGTGCGCAGCACGATGGCACCCAGGATGCCGTAGATCAGCACGCGGCGCTGCATTTCCGCCGGAATGCCGAAGAAGGTGAAGATCATCAGCCAGACGAAGACGTTGTCGACGGCCAGGGCTTTCTCGATGAGGTAGCCGGTCAGGAACTCGGTCGTTTTCAGACTGGCGACCTCCGCCCCGGCGGTGCTGTTGAGATAGAGCCAGAGCACGCCGGCAAAGCACAGCGAGATGGCGACCCAGACGGCCGACCAGCCGGCAGCTTCCCTGAAGCTGACCTTGTGTGACTGCCGGCCACCACCCAGCAGGTAGAGGTCTGCCACGACCATGACGACGATGAAGACCGCGAAGCCGGTCCACATCCACCAGTTGCCGATTGTTTCCATTGAACTCTCCGGAAAAGATTAAGGCCTGAACCGCAAGCGGCCAGGCCTTGTCCCGGAGGATGGAGCTTGACCTTGCCGCTGGCGGGCAAAGGTCTTGTTCACAGGCTTGAACCTGCCGGCACACCGGATGCCGCACTCGGGCGGGCAACGTATTGACGATGTGGCGAACGGCGCGGAATGCGCCGGGAACTACTCCCCTTTGGCCCGGATTCTAGGTGAAACCGCCGTGCCGGGCAAGCTGCGCTCGTCGTGCCGGAGCGACCAGACCCGTCGGAGGGGGCTCGCGTTGGCGCGCCCCCCATGCTTGAATCGGTTTTTGTCGCGGATTCTGGAGCCCTCGATGCCAAGCCGTCTGCCCATTCCTTCCTTTCTGCTGTGCAGCTTTCTGCTCTTGGGCGCACCGTCTGCTGCCTGGAGCGATCAGTTCGCCGCGTCGCCGCAGGAAGAAGCTGTCATGCGCGAGCGTGCGCGGGTCGAAGCCGACCGCCGGCGCATCGAGCGCGAACGCGAGCAGATCCGTCTGGACGCCGAGCGTGACCAGCAGGAGCGCCGCATGCAGCAACTCGATGAGGAAGCGCGCCGGCAGCAGGCCGAGCAGGCTCGCCAGCGGCTGATTCAGCAGCGGCAGCAGGAAGAAGTCATGCGACAGCGCGCCGAGGCCGATGCGGATCGGCGGCGCATCGAGCGAGAACGCGAGCAGATCCGTCGTGATGCGGATCGCGATCAGCAGGCGCGCCGCCTGCGTCAGCTGGATGACGACGCCCGCCGCCAGCAGGCGGACCAGGAGCGTCAGCGGCTGATCCAGCAGCGACAGCAGGAGGAAGTGATGCGGCAGCGCGCCGAGGTCGAAGCCGAACGCCGGCGCATCGAGCAGGAGCGCGATCGCATCCGTCTTGAAGCGGAGCGGGATCAGGCCCGGCGGCGTCAGCCCTGATCAGAGCACCAGGGCACCGCTGTGGAGCAGACCTGAAGCGGCGATGCGGCGAACAGTGCCGCGCAGGTCGAGGCCGGTCGCGGACTTGAGCTGCGCGGCACGCTCTTCCAGTTCGCCCAGCGGAAGGGTGACGGGGCCGCCACGCGTGGCCAGTGCAATTACATTGCCACTCTCGCAAGGGGGCAGCGCCAGGCTGCGCCCCTCAAAGGCCGTGGTGAGGCGTTCGAGCGGCTCGGCATACCGCCGCGAGCGGCCGAACAGATTGGTTGCCAGCACGCCGCCTTCCTTCAGCCGGGCCCAGCACGCCTGGTAGAAGGGCAGGCTGTCGAGCAGGCCGACACGCGCGTCGGCATCGTAGCCATCGATCAGGATGAGATCGAATTTCGGCCGGCTGCGCAGCATGTAGTCCGCGCCATCTTCAATGACTACTGAAAACCGCTCATCTTCCGCCGGCAGCTTGAAGTGGAAGCTTGCCGCAGCATGCACGGCCGGGTCGATTTCAACCGTGGTGACGCGGGCCTGGGGCAGCTTCCAGTAGCAGAACTTGGTCAGTGAACCTGCGCCGAGCCCGACCAGCAGGATGCGGCCGGGCCATCGTGCGCCGGTCGTGAAGCCGTTGCGCAAGAGCAGGCCGCTCATCATTTCGCGTGTGTATTCAAGCTCCAGATCTACCGGGCGACGGATGCGCATCGCGCCCTGAACCCATTCCGAGCCGAAATGGAGGTAGCGAACGCCTCCTTCTTCGCTGACGTCGATTTCGCTGTGCATGGAGGGCTGGTCATGAGAACGGGGGAGTGATTTTACCGTTGGCACGGCTTGCCCGTATCGCGTCTTCCACACGAATCGTGGAGAAGCCTGTGGATGAGTGGCGGAGAGAGTCGGCAAGTGTCTGAGCCGACGGGGAAAAGACGGATTGCTCAAAAAAGGCGCAAAACCTCGAAATGCCTCAGGAAGCGCCGGATACGCATGTTGCCGCGCCTGCGTCAAGCCCTGAAACCCTGTTTTAGTGCGGTTTTCGGCGGTTTCCGATCTTGAGAATCCACATCAATCGTGGAGAAGCCTGTGGATGAGTGGCGGAGAGTGCTTGCAAGTGTCTGAGCCGACGGGGAAAAGACGGATTGCTCAAAAATGGCGCAAAACCTTGGAATGCGTCCGGAGGCGCCGGGAACGCATGTTGCCGCGCCTGCGTCAAGCCCTGAAACCCTGTTCCAGTGCGGTTTTCGGCGGTTTCCGATCTTGAGAATCCACATCAATCGTGGAGAAGCCTGTGGATGAGTGGCGGAGAGTGCTTGCAAGTGTCTGAGCCGACGGGGAAAAGACGGATTGCTCAAAAATGGCGCAAAACCTTGGAATGCGTCCGGAGGCGCCGGGAACGCATGTTGCCGCGCCTGCGTCAAGCCCTGAAACCCTGTTCCAGTGCGGTTTTCGGCGGTTTCCGATCTTGAGAATCCACATCAATCGTGGAGAAGCCTGTGGATGAGTGGCGGAGAGTGCTGGCAAGTGTCTGAGCGGACGGGGAAAAGACGGATTGCTCAAAAATGGCGCAAAACCTTGGAATGCGTCCGGAAGTGCCGGGTACGCATGTTGCCGCGTCTGGGTCAAGCCCTGAAACCCTGTTCCCGTGCGGTTCCCGGCGATTTTTTGCCTCGAGAATCCACATCAATCGTGGAGAAGCCTGTGGATGAGTGGCGGACCGCGCTGGCAAGTGTCTGAGCCGACGGAGAAAAGATGGATCGCTCAAAAATGAGGCAGTGCCCCGGTTTCTGGACGGCAAAAAAACCGCAGACGGGAGCGCTTGGGTAAGCGCTGTTGCGCGCCGGCGACGGAAACGTTGTGTTTATGTGGCGTTCCCTTAGCCGTTTTTGCTCAGGATACAGCTGCCACTTGAAACCGGCGGCTTGTCTCCTTAGCGTGATACCGGTCACAAATGCCTTGGGCGCATGTGATCAGCTTCATCAGATAAAAAGCACAGGAGACAATAATGCATTCAACGTACAGACATACCCTGGTGGGGAGCATGCTCCTCGCCGCAGGCGTGCTGGCTGCCTGCGGTGGCGGCGGAACCGGGAGTGGCGGCGATGGCGCGCCATCCGTCTCATCGAGTTCCCAGGGCAGCAGCACCTCATCGACCACTTCGAGCTCAGGCGCGGCCTCTTCGTCCAGTTCCAGCACGCCGGTCGTGCCCGAAGTCTGCACGCCGCCGGCGAGCAGTTCGTCTTCGTCCTCATCGTCGTCCTCGACTGTTGCGGCGAAACCCCTGGCTTGTCCGGCAGATGCCTGGTTCTGTGACGACTTCCAGTCCGGTACCGCTGACAAATGGGATCTGACGCCCGGAACCGGCGCCAGCTTTGCGGTGGTGGACGAGCCGGGCTCTGATGGCAACAAGGTGCTGCAGTACACCGCGGGCACGACAAGCAACAACCTGATTGCCTTGCTCAAGGACAGCCAGTGGGCTGGAGTGAGCAACAAGGCCGATTATTACGTTGAGGCGCGTATCAAGCCGCAGATCAATGGCACGACCGGTAACAAGCAGATCTATCTGCTCGGGCGCTATCAGGATGCCAACAACTGGTACTTCGGTGGTCTGAACGTGCAGAACGCCTCGGCAAGCACCCAGGTGGAGGCCGGCTACCGCAAGGCAGGGACGATCACCCGCACGGTGCAGGGGAAGAAGCCGATCATCATGGGCACACAGGGGCAGAATGATGGCCAGTGGTACACCGTGCGCTACGAGATGATTGGCGGCAGCCAGGTGGTCTATCTGGATGGCGAGAAAATCGGTACCGTGAGCGACACGGCCTTCGCCAGCGGCAAGATCGGTCTGTGGACGGCCAACAAGTCCTTCCTGATCGACGACATCCGCGTCGGCGACCCCGCCGTCAAGCCGGTGGCACTGGTGCTCAGCCCCTCCACGCTGACCTATACCCCGGAAGCCGGTGACCCGGCCTATGTGGTGAGCGTGACGGCGCTGAAGAATGATGGCGTGACGGCGGACACTTTCACCGTTGCTTCCAGCGATTCGAGTGTGGTCAGTGTGTCGGTGAGCGCCGGCACGGTGACGCTCACGCCGCTCAAGGCCGGTTCTGCCCGGATCACTTTCACCAGCGGTTCGGACAGCAGCGTGACGCGCGTGATCACTGCCACCGTCGCGGAAGGCTTCACGCATTCGAGCACGGTCTACAACCTTGCGGGCAAGGTTTCGCCGGCAGTGGGCGAAGCGGCCGCCTACGTGGACGGCAAGCTGACGCTGACTTTTGACGCCGCGCCGGTACTGGGCACGAACGGCTCGATCCGCATCTTCAAGACGAGCGACGACAGCCTGGTCGACACGATCAAGATTGCCGGGGACGTGGAAGCGATTGGCGCCGGCTTTTCGACCTACTCGCGTGGCGTGAGCCGCAAGGGTGCCTGGGTGGAAGGCAACAAGCTGGTGATCGCGCCGCATCAGGCCAATCTCGCCTACGGGACTTCGTATTACGTGGGCGTGGCCAAGGATGCTGTCAGCGGCACGCTGGCCGGCACCACGTTCGACGGCATCGGCAAGGCTGCGGGCTGGAGCTTCACCACCAAGGCCGCCCCCGCTACCACGCTGACGACGCTCACCGTTGATGACGATGGCGTGGCGGATTTCCGCTCGGTGCAGGGCGCGCTCAACTACCTGATGAAGAACACGGCTGCTGATACGGCCAAGACGATCAACGTCAAGGACGGCACCTATCAGGAAATGCTCTTCATTCGTGGCCAGAACAACCTGACCATCAAGGGCGAGAGCCGCACCGGCACGATCATCCAGTACGCCAACGCCGAAGCGCTGAACGGAGGCTCGGGCGCCAGCGCGTCGGGCATTTCGACCAGCAATGGTGGCCGTGCGGTGATCCTGGTCGAGGATTCAGACCTGCTCACCTTCGACACCCTGACGCTGAAGAACACCTGGCTGCGCGCACCGGCGTCCAGCCAGGCCGAGGTGATCTATTTCAATACCACAACCGGCAACCATCGCCTGATCGCGAAGAATGCCGAGTTCCACAGCGAGCAGGACACGATCCAGGTGAAGGGCTACAGCTGGTTCTACAACACCCTGATCTCCGGCAACGTCGACTTCATCTGGGGCAACAACCGCGTCGCCCTGTTCGAGAACAGCGAGATCCGCTCGGTGGGCGACACCATGTGCTCCAGCGTCGGCTATGTGCTGCAGGCGCGCACGCTGAATGCGACCGACAAGGGCTTCGTGTTCCTCAACAGCAGGCTGACCAGCGGCCGCGGCCCCGGTGGCGCGCCGGCGCCCACCGGCGTGTATCTGGCCCGCAGTGGCGGCAGCTCAAGCTACTTCGACAACATCGCCTTCATCAACACCACGATGGGAGACCACGTACTGCCGGAAGGCTGGGCCTACAACCTTGCCGGCCAGCCGGTGTCGAACCCCGGCACGTCGACGGCGGCCAGCGGCTGGCGCGAGTACAACAGCCGTACGGTTGCGGGTGCTGCGGTCGATGTGACGAAGCGCGTCGGCGGCTATCAGCTCAGTACGACGGAAGCGCAGGATTTCCTCTCGCGCGACAAGATCTTCGCCGCCTTCAACAGTGGTGCGGGCTGGAATCCTCAGCCTTGAGTGCCGAGTGCAGTTGATGGGAAAAGGGGAAGCTTCGGCTTCCCCTTTTTGCTGACCTGCGTCGCCCTGTCGCAACAGCTTCGTTTCGGGTATGCGGGGAAGTGCTAAGCTCCCGCGCCAGATACCGGTCACATATTTCCGGCAGATCACACACGGGAGAAGAGCATGATTATCCGCAGGAGTACGTGGCGACTGGCCGCGTTGCTCGGTATGGGAGCACTGGGGGCCTGTTCGGTGTTCAGTTCCTCCAGGCAGCCTGGTCCGGCAGGCGCTGCCGTATCGGTGACACCGGTTGCCGCCGGAGCGTGCGCGCCAGGCATCTGGTTCTGTGAAGACTTCGAGAACGGACTCGGCCGCTGGAATCTTCTTCCCGGCGGTGCCGGCGCCACCATCGGCAATGCCGATGGCAAGGCCGAGATCATCCAGGACGGCAGCAGCAAGGTGCTGCGTTATGACGCCGGCAAGAGCCGTGGCGTGGTCGCCATCCTGCGCGACGAAGCCTTCTCCGCTGTGGCGGCGAGGAAGACTGCAGACTATTACGTGGAAGCCCGCATCAAGCCGATCAACAACCAGACTTCCAACAAGTTCGTCTGCCTGCTGGGGCGTGTGCAGGATGTGAACAACTGGTACGGCGGCTGTCTCAACGTGCAGAACGGCGCAAGTTCCAAGCTGGAGTTTCACAAGGCCAATGGCGGCAAATGGCTGCGCGCCCGTCAGTTTTCCGCGCGAACCATCGTGAACGATCAGTGGTACAAGCTGCGCATGGAGATGAAGGGCAGTGAGCTCAACTTCTACATCGATGATGACTTTGCCGGCAGCTTCAGCGATCCGTCGATCACCTCGGCCGGCAGGATCGGTATGTGGCTCGACAACCGCTCCTTCGCGATTGACGACATCCAGGTCGGCAGTGCCGATGTGAAGCCGGTCCTCCTGTCCCTCGATCAGGATGAGGAATGGACTTCCGAGGCAGGTGGCAAGCCGCTCGAAGTGAATGTCTCGGCCACGAAGTCCGATGGCTCGCCGGATGTCTATTCGGTGGTGTCGAGCAATCCTGCCGTGGTGAGCGTGAAGCAGGACGGCAAGCGCAGCGTGCTTGAGGCGCTGGGCGCGGGGTCAGCCACCATCACCTTCACCAGTGGCGCCAATCCTGCCAAGACCAAACAGATCAAGGCCAGTATCGAGCCCGCATTTGTCATGGCCAGCAATACCTACGGTTCTCTGGCAGCCCTCACCCAGCCGGCGGCTGGCAGCAAGGCGGCCTATGCTGATGGCGAACTGTCCCTCAGATTCGATACCGCTCCCGTCTTCAGCGGCATCGGTTCGGTCCGCATCTTTCGCGCGAGCGACGACACGCTGGTCGACGTGATCCGCCCGAAGAATGAAACCAACATCTACGGCCCCTCGGCCGACGGTTTCTATCGTGGTGTGAACATGCCGCTGATGCGCTTCGAGGGCACGACGCTTGTCGTGAGGCCGCACCAGGGCAAGCTCGCCTGGGGCGAACACTACTATGTTGCGGTTTCGGCCCCGCTGTTGAAGGATGCCAGGCTTGCCGGCAAGCCTTTCGAAGGACTCGGCAAGGCTGCTGGCTGGACCTTCAGCACCCGGCCTGCTCCGGCGAAGACGCTGACCACGCTCACCGTAGACGATGACGGTGTCAAGGCAGATTTCCGCAGTGTGCAGGGTGCGCTTGAACACGTGATGAAGTCCCTGTCGAAGGAGACGCCCGTCACGATCAAGGTGAAGAACGGCACCTACGAGGAACTGCTCTTCCTGCGCGGCAAGAACAATGTCACCTTGCAGGGGGAAAGCCGTGACGGCACCCTGATCCAGTTTGCCAACTACGAAGCCCTGAATTCCGGCCTTGCCGCCGGCATCAAGGAGCAGGCCGTCACGAATCGTGGCGGTCGGGCGGTGTTCGCGGTGGCGGATTCGGATCTCCTGACCATCGAAAACCTGACGCTGAAGAATTCGCACCTGAAGAAGGTGGGCGTGAACGGTCAGGCCGAGACGATCTATTTCGCTGCCGACAAGGAACGCCTGATCGCGAAGAATGCCAACTTCATCAGCCGTCAGGATACCCTGCAGCTCAATGGCTACAGCTGGTTCTACAACACGCTGGTGGCCGGCGATGTGGATTTCATCTGGGGCTCTTCCAAGGCCGCGCTGTTCGAGAACAGCGAAATCCGCACCGTGGTGGATTCGACCGATGCGAGCAAGGGCGGTTATCTGGTGCAGGCGCGGGTCGAGTCGGCGGATGACAAGGGCTATGTCTTCCTCAACAGCCGCCTGACGCGTGAAGACGGCGTGCCGGATGGCGCCACGGTGCTGGCCCGCAGTGCCGGCAGCCCGCGCTATTTTGACAACGTCATCTACGTGAACAGCCGCATGGACAAGCACATCTCGCCCGAAGGCTGGTGGATGAGCCCGATCCCGAATCCGGCCAAGGCCGATGGCAAGGCGGGCTGGCGCGAATTCGGCAGCCGCACGCTGAGCGGCGAGCCGCTGGCCCTGAGCGAGCGGGTGAAGGCTGCCCACAGCCTGAGCGAAGCGGAAGCCGCGCCCTATGCCACACGTGAGGCGGTGTTCTCGGCTATCGGCTGGAAGCCGGCGCCCTGAGGCATTCAGGCGAAAGCAAAGGGGCTGCTGCGGCAGCCCCTTTTTTTTTGGCGATCGGTTTCAGTCGTGGAAGCGGGTGAAATCGGTCGCCGGAATCCGCGGCAGATCCAGGGTGTTCTCGGGGGCTGCCGGATCAGCGTATCCCAATGACATGCCACAGACGATTTTCTGCGAGTCCGGAATCTCCAGCTGTGCTCTCACGATCGGGTGATATTCGCAGAAGGCGGCCTGCACGCAGGTGTGCAGGCCTTCGGCGCGAGCCGCCAGCATCAGCGTCTGCAGGAAGCCGCCATAGTCGATCAGGCTGCCCTGGCCCAGGCCCTTGTCGATCGTAAAGATCAGGCCGACCGGCGCGTCGAAGAAGAGGTAGTTGCGCGCCCATTGCTCGCGCATCCGGAGGGTGTCCTTTTTCTCGATGCCGAGCAGGGAGTAGAGCCCGAAACCGGTGTGCCGCCGCCGGCTCAGATAGGGCTCGACCCAGCTCGCCGGGTAGTAGTCGTATTCGCCCTTGTGCTCGAAAGTAGGCTGCGCGTATTCGGCGAGGATAGCCCTGCTCAGGGCCGTTTTTGATTCGCCGGTCAGCACGTGGACCTGCCAGGGCTGGGTGTTCACGCCGCTGGGGGCGCGGGCGGCGAGATCCAGCATTGTGAGCAGGGTGCCGCGGTCGACCGGGTCGGGCAGGAAGCGCCGGATCGACCGCCGGCTGCGGACGATCTCGTCGAAATTTCCGGGAATCGGATTCATGGGCAGAGGCGCTCGTGCAGGAGAAAACACGAGAGCCTAGCAGCTCTGCCTCAGCTGGTGCCATCCATCCGGGTATGGGCGCGGCTGGCCGTGCGCGTGATCATGCCGTGGGCAAGTTCTTCGGCGACGGCGGGATTCTTGCAGCGGATCATTTCGTAGAGATCGCTGTGTTCCTTGACCGTGAGCGCCATGTGGCCCGGTTCGGCAAGGTAGGTGTGGTCGAAGATCGCGCGCTGCAGGGCGCTGATCGCGTCAGCGAGTTGCAGGATCACGAAGTTGTGGGTGGCGCGCACGATGGCGCGGTGGAAAGCGATATCCGCTTCCATGAACGCATCGCGGTCATCGGTATGGCTGCGCATGCCGTTGAGCGCGGATTCGATGGCGACCAGATCGATCGAGGTGGCGCGCTCGGCGGCCCAGCGCGAGATGGCCGGCTCGATGAGGCTGCGCACTTCGATCAGCGAGGCGATCAGTGCCGGGTCCTTGTCATTTTCTAGTGCCCAGGCCAGTACATCGGCATCGAGGTAATTCCATTCGGCCCGCGGCATCACATACAGGCCGCGATAGCGCTGTGCATCGATGATGCGCTTGGTGGCGAGCACCTTGATGACTTCACGCATCACGTTGCGCGAGGTGTCATAGCGCTCGCACAGATCGGCTTCCGAGGGCAGGGCTCCCGGCGGAAAAACGCCCTGCACGATATCGCGCCCGAAGGCGTGAATCAGTCGGTCGGTTTTCGTCATGGTCGGGGTCACGTCGGATCCTGTCTGCGGCGGTGATGTCCGGAATGCTATCAGGCTGGAGGCGGGCAGGGCGCGGCACGTGCCGCATCCCGCCCGCGGGCGGGCTTACTTGCGCAGCTTGGCGAGTTCGGCGTCCAGTTCCTTCACGACTTCGGCATGGCCGGGCATGGCGGCGAACTTGTCGACAGCAGGCTTGGTCGTGGCACGCATGCGATTGAGCTCGGCGTCACTCATGCTGTTGATCTGCATGCCCTTCTGCTTGAGCACCTCCATCGACTTCTCTGAGGCAGCGCGGCTGTCACGGCGCTCGAAGTCGCGCGAGGCAATCGCGGCCTTCTGCAGCGCGGCCTTCTCGTCGGCGGTCAGGCCGTCATACCAGCGCTTGGAGGCGGTCACGATCCAGGGGCTGTAGACGTGACGTGTCATGGTCAGATACTTCTGCACTTCGTAGAACTTGGACGAGTCGATCGTCGTCACCGGGTTCTCCTGGCCATCCACCGCACCGGTTTCCAGCGCCGCGAAGAGTTCGGAGAAAGCCAGCGGCACGGCGTTGGCACCGAAGCCCTTGAACATGTCGATATAGACCGGGTTCTGCATCACGCGCAGCTTGATGCCGGCCATGTCTTCCATCTTGTTGACCGGGCGCTTGGAGTTCGTGAGGTTGCGGAAACCGTTTTCCCAATAGGTCAGGCCGACCATGCCCTTGCCCTGGAGCTTGTCCATCATCTTCTGGCCGAAGGGGCCGTCGAGCACGGTGTCGGCTTCCTTCTCGCTGTTGAACACGAAGGGCAGGTCATACACGCCGAAGTCACTCACGATGCCGACCAGGGTGGCGGTCGAGCCCACCATGATTTCCTGCGCGCCACCGATCAGCGCGTTCTGCATCTGCGGGTCGCTGCCCAGGCTGGCGGCACCGAAGGTCTTGACCTTCCACTTGCCGCCGGAAGCCTTGTTGAGCTCCTCGGCAAAGAAGCGCACCGCGCGGCCCTGGTTGCTGTCTTCCGCCAGACCGTAGCCGAAGCGGACCATGCGCGGCTTGAAGTCCGCAGCCTGAGCCGCGCTGAGCGTGCCGGCAATGGCGAGGCCGAGGGCCAGTGATTTGATGATGAGTTTCATGTCTCCTCCGTTGTGGATGGTTCAGCGATACCAGGTCATCGGAACGGTGATGATCCCGGGGAATGCAACAAACAGCGCAAGCAGCACGATGTAGAGCAACAGGAACGGCCAGATGCCCTTGGTCGCGCTTTCGAGCGAGATCTTCGCCACACCGCAGACCACGTTGAGCACCGTACAGACCGGCGGATGGATCAGGCCCAGCGTGCCGACGAGCACGAACATGATCCCGAAGTAGGTCTGGTCGATGCCGGCCTTCATCGCGATCGGCATCAGTACCGGGCCCATCACAAGGATGGTCGGCGTGAGATCCATCACCGTGCCGACAGCCAGCAGGAGCAGCATGATCGCGGCCATCAGCAGGCGCGGATCGTTCATCATCGGGCCGAGGAACTCGGTGACCTGTTGTGGCAGATCGGCCAGCGTGACCATGTAGGAGGACACCAGCGCGCCGGCACAGAGGAACATCACCGTACTGGTGGTGCGGGCGGCATCGACGAGCAGGCGCACCAGCTGACGGGCATTCACCTCGCGATAGATCACCATCGCGACGAACATCGAATAGGCCGCAGCCACGACCGCCGCTTCGGTCGGGGTGAAGAAGCCGCCGCGCAGCCCCCCCAGGATGATCACCGGCAGCATCAGCGCCCACACGCCCTTGACCACCGCCTGGCCGCGCTCGCCCCAGCTGCGGCGCGGTTGCGGCGTGACTTCCATGTCGTGGGCGAGATACCACCAGACGAACACGAGCCCCAGCCCCATCAGCAGGCCCGGCACGATGCCGGCGAGGAAGAGGCTGGTGATCGAGGTATTGGTGGTAACGCCGAAGATGATGAAGGGCATCGAGGGCGGAATGATCGGGCCGATGATGCCGCCCGAGGCGATCAGACCGGCCGAGCGCGGCACCGGATAGCCGTGGTCGCGCATCATCGGCACGAGCAGGGTGGCGAGTGCCGCCGTATCGGCAATCGCCGAGCCGGAGAGGCTGGCGAGCAGCACGGCGGCGCCGATGGTCACGTAACCCAGGCCGCCACGAATGTGGCCCACCAGGCTGACGGCCAGATCGATGATCCGCCGTGAAATGCCACCGGCATTCATCAGCTCGCCGGCGAGAATGAAGAAGGGTACGGCCATCAGCGGGAAGCTGTCGGCACCCGAGAGCAGGTTCTGCGCGACGAGCTGGGCATCGAAGAAATCCAGGTGGAACATCAGCGCGACACCGGTGAGCATCAGCGCAAATGCGATTGGCATGCCCAGCAGCATCAGGATGAGCAGGGAGCCGAGAAATACGGCAAGCGTCATGATCAGGCGTCCTCAGTTCTTGTGTGCAGACCCGGCTTGGGCGGGCTTCGGTTCGCCGGGGATCCGGGCTTCGGGGTGATTGCGCAGGATGCGCCAGAGGTTCATCGCGACGATCGGAATCATCGAGGCCGCGCAGAGCAGGCCGCTGCTCGCCATCAGGGCGGTCGGGAATCTCATGACGGTCGAATAGGTCTCGAGGCCGATGAGCGTCTGGCTCCAGCTGCCTTCGAGAAAGAGCCACAGTACATACAGCATCAGCACATGGCTCAGCACGGCACAGGCGCGCCGCAGATTGCGCGGCAGGAGCGCCTGGAACATTTCCATGCCCAGGTGTGCGCCGCTTTTGAGCGACAGGATGGCGCCCAAGAAGATGAGCCAGACGAACATCAGGCGCGAGATTTCTTCCGCGGCCGGCAGGCCGGTGCTGAACACATAGCGCAGGACGACGTTGGCGCCGATAGCGACCACCATCACGGCGAGCGCCAGGGCCATCAGCCATTCGATGGCTGTTTCGAGGCGCGGGGTCGGGATTTTCAAGACAGTTCTCCTTCTGATCACCGGGCGGCGGATCGGGCGGTCCGCTCGGTACGGGCTGAACTGTAGAACAAAGAATTGTTATGACCCTATAAGTGATTTCCACCATACGTCGAATGTGTTGCTGTTGTACTACAATCGACTCGAACAGCAGTACCGGAGCACCTCTGCTCTGGCTGTCTTGCAAGCGGATGTGCCATGACGACGCCTGAAGTGATGAATCCAGAATTTGCCGGCCTGCGGATCGAAGAGCGCTACAACCCCTTTCGCGAATGCATCCAGGGGCTGGCCAACGAGCCGATCACGGTGCGCGCGCTGCTGCGCCGGGCCGACGACCTGCTCGCGGACGAAGCGGATTTCGCCGGGCTGGGCGACTACGGGCTGGATGTGATCGTCGAGCGCCTGGCCAGCAACCGGCCGCGGGTGGTGATCATCCAGGGCTCGCCGGATCACCCGGCCCACCTCTTCGATCACGAGCACAGCCTGCGCGCGGCCGCCCGCATCTGGCAGAACGGCGGCGTGCCCTTCACCTTCGGCATCCCGGTGATCTGTGATGGCACCGCGCAGAGCAACATCGGCCAGAGCTATTCGCTGGCTTCACGCAATCACACCGCGACCGCGGTGAACATCAATTTCGAAGGCCACAGCTATCACGCGGCCTATGTGATTTCGGGCTGCGACAAGACGCCGACCGGCATTCTTTCCGGCCTCGCCGCGGCTGACCGCGCACGTCGCCAGCCCGAACGCGGCAGCGCGCCGGTGTGGTCCATCTTCGTGCCGGCGCATGTGCTCAAGGGCGGCAGCATTCCGAAGCGCACCCGCCAGAAACTGCAGGCCATCCAGGACGCCGCGATTGCCGCCGGCGACCGCCAACTCGCCGAAGACATCGAGGAGAACTGCCATTACATCCTGCAGTGCTCGTCGGACGAAGCCTTTCTCGGCCAGCTCATGCGCGCCGAGGAAAAGGGCCTGATCGGCCTGGCCGAGCGCGAGCAGATCCTCAATGAACTCGCGGCCGCGACCTGTGACGACAAGGGCGGCATCTGTGCCTTCAACGGCACCGGCAACTCTTCGCGCACCCTGGTTGCCGCGCTCGGCTTCGTGCCGGCCGAGGCCGAACTGCTGACCGATGAGGCCACCACCGACGTGGTCCGGCACAATGTGGACCTGCTCTTCCGCATGTTCAACAAACCCGAGTATTCGGTGTGCAACCTGCTCGAGAAGAACTATGCCAATGCCATCCGCATTCACGGCGCGACCGGCAGCTCCTCCAACCTGATGCTGCACATGCCCTGCGTGATGCGCCATGCGGGCTACGACGTGTCGCTGCATGACTACGCCCGTGTGCGCGACGCGCATGCGGTGCCCGACATTTTCGCGCACAGCCTCACTGAAGGCCGCGACACCTTCGTGCTGGCGCAGCAGGCCGCAGCCGGCTTGCATCACGGCATGACCAGCCTCTTCAAGGCGCTGGCAGACCTGGGTGTGCCGATGGATCTGGATGCGCCGACGGTCGCTGGCCTGACCTGGCGCGAGCGCGTGGCCGCGATTCCGGTCGCGGTGTCACCCGAGCTGCCGCAGGAGCGCTCGGTGATCCGCATCCAGCCGATCCGCGCGATTTCCGGTACCGACGTGATGCAGGGTAATTTCTTCTCGTCCTGCACGCTGAAGGTGGCGGGCATGAGTACCGAGTCCTACAAGCGCTTCAATGGTCGCGTCTTCCTGGTGCGCTATTACGAAAACGAGATCGACTGCAACGACGAACTCCGCTCCAGCGACCTGATCGATCGCCTCGCCGCATTGCCGGCCCTCACGCCGGAGTTGCTCGCCGCGATCCGCCGCTTCAACGGCGCGCCGGAGGACGAGAGCGTGCGAACCATGATCGAGCGCGGCACCCTGGCGTTTGCGCTGGTTATCGCCGGACAGGGACCGACGGCCTTTGGCATGCCGGAAATGTTCACCCCCAGCCAGAACCTGCGCCACCACGGCGTGATCGAGAAGACCTCGATGATGATCACCGATGGTCGCTATTCGGGTGTGACCAAGGGCGCCTGTGTCGGTCACATGGTGCCTGAAGCCTATGAAGGCGGTGGCATCGGCGCGCTGGTCGATGGCGATCTGCTCTGGGTGCAGCTCACCGAGCGCCGCATCGATCTGCTCGACACAGGGGCCTTCCTCGCAGGCCGCCTGCTGCCGCTGCCGAACGCGCCCTTCGATGCGCGCGCCGCACTGATTGCGGAGCGGCGTGCGCGCATCGAGCATCGCCAGCTTCAGGTGGCCGCCAGCAGCATGATGGACAACGTGACGAACGCCGAATACGGCGTGGTGCCGATGGCGGTGCACAAGCGCGCCAGGCTGCCCTGGCCCGCCTGAAACACCAGAACACTCCCCCGGCCCGCCTCAGGCGGGCTGACTCGGCCGGCGCCCAGCGCCGGTTTTTTTTTGCCCGCCGCTACTGCAGCGCGGCGCTTTTCAGCTGCCTGACCACTTCGACCACCTTGCAGGCGTCGTCATGGATCTGGCGGATGGTGGCACCGGCTTCGGAGACCATCCGCACGCCGGACTCCACGCCTTGCCGGCTGGTGTCCATGCTGCCGATCACCGCAAGGGTCTCGCCCTGGATCTCGGTGATCATCCGCGAGATGTCTGCGGTCGAGAAGGCGGTGCGCTCAGCCAGCTTGCGGACTTCATCCGCCACCACCGCAAAGCCCCGTCCCGATTCACCGGCCCGCGCGGCTTCGATGGCGGCGTTGAGAGCGAGCAGATTGGTCTGGTCGGCGATTTCCTTGATCGTGTTGACGATGGAGGTGATCTGGCTGGTCTTCTGACCGAGTCCGGCCACCTGGGTTGAAGCCGCATTCATGCGGGTGGAGAGTTCTTCCATCTGGCGGACTGCATCGCGGATCACGATTTCGCCGCGGGCCGAGAGCGTTTCGGCCGACTGCGAGACTTCGCTGGCCCGCTCGGCACTTTCGCGCTCGGCCTGCGCCTGAAGCACCCGTGCGGTCACGTCGCGGGCAATCTTCACGACACGGTAGGCGCGGCAGTTTTCGTCGACCACCGGGTTGTAGCTCGCTTCGAGCCAGACCGGCTCCCCCTGGCGGGAGACACGCTCGATCAGCCCGGTGAAGCATTCGCCGCTGCGGAGCTTTCGCCAGAGCTCGGCGTACTCATTGCTGGCGGCAAAGGCTGGCGTGCAAAACATGCGGTGGTGCTTGCCCACGATTTCGTCGGCGCCATAGCCCATCGTTGTTAGGAAGGCCGCGTTGGCTTCGAGGACCTTGCCGTCCATGTCGAACTCGATCACCGCACTGGAGCGGTTGATCGCTGCGATCAGGCCGCGCGTACGGTTGGCTTCCTCCACGCTGGCGGTGATGTCGTTGGCGATCTTGATGACATGGCTGATCTGTCCCGCGCCGTTTCTGACCGGGAAATACGTGGCTTCGAGCCAGGCGGTTTCGCCGTTTTTGCGCAGGCGACGGAACTTTCCGCTGAAGGATTCGCCCATGCCGAGGCGGCGCCAGAAGGCGTCGTATTCCGCGCTGTGCACATAGTCGGGGTCGCAGAACATCCGGTGGTGCTGGCCGACCGCTTCCGGCTCGGCGTAGCCCATGGTCTGGCAGAAGAGGGGATTGACGCGCAGGATCCGGCCGTCGAGGCTGAACTCGATCTCGGCGACCGCCTGATCCAGCGCGCGGCTGACATCCTGCAGGCGCTGAAGCTCCGCGCGCATTTCCTGCAATGCGACCTCGGACTTGTTCCGGCTGAAAAACATGTCTGATCCTCCCTTGAGCGCTGATGGCTGCACCGGACGCGGACGATCGCGTTTTGGCAATAGCTCTGATTACGGCAGCCATCCGGACTCACTGAGGCCAGGACACACAATTTGATACGTCCATTGGTCGAGCACGGGCGGCGTTTGTGCAGGCGCCGCCCGTGCACGGCATCAGGCCTGCTTCAGGCTCTGTTCGACCAGCACGGCAAGCGGCGTGGTGGTACGCCCGATGAGGCGGCTGAGGGTGTGGCTGGCGTCAAACAGTGCGCCCCGGGCTGCGCCGGCGTCGGAATCGGCGATCAGCTCCGCAAACGGTGCGGGCAGGCCGGCCGCGAGCAGGGCACCGGCATACTCGGCCTGGGGCAGATCGCGGTACGCCACGGCCTTGCCGCTGGCGCGGGCGAGGGTGGCCGCAAACTCGCTCAGGGTGTAGCTCTCGTCTCCGGCCAGTTCGTAGATCTTGCCGGCGTGGCCGTCGCTGCTGAGCACGGCGGCGGCCGCATCGGCGTAATCGCGGCGACTTGCCGATGCGATCCGGCCCTCACCCGCGCTGCCGAGCACCGCCCCATGGGCCAGCGCTACCGGCAGGCTGGCCAGATAGTTTTCGGTGTACCAGCCATTGCGCAGCAGCACGAAGGGCAGGCCCGACGCGCGGATCAGCGCTTCGGTCGCCTTGTGCTCGGCAGCCAGCCCGAGCGGGGAGTGGTCCGCATGCAGCAGGCTGGTGTAGGCCAGCAGCTTGACGCCGGCCGCGCGCGCCGCATCGATCACGGCCGCGTGCTGGGGCAGGCGGCGGCCCACTTCGTTGGCCGAGATCAGCAGCAGCTTGTCCGCACCGGCAAACGCGCTGGTGAGGGTATCGGGGCGGTCGTAGTCGGCCAGGCGCACAGTGACGCCTCGCGCGGCCAGGTCGGCGACTGATTCGGGTTTGCGGACAGCCGCAACGATCTCGCTGGCGGGCAGTTTCTTCAGCAGGGCTTCGATGACGAGGCGGCCGAGCTGGCCGGAGGCGCCGGTGATGACGATCATGAGGAGTGCTCCATCTGTTGTTCGTGATGAGGAAGTGGCACACTATCGCCAACGCTTACGAAAAGTAAGTACATACAAAAAGGTTAGTGCGATGACTGAATCCGGTCCGGCACCGCTGACGCTTGGCGAGTTCCTGCGCAGCGATGCCAACAAGGGCAATGTGTTTGCCGAGAAGTGCCCCTCCCGCGAGGTGCTCAATCATGTTACGAGCCGGTGGGGAGTCTTGCTGCTGCTCGGCTTGCGGGGCGGAACCTTCCGCTTCAGCGAACTGCGGCGCAAGGTGGGCGGCATCAGCGAGAAGATGCTCGCGCAGACCCTGCAGACGCTGGAGTCCGACGGTTTTGTGGAACGCATCGCCTACCCGGTGGTGCCGCCGCATGTGGAATACCGGCTCACACAGACCGGCGAGGAAGTCGCCCTGCGTGTGGAAGCCCTGACCGACTGGATCGAGCAGAACCTGCCCCGCGTGTTCTCGGCGCGCGTGGCGGCCTGATGCCGGATGGCTCGCTTCCCGGGCGCTGACTTGGTAATATACGCTCCATATACAAACCATATACCGGAGCATTGCCATGGGCATTGTCAGGATTTCGGAGCAGATGCATGAGAATCTGCGCCTCAGCAGCGGTGCGTTGAGCCGCTCGATCAACGCCCAGGCCGAGCACTGGCTGCGTGTCGGCATGATGGCCGAACTCAATCCGCAGATGAACTACGCCGAGATCTGCCAGCTGCTTATCCAGGCCGAGCAACAGGCCGCGCATGACGCCATGCTCGATCCCGCACTGAACCGGGGGGCCGCATGAACGCACGCAAGCAGGTCACGATCCGCATGCCCGCCGAAATCGAGATGGCGCGCAAGGCCGGCAGGCTCGCAGCCCGCATCCTCGAAATGATCACGCCGCATGTGAAGGCGGGAGTGACGACCGATGAGCTTGATCGTCTCTGCCACGATTACATCGTGAACGAACTCCAGGCGATCCCGGCCAACATCGGTTATCACGGCTATCCCAAGACCATCTGCGCGTCGGTCAATCATGTGATCTGTCACGGCATTCCGTCCGACAAGAAGCTGCGTGACGGCGACATCGTGAATATCGATGTGGCCCTCATCAAGGATGGCTGGTTTGGCGACACGAGCCGCATGTACTGCGTGGGCCAGCCGAGCATTCTTGCGAAGCGCCTGGTGAAGACCACCTATGAGGCGATGCGGGCCGGCATCCGCGCGGTGCGCCCCGGTGCGACCCTGGGTGACGTGGGTCACGCGATCCAGACGGTGGCGCATCGCGAGGGTTTCAGCGTGGTGCGCGAGTATTGCGGCCACGGTATCGGCACGGTCTATCACGACGAGCCGCAGGTGCTGCACTATGGCCGCCCGGGCGAGGGGCTGGTGCTGCAGCCCGGCATGATCTTCACCATCGAGCCGATGATCAACGCCGGCAAGGCCGCCTCCACGCAACTGCCGGATGGCTGGACGGTCGTCACGCGTGACCGCTCGCTGTCCGCCCAGTGGGAGCACATGGTGCTGGTGACCGACGACGGTTTCGAGGTGCTCACGCCCTGGCCGGAAGGCTATGGCGAGTATCCCGCCATCGAGCTCGATCGCGCCGCCGCCTGATCCCGGCGGGCCGGACCTCGCAGCACCCCGCCGGTCGCAGGACCGTCGGGGTTTTTCCTTTCTGTACTTCTGTTCATTCAGCGTTCAGCTTGAGGCTGGCAGCATCGCGGTCCCTGCCGCCGGTTCAGGAGCGGCCTGCCGGTGCGGGCCGGGCAAAAACGGATTGGATCCCTCATGTGTCTTCGCAGTTTCTGCCGCCTGCTCTCTTGCGGCCTGCTTCTTCTGTCGGCCGCGGCTGCGCTGGCAGGCGAGCCGGATCGGGATCAGGACAGCGCCCGCGCCGCCCTGCAGTCCGGTCAGGCGATGTCCTATGCGCGCCTGCAGGCGCATCTCTCGGCGCACATGGATTGCCGGATCCTAGAGGCCCGGCTGCATCCGGAGAAGGACACGGGGCAGATGCGGATGATCTACGAGATCAAGGCGATCCGTTCCGACGGGCAGATTCTCAAGCTGGAGCTTGACGCGGCCAGTGGCGAGATCCTGAAACTCAAGAACAAGGGTTACAAGGACTGAAGGAGATACGCCATGCGCATACTGGTAGCGGAGGATGACGTCCTGCTGGGGCAGCAGCTGGCCGCGCAGCTGAGTGATGCCGGCTATGTCGCCGAGATTTCGCGTGACGGCATCGATGCGCACCATCGCGGCAGCACCGAAGCCTTCGACGCGGTGGTGCTCGACCTGGGCCTGCCGAAGCTCGATGGCTTGAGCGTGCTCAAGCGCTGGCGTGACGCCGGGGTGGTGGTTCCGGTGCTGGTGCTGACCGCGCGTGGCAGCTGGCACGAGAAGGTCATCGGTATCGATGCGGGCGCGGACGACTACCTCGCCAAACCCTTCCAGCCGCCGGAATTGCTCGCCCGCCTGCGGGCGCTGATCCGGCGCAGTGCCGGCATGGCCTCTTCGCTGATCCGCTGTGGCGAGCTGAGCCTGGATACACGCAGCGGCGAGGTGAGCTTCCGTGGCCAAGCCGTCAGCCTGACCAGCCATGAATACAAGCTGCTGGCCTACCTGATGCATCGGCCCGGCGTGCTCGTCAGACGCGCCGAACTCATCGAGCACATCTACGCACAGGATTTCGACCGGGATTCCAACACGATCGAAGTCTTCGTCGGCCGCCTGCGGCGCAAGACCGATTCCAGCGTCATCCAGACCGTACGCGGTCTGGGCTACCGGATGGCTGCCGATGAAACCTGAGAAAGGGGCCGCGCTCACCGGCGCCAATGCCTTGCCGCGCTCATTGCGGGTGCGCCTGCTGTGGGGCAGCGTAGCCGGCATTGCGCTGGCCCTGCTGGTGAGTGGCGTGATGCTGACGAAACTCTTCAAGGAGCATGTCGTCGGGCAGTTCCAGGCAGCGCTTGAACGCCAGCTCGACCAGCTGGTCACCGAGCTGGATTTCGATGCCGGCGGGCGGCTGCGTGTCGATGCCAATGCCATGCTGGACCCGCGCCTGCTCAAGCCGTATTCCGGCCTGTACTGGCAGGTCGATGCGCTGCCGGAGCACGGGGAGGCGCAGATTGCGGTGCTGCGATCGCGCTCGCTGTGGGACAGCGAACTCGCGCCCGAGCCGGACACGCTTGCGGAAGCATCCGATGCCGGGCGCCTGCGCGTGGCCGGCGCCAGAGGGCCGGCGGGCGAATCGCTGCTGCTGCTGCAGCGCGTGGTGAGCTGGGCGGACGCGCCCGGCATGCATTACCGCCTGATGCTGGCGGGCGACCTGCGCTTCAATCTGGACGCGACGCATCGCTTTGGTATGGCCTTGGCTTGGGTGCTGGGCTTGCTCTTCGTGGTGCTGGCACTTGCCGGCCTGGCTCAGGTGGGCGTCGGCCTGCGACCCCTGCAGGAGTTGCAACGTGGCCTGAGGCGATTGCGCGAAGGCAGCGCCGAGCGGCTGGAGGGGCTGTTTCCGCAGGAGGTGCAGCCGCTGGTGGATGACTTCAACGATGTGCTGCAGACCAATGCCGGCGTGGTGGAGCGGGCGCGCACCCAGGCCGGCAATCTCGCGCATGCGCTGAAGACGCCGCTCGCGGTGCTGGAGAACGAGGCCGCGCGTGCGCAGAGTGGGGCGGACCCGATGGATATCGAACTCGTGCGCGAGCAGCTGGGCCAGGTCCGCCGCCATGTGGACTGGCACATGCAGCGCTCGCGGGCGGCGGCCGCACGCCGCCTGCCGGGCCGGCATACCGGGGTGGAGCCCTGCATTGCCGGCCTGTTGCGGGTGTTCGAGCGGGTGTTTGCGGAGCGCCAGATACAGGTGACGCTGACCAGTGCCGAGCCCGGGCTCCGCTTTGCCGGCGAGCAGCAGGACCTGCAGGAAATCCTCGGCAATCTGCTGGAGAACGCCTGGAAGTGGGCTGGATCGGAAATCCGGATCGGGCTCGCCCGCGGCAGGCCGGGCTGGCTCACGCTGCAGATCGAGGATGACGGCCCCGGCATCGCCGAAGCGCAGCTCGACGCGGTACGCGAGCGGGGCGTGCGTCTGGATGAACACACGCCGGGCAGCGGGCTGGGCCTGGCCATCGTGCAGGATCTCGTCCAGCTGCATGAAGGCGAGCTGCATCTGGCCAACCGGCCACAGGGCGGCCTGTGCGCCACCGTGATCCTGCCCGAGGCTCGCCCGGCCGGAAACTGAGGCCGCCTCTGCGCAACGAGGTGCCGGCGCGTTCAGGCTTCATTCAGATGACGCCGCGCAGAATGATCTCCATGCCGGTCCTGCCTGGTCCGGCGATTCGAAACAAGGAGATCACCATGACACAGACATTCACCCTGGCCGCTTTGCTGCTGGCTGCCTCACTCTCGGCCAGCGCGCAGTTCGTCGGGCCGGCAGGCGAAGCCAGCAGCGTGAGCGAGATCCGCTCGAGCCTGCCCTTCGACCGCATCGTCACGCTTCGAGGCCAGATCCTGCGCCAGGTCGGCAAGGAGCTCTACGAGTTCAGGGATGCGACCGGCTCGGTCTGGCTCGATATCGATCACAAGCACTGGCAAGGCTTGCCGCCGGTTGGCGCAGACAGCAAGGTGGAGGTGTATGGCAAATACGTTCCCAAAACCCTGGGCCTGAGCAAGCTGAAGGTCATCAGCCTGCGCGTGCTGCCCTGAGCCGGCCGGAGCACCCTGTCATGCTGTTCGATCTGCTGGCGTGCGCGCGCTGCCTGATGGCTCTGTTGCCGCTTCTCTTTCAGCTGCGGCAGGCTGCCCGGGCGGCAGCGCCCGGCTATCAGTTGCCGGAGGCGGCGCGACTGGCAGCGAAGTCGGCGCGCAGCGGTGCGGTGTCGTAAATGATCGTGAGCTTGCTGAAATGCGTGCGAGCGGTGTCGAGCTCGAACACATCCACGCACTCGAAGCTCACCGGCTGGCCATTGGCGAGTGTCCAGTCATACCGGAAGTGCAGGGCGACCGAGGGGGCGTTGTCCTGCGGCAGGAAGACGTTGAGCAGCCGGGTTTGCGAGCGTGAGGTGTCCGCGAAGAGCTCACGGTAGAACTGCGTGGCCGGTTTCACGCCATAGAGCGGCGAGACTACGCCCGCATCCGGCGTGAAAAGCGCGAGGACGGCATCGAGATCGCCGTCGTTGAGGGCGGCGAGGTAGCGTTTGCATAGGTCGGCGAGCGGCATGGATGTTCCTGCGGGAAAACGAGCGGACAATTCTGCGGTCGGGGGTCGGGAGTGTCCAGCGCGGCGACGTCGGCCGCCGGAATGCTGCGCGCCGCATCCGCCCGCTGAGCGCCGGGGCCGTGACGGATGCCGCACGCCTGCGCTGTTGAGCACCCGTGATGTTGATCACGGCGCGCTGAGCCGACTCGGGTCTCGCGCTGGCGTTTTCCCGTGCTTCGGCTCTAAAATGATAATAATTCTCATTCGTGTATTTTTAGCAGAAAGCCCGTCGTGTCCGCCATCGAGCATGCCCTGCAAGACCAGATTGCCCTTCTCTATGCCGAGCACCACGGCTGGCTGCGCGGCTGGCTGCGCAAGAAACTCGGCGATGCGGGCGATGCGGCCGATCTGGCGCATGACACCTATCTGCGCATTCTCTCTACCGGACGCGTGCCGCAGGCCGATGAATCCCGCCGGCATCTGACCCAGGTGGCCAAGGGCCTGGTGATCGATCTCTGGCGGCGGCGCGAGATCGAAAACAGCTATCTGGAGGCCATTGCCCGGCTGCCGGAGGCGCAGGCGCCCTCGGAGGAAATGCGGGCGATCGTGATCGAGACCCTGATCGAGATTGACGCGATCCTGCATCGTCTGGCGCCCAGGGCGAGGGCCGCGCTGCTGATGTGCCGGCTGGATGGCATGAGCTATCGCGAAATCGCGGCGCAGTTGCAGGTTTCGGTCTCGTCGGTCGAGAAATACATTGCGGCGGGCCTGCTGGCCTGCTGGCAGGCCTCGCAGGATTTTTCCGCCAGCGGAGTCTGAAGTCATGACAACACCCGCGGGTCAGGCCCGTTCCGATGCGCCCCTGGCGGCGCCCATCCTGCAGCGGGCATCCCTCTGGATGGCCAGGCTGTGGGCCGATGATGCGAGTGAGCGGGACCGCGCGGCCTGTGCGGCCTGGCGCGCCGAGCATCCGGATCACGAGCGGGCCTGGCAGTGTCTGCAGGGCATCGATGGCAAGCTGGGCAGCGTGCCCGGCGAGCTCGCCCGCCAGGTGCTGACGCGGCCGCAGGAGCCCGCTTCGCCAAGGCGCCGCACCCTGATGCGCATGCTGGGCTTCGGCGTGGTGGCGGCTGGCGCGATGCGTCTCGCGAGCGAAACGCCGCTCTGGCAGCAGACGCTTGCGGACGCCTCCACCGGTCGTGGCGAAGTCCGCGAGATGCAGCTTGCCGACGGTACGCGCGTCGTGCTCGGGCCGGAGACCGCGCTTGACCTGCGTTTCGGCGCAGACGAGCGCCGTCTGCTTTTGCTGCGCGGCGAGATCATGGTGACCACCGGGCATGAGCGGGGATCGGCATACCGGCCTTTCCGCGTAGCCGTGGCCCAGGGCTGCGTGGAGGCGCTGGGGACGCGCTTTTCGGTGCGCGCCGGCGACGATGAAGCGCGCGTCGCCGTGCATGAAGGCATGGTCCAGGTCAGCCCCGACCGCTGCGAAGGTGATCCCGTACTGCTGGGGGCGGGGCAGGGCATGCGTTTCACCGCCCGCACCACCGGACCGGTCTTGCCGGTCGCCGCAACGGATGACGCCTGGACGCGCGGCATCCTGCTTGCCGAGAACATGTCCCTGCAGGTGCTGCTCGCCGAGCTGGGGCGTTATCGCCAAGGCCTGCTGCGCTGCGATCCGGCAATCGCCGGCCTGCATGTCAGTGGCGTGTTTTCGCTGCGTGACACGGACCGCGCACTGGCCAATCTCGCCGCGGCGATGCCGATCGAGGTGATCTACCGCACGCCTTACTGGGTCACCGTTCGCGCGCGCTGAGCGGGTGCATCGGGCCGGCAGAAAAATATTTTGCGAAATCATTGAGGGTTTTCGCATCTCGTCCGGGAAGCAGGGTGAAGGCTTTGAAATCCCCCTGAATCGAAAGGACCATACGATGCCCAAGGGCTCTCCCGAATTCTCCCGCGCCGCTTGCCCGGCGCAAGGCTCGCCTCGCTTCATGCCCCGTGCCACGGCGCGGGCAGTGCAGGCTGCGCTGCTGGGTGGCTTTGCATGCTGTGCCTCGCTGGCGCTGAGCGCTCCGGCCCACGCGCAGGCCGCTGCGCAGGCGCCGGCCGCGCGCAGCTACAGCATTCCGGCCGGGCCGCTCGATCGTGCGCTGAACAGCTTCGCCGCGATCTCCGGCGTTGAATTCACAGCCGACGCCGCCCTGCTTCAGGGGCGCAGCAGCCGCGGGCTTTCCGGCATCTTCACTGTCGATCAGGGCTTTGCCGAGCTGCTGCGCGGGCAGGAACTCTCTGCGGTGCGCCAGGGCAACGGCAGCTATGTTCTGAGCAAGGAAGTGGCAGCGCGCGCCGCCACACCGGCCGAGACCACGCTGGCCACGGTGAAGGTCACCGGCACCACGGTGTCGGCCACCGATCTGCCGGCTTCCTACGCCGGTGGCCAGGTCGCCCGCGGCGCCAAGCTCGGCATGCTGGGTAATGTCGATGTCATGGATGCGCCTTTCAATGTGACGGCCTACACCGCGCAGGCGATTGCCGACCAGCAGGCTGCCACGGTGGGCGACGTGCTCCGGAATGATCCCTCGGTGCGCTTCACGACCAGCGATGGCCACAATGCCGAGAACATCACCATCCGCGGCTTCGAGGTGAATTCCTCCGAGCTTGCCTTCAACGGCATGTACGGCATGCTGCCCGGCGCGCATGTGCCGACCGAGTTCGTCGAGCGGGTGGAAGTGTTCAAGGGCCCGGCCGCGATGCTCTCGGGCATTGCGCCCAGCGGCGCGGTGGGCGGTGTGGTGAATGTGGTGACCAAGCGCGCCACCGAGCAGGACCTGACCCGCCTGACGACCAGCTATGCGTCGATGTCCCACCTTTCGCAAGCCGTGGATGTGGGGCGCCGCTTCGGCGAGGAAAAACGCCTGGGCGTGCGTTTCAACAGCTCGCTCGGCTATGGTGAAACAGCGGTCGAGGATCAGAAGAAGCGCGACAACTTCTTCGCGCTCGGCATGGACTACCGGGGAGACCGCTGGAAGCTGGAATTCGATGCCTACTCCACCCATCAGCACCAGTCCAATGGCAGCCCGCTGATGGTGGGTTTCAGCACCCTGGGCCGCGTGATCGATGCGCCGGATCCTTCGAAGAACGCGCTGCGCGGCACCTACGCCCACCAGCGCACCGATGGCGCCATGCTGCGTGGCGAAGCGGAAATCACCCGCAACCTCACCGCCTATGCGGCTCTGGGTACGGCCAACTACAACTACGAAGGCTTTCTGAACGGCACCCGTGTGGTGCTGCGGGCCGTGGGTGACGGCAGCGCCACCGGCCAGACCTACAACCAGGCCGGCTACACTCGCACCACTTCGGGCGAGGCCGGGCTGCGCGCGAACTTCGGCACCGGCAGCGTGGCGCACCAGATGGTGCTGAGCCTGGCCGAGCAGCGCACGACGACGGGTCTGGCGAGCGTCAATACCAGCGCCAGCTACATCACCAACATCTACGACCCCAAGGTGGATCCGACCATCGCCGGCGCACACGGCGCGGTCGCGCGCTCGGCCGACAACGTGTATTCGAGCGTCGGTCTGGCCGACACGCTGAATCTGCTGGATGACCGCGTGCTGCTCACCGGCGGCCTGCGTTCGCAGCGCGTGCGTCAGCGCATGGCCAGCCCGAAGGCCTACGACGAGAGCGCGATCACGCCGATGGCAGGCGTGGTGGTGAAGCCCTTCGGGCCCGAGGTGTCGCTGTATGCCAACTACATCGAGGGTCTGAGCCCCGGCGTGACGGTCGGCAGCACCTACGCCAACGCCGGCCAGACGCTGGAACCCTACAAGACGCGCCAGAAGGAAGTCGGCGTGAAGTGGGAGCACGGCAGCTTCATCAACACGCTTAGCGTGTTCAGCATCCTCAAGCCCTCGACCATCGAGACCGGCAGCGGCACGCTCAAGACCCTGGCGCTGGATGGCAAGCAGAAGAACGAAGGCGTCGAGTGGAATGTGGCCGGCCAGATCACGCGCCAGGTGCGCATGCTGGGCGGCCTCGCCTACACCCGCGGCAAGGTGGTGCGTGCGTCCAGCGCGGCCAACGACGGCAAGAAGGCCCCCGGCGTGCCGGCCTGGACGGCCAACCTCGGCAGCGAATGGGATCTGCCCTGGGTCAGCGGCCTGACGCTCAATGCTCGCGCGGTCTACACCAGCGCCCAGTATCTGGATGCGGCCAACGCGCTGCAGATTCCTTCCTGGACGCGCTGGGATGCCGGTGCCGCTTACGCACTGACCGCCTTCGGCCGGCCGGTGGCGTTGCGCTTTGCGGTGGAAAACCTGACCGACGAGCACTACTGGTCGGGTCGCTTCGGTGAAGGCTTCGCCACGCTGGGCTCGCCGCGTACCTTCAAGCTCTCCGCCTCGGTGGACTTCTGAGCATGGCCGCCTGGATCGTACCGGGCTTGCTGCTCACGCTGGCGGGCAGCCTTGCCGTGTACCTGGCTTCGCCGCATCAGCGCCTGATCGCCCGGCCCCTCGGGGCCGTGGCGGCACGCGCCTCCGGCGGGCTGCTGTGCGCGGCCGGGCTGCTGTGCCTGCTGGGCGCTTTGCAGGCGGTGGCGGCGGTGCTGGTCTTCGCGACCTGGCTGATGCTGCTCTTCGTGATCTGGCCCTATGCGGGCGTGCTGGCTGCAACGAGGCAGAAATGACGACGACATCCACTGCCGATGCACAGGCTACGGCGAAACCCGGTCCGCGGCCGATCCAGCGTGACTGGGTCTCGCGGACGCTGGGCGGCACGCTGCTCGGCTTCACGATGGCCATCGGCTGCAGCGGCCTGCTGACCGTGGTGCTGGCCGCTGCCGACGTGGCCCTCGGAACCCGCGCCCAGCTCGCGATGTGGCTGGTGCCACCAGTGTGGCTCAGCGTGCTGGGCGCCTGCTTCATGTTTGCAAGCGGCCTGCGGACCTGGCTCTGGCTGGGGCTCGCCAATCTCGTCGTGTTCGGCGCGTATTTCATCGCGCGGTTCTTCTGATGCCGGGAAGGAATTTTCATGCGCAGTGATCTCATCCGGATCTACAAGAGCGTGCACACCTGGACCGGCATCCTCGCCGGCATGGCCTTGTTCATCGCCTTTTATGCCGGCGCGCTGACGGTCTTCAAGGACCCGATTGCGCGCTGGGTCGCGCCACCGGCGGCCGTGCGGCAGGTCACGCTGGAGGACTCGGCGCTGCTCGTGAGCCGGCTGCTGGCGAGCCGCCCCGAGGCGCTCAGGGGCTTCCAGCTCAATCTGGAAATCACAGAGCGTCGGCCGGGCAGGGTGGAGTGGCAGGTGAAGCCGAAAGACGCCGACGAGCATGACAATCTCTCGGGGCATTTCTATCTGGCCTCGCTGGATGCGGGCGGATCGGTGCGGGTGGACGAGACGCAACCTTCCCAGCTCGTCGACCTGATCGACATCCTGCACCGTGTCGTCGGCCTGCCCTTCGATGATGATCCCGCGCGCTGGTTCATGGGCGTGATCGCCGCGCTCTACGCCGTGGCGCTGTTCTCCGGAGTGGTCGTGCTGCTGCCGACCCTGGTGAAGGATTTCTTCGCGCTGCGCGTGGGCAGGAACCTCAAGCGCATGTGGCTCGATGCGCACAATGTCGTCGGCATCATCAGCCTGCCCTTCCACATCGTGATGGCGGTGACGGCAGTGGTCTTCGCCTATCACGATGGCATCTATGCGCTGCAGGACCGCGTGCTTCACGGCGGGAAACTGTCCAGCGCCTGGAGCGGGCCGAAGCCGCAGGGAACGAAGCCTGAAGCTCGTGACCCGGCCGCGATGCTGCCCCCGCTCGAACTCGTTGCGCGTGCGAAGGCGCTCTCGCCGGGCTTCGAGCCGGAAAGCCTGCAATACCTCCAGCTTGCTTCGCCCCGCGCGATGGTGCGGGTGTGGGGCAATGACGCGGCGGGCCTCTCGCCGCGCGCTATGGGGGGCTTCGTGGCGCTGGATCCGTGGACAGGCAAGGTGCTGAGCAGGGACTTCCTGCCCGGCGCGCAGGAAGCGGCGAGCCTCACGCTGAGCAGCTTCTTCGCACTGCATTTCGCCACCTTCGGCGGTACACCGGTGCGCTGGATGTATTTCGTGCTGGCGCTCGCCGGAGCCTGGCTCTTCTACAGCGGCAACCTGCTCTGGGTCGAGTCCCGCCGCAAGGCACAACGCAGGGGGGAAGCCGTGCCGGCGCAAAGGCTGGATACGCGCCTGCTCGCGGCGGCCACGGTCGGCGTGTGCATGGGTTGCGTGGCGGGCATCTCGTTCAGCATGGTTGCCGGCAAATGGCTCTACGGCCATGTTGCCGATCTCAATTCCTGGCACTGGCGTGTGTATTACCTGGTGTTCTTCATGAGTCTGGCATGGGCCTTCCTGCGCGGACCGGCGCGTGCCGCGATGGAACTGCCCGCGCTGGCCGCGGCCGCCACGCTGGCGATTCCACTCACCTCGCTGCTCGGTGCGCTGGTGCCCGCACTGGGCTGGTGGGCTCACACCAGCGGGCCGGCGCTCGGCGTGGATCTCACCGCGCTCGCACTGGGCCTGAGCCTGGTCTGGATGCAGCGCGCCACCGCGCGGCGTGTGCGTCAGGGCTCGGCGGACAGTGTGTGGTCACTCGGCGAAGCGCAGGCGCGCGGGGTGCAGCCGCTTCAGCCCGGCGAAGTCTGACGCGCGTCAGCCAGGCAGTGTCAGCAGGGCCAGCGCGGCCGCATGACCCGCTGGCACCGATAGTTCCCACAGCCGTGTCGGCCCCGGCATCGGGCCCGGGCCGCTTACGCCCAGTTCCGCGTCGCCCTGCAGCGGCAGCATGGTCCAGCTCGCCAGATCATCGCGCAGCCCGCTGCCCCAGGCCTTGAACACCGCCTCCCGCGCCGTCCAGATCCGGTAGAAAGCCTCCGGGCTGCAGGGCGTGCCGCAGCAGGCGCGCTCTTCGGATGACATGAGCATGCTGGCCAGCGACCCGATGGGTCGGTTCGGGTCGATGACTTCAAGGTCGATCCCGATGGCATGGTTTGAAGAGAGGCCGATCAGCGCATGACCGCCGGCGTGGGAGAGGTTGAAATGCGCCGCAGCGGCCTCGGCCAGAAACGGCTTGCCGCCGGCGCCGATGCTCAGTCTGAGCCCACCGGCGGGCGTTTCGAGCCAGGCTCCGAGCAGGCAGCGCAGGGCGGCGTGGCTCAGGGCATGCCGGTCGGCATCCGCCTGATGGATGAAACGTGCATTGCGTTGGCGCTCGCCGGCGTCCAGCAGCGCCAGGGCCTGTTCGCGCCAGCCGGAGGCCCGCGCCAGGTCCAGTCGCCAGACCCGGGTGCCGGGTGGTACGCCGTCCGGCAGGGACACTTCGTACAGACCCGGGCAGAGGCCGGCAGCGTCGAAGCTCGGAGCGTGGTGGGCGGAGGTCATGATGCCGTTGATTCTAGCGCCGCCGGGCCTTGCTGCCGGACGCAAAAAAGGCCGCTTGCGCGGCCTTGTGTGACCAGACGCCCGGGCTTACTTCAGGCGTGCGGTGATCGCGGCGACGCGTGCGCCGTACTGGCGTGCGGTTTCCAGATCACCGGTGGGGATCGCGTCGGCACCGGCGTCAGACGGCGATTGCACCAGCAAGCCCACCGAGCCGCCGAGGTTGTTCACTTCCTCGCGGGTCGAGGCCAGCTTGTTGGCCGGCGGCAGACCCAGGCTGACCCAGATGCCGCCGTGCTGCGAGGCCAGCGTCTGCAGGCTGATCAGGGTGACGGCCTTGTCGCCGTTGAGGCTGGCGCTGTTGGTGAAGCCTCCGAAAACCTTGTCCTGCCAGGCGCGGGTGAACCAGGCCTTGGAAGTGGCATCGGCAAACTTCTTGAACTGCCAGGGAGCGGAGCCCATGTAGGTCGGGGCGCCGAAGATGATCCCGTCGGCGGCCGCCAGCTGTTCCCAGCCGGCATCGGGGATATTGCCTTCACTGTCGATGGCGAGCAGCTCGGCCTTCGCGCCCTCCGCGACGACTTCTGCAATGCGCTTGGTGTGGCCGTAGCCAGAGAAGTAAACGACGACGATCTTGCTCACGGACTTTCCTTTCTGGACGTTTGTTGGGAGTGGGCGAGGGGATGTTGGTCGCCACGGGAAAGATGGTATCTTCCGGAAACCGGGGTCACAAGAAGGCACTCCGGCAACACCTGATTACCTTGAGGAAACCATGGCCTGCCCTCATGACAATCTGATTGCGACGATGCCTTACAACGTTTACTCCCGCAATTGTCCTGCCCGCCTGGTGCTCGACCGACTGGCCGACAAGTGGGCCTTGCTGGTGATCGGCAGCCTGCGGGAAGGCACCCTGCGCTTCAACCAGTTGCGCCGCGAGGTGGATGGCGTGTCGCAGAAGGTGCTGTCGCAGACGCTCAAGAAACTCGAGCGGGACGGCATCGTGGCGCGCACCGCCTTGCCGACCGTGCCGGTGACGGTGGAGTACGCGCTGACCACGCTCGGGACCACCCTGGCCGAAACGATCGAGCATCTGTCGAGCTGGGCGGAATCGAACATGGAAGAGATTCAGGCCGCCCAGGCTCGTTACGACCGCCGCGAAACCGCCACGGTGGCGGGCTGATCAGCAGACGCGGCAGCTGCCCTTCAAGCCACTCCGATCCGCCACCCCTCTGCCGTTAGGCGACAGGAACGGGCAAATGCCCGCAGGGGAGGCGCACATGCGCAACAATCAGCCGGTGACCGGTCAGGAATACATCCTGCATGACGGGGCCGCCATCATTTCGCGGACGAATGCCAAGGGCCGCATCGTGGCCTGCAACGAGGAATTCGTCGAGGCTTCGGGTTTCTCCGAGGAAGAGCTGCTCGGCCAGCCTCACAACATCGTCCGCCATCCCGACATGCCGCCCGAGGCCTTCCGTGACCTGTGGCAGACGCTCGCCAGTGGCCACGCCTGGACCGGGTTCGTCAAGAACCGGCGCAAGAACGGCGACCACTACTGGGTCAGGGCCACCGCCGCACCACTGTCCGACGGCTCCGGTCATTCCTCGGTGCGGATCAAGCCCTCGCGTGCCGAGGTGGCCGAGGCCGAGGCGCTTTATGCGCGCATGCGCAGCGATCCGGCGCTGCGGCTTGAAGGCGGCCGCGTGGTGCGCCAGCGGCGATTCCGCCTGCCGGCAATGAAGCTCTCGATGCGCCTGGCGATGATGGCCATTGTGCCGCTGATCGCGATCCTGATCCTTGCCTCGCTCAATCTGAAAGGGCTCTACAAGACCGGCAAGGACGTGACCGAGCTGCATGACGTCAGCCTCGAGCCGATGGAGCAGATGGCCGAAATCAACGACCTCGGGCATCTCGGCGTGACCTCGCTGCTGGCGGCGCTGGTCGCACCGGATGACAAGGCGCGTATCGCGAGCCTGCGGCAGGAATCCGAGGCCTATCGCAACGAGATGGAAAAACGCTGGCAGGCGTTTGCCGCGAGCCCGGCTGCCGGCGTGCTGCCGAAGATGGCCGAGCACGGCAAGCAGCGCGAAGCGACCAGTGCGCTGGTGGCAGAAGGCTTTTCATTGCTGGATGCCGGCAAGCCCGCCGAGGCAGGGGCCCTCGTCAACACCCGCCTGATGCCGGCATTGAAGGCGCAGGAAGATGTGGCGGACGGGCTCAAGGAGGATCTGGGCAAGGCTGCCGATGAGGCCTATGGAGACGCGCGCGATGTGTTCAGGACGGCGCTGATCGAAGCCGTGCTGCTGGTCGTGCTCGCTTCGGTCTGCACGCTGGTGTTCCTGGTGATCAACCGCAATCATGTGTTGCGCAATCTCGAGGCGACACGGGCTGCCACGCGTGCGATCGCGAGCGGCGATCTGATCCGCCCGCTGCCGCCCGGTGGCAACGACGAGTTCGGCGAACTCATCAGCGACGTTGCCATCATGCGTAATGCCCTGCATGAGCTGATCGCGGGCATGCGCCAGAATGCGGAGGCGCTGAGCAAGGCTTCCTGTGACCTCTCGCGCGCGGCGGAGCAGAGCGCCGAGGCGTCCACTCTGCAGGCCAGCACGGCCTCCGGCATGGCGGCGGCGGTCGAGCAGCTGTCGGTGTCGATCAGCATGGTCGACGCCGGCGCGCAGGAAGCCTCGAGTGCAACCCGGCGCGCCTACGAGAGCTCGGGCGAAGGCGGCGAAGTGATTCGCCAGGCGTCCAGCGAGATGCGTGTGATTGCCAGTGCCATCGAGGCTGCCTCGGGCAGCATGGCCGAGCTGCAAGCACTCTCGACCAGCATTTCCGGCATCGTCGAAGTGATCCGCGAGGTGGCGGACCAGACCAATCTGCTGGCGCTCAACGCCGCCATCGAAGCGGCGCGGGCCGGCGAGCAGGGCAGGGGCTTTGCGGTGGTCGCCGACGAGGTGCGCAAGCTTGCGGAGCGGACCGGCAGAGCCACTGGCGAGATCGGCGGCATGATCGCGCAGATCCAGTCCTCGGCCAGCCGCGCCGTGCTGGAAATGGAAGACAGCGTGCGCAAGGCCTCGAGTGGGCTCACCCTGTCGGAAAAAGCGGCGTCCTCGATCAAGGAGATCGTGGAGGGCTCGCAGAGCGTGCTCAAGGCCGTGTCCGAAATCAGCAATGCGCTCAAGGAGCAATCCGCTGCCACGCACGATATTACCCAGCGCGTCGAAGAGGTTGCCCGCAACTCGGATGAAGGCTCGCACTCCGCAGAGCAGGTGGCGGACTCGGCCAGGCATCTTGAAGCCCTCGCGGCGCATTCACGCCAGCTCGCCGAGTTGTTCCGGATCGCCTGAAGCCTGCTGCGGCCCCTGCCGCGGCAGGGGCGGGTTTCAGGAGAGCTGCTTTTTCAGCGCATAGAGCGCTTCCATCGCTTCGCGCGGGGTCATCGCGTCCGGGTCCAGCTCCGCCAGTGCGGAGAGGGCCGGATGGCTGATCTGTGCCGGCTCCGGGTCCGGCAGCGAGGCAAACAGATCATCCTGCGGGCCGGCGGCGACTTCACGGTTTTCCAGCGCGCGCAGCCGGCGCTTGGCGTCACGCACCACCGCGGGCGGAATGCCGGCGAGTGCTGCCACCTCGATACCGTAACTCTGGGAGGCCGGGCCGTCCTGCACCGCATGCAGGAAGACGATGCTGTGCCCGTGTTCCACCGCGCCCAGATGCACGTTGGCGCATTCCGGATAATCCTGGCCGAGGCGGGTCAGCTCGAAGTAGTGCGTGGAGAAAAGCGCGTAGCTCTGGTTCCTGTCCAGCAGGTGCTTCGCGATCGAATAGGCCAGTGCCATGCCGTCGAAGGTGGAGGTGCCGCGGCCGATTTCGTCCATCAGCACCAGGCTGCGATCGGTCGCGCCGTTGAGGATCGCGGCTGCTTCGGTCATCTCGACCATGAAGGTCGAGCGGCCGGAGGCGAGGTCATCCGACGCGCCGATGCGGGTGAAGATCGCGTCGACCGGACCGATGCGGCAGTGACTGGCCGGCACGAAGGCGCCACAGTGGGCGAGCAGCACGATCAGCGCCACCTGGCGCATGTAGGTCGATTTACCGCCCATGTTCGGGCCGGTCACCAGCAGCATGCGGCGGGTGGGCGCGAAGCGGGTGTCATTGCTGATGAAGGCATCCACCTGCCGTTCCACCACCGGATGACGGCCGCCGGTGATCTCGATCACCGGCTCGTCGACCAGCTCCGGCGCGCGGTAGTCAAAGCGCGCTGCGGCCTGGGCGAACGCGGTCAGCCCGTCGAGCAGGGCCACCGCATGGGCGATGCGCTGCAGCCCCGGCACCTGCGGCGCGAGCTTCAGCACGAGCTCCTCGTAGAGCATCTTCTCGCGGGCGAGCGAGCGGTCCTGCGCGGAGAGCGCCTTGTCCTCGAAGGCCTTGAGCTCGGGCGTGATGTAGCGCTCGGCGTTCTTCATCGTCTGCCGGCGGCGATAGTCTTCCGGCACCTTGTCGGTGTTGGCGTGCGTGACTTCGATGTAGAAACCATGCACCCGGTTGAATTCGACCTTCAGCGTCGGGATGCCGGTGCGCTCGCGCTCGCGGGCTTCCAGCGCAATGAGGAATTCGCCGCAGTTGTTCTGGATGTCGCGCAGCTCGTCGAGCTCCGCGTCATAACCGCGGGCAATGACACCGCCATCCCGGACCATGGTGGCGGGCTCCTCGGCGATCGCGGCAGTGAGCTGCTGCAAGACCTCGAGCGGTGGTGCAAGATCGGCGTGGATCTGCGCGAGCAGGCTGGCCTCGGTGGCCTGCAGCGGCGCGCGTACCTCGTCCAGCGCTGCAAGGCTCACTCGCAGGGCTGCCAGCTCGCGCGGGCGCACGCTGGTCAGCGCGATGCGGGTGGCGATGCGTTCGATATCGGCGATCGGCCGCAGCGCTGCACCCACGGCATTGAGCGGGCCGTCTCCCGCATCGCCCAGCAATGCGCCGACCGCCGCATGGCGCTCGCGGCATGCCTGGCGCGAGGCGAGCGGATGGTGCAGGGCATGGCGCAGCCAGCGCGAGCCCATGCTGGTCTCCGACAGGTCCAGCAGCGAGAGCAGGGTGGGCGACGGATCGCCTCGCAGGGTTTCGGAAATTTCCAGATTGCGCCGGGTCTGCGCATCCATGCGCAGGTAGTCGCCTTCGGATTCGACGCGCAGCGTGGTGATATGGGCGAGCGTCTGGCGTTGGGTGCTGCGCGCATATTCAAACAGCGCGGCTGCGGCAGACAATGCCACTGGCATGTCTTCGGCGCCGAAGCCGGCGAGGTCCCGCGTGCCGAAATGCGTGGTCAGCAACTCCTTGGCGGTCTTGGCGTCGAACTGCCAGTCTGCCAGGCGGCGCAGGGCCGGTACCCGCGCTTCGAGTGCGGGCAGCTTGAGCGACTCGGGAATCAGCGCTTCGGCAGGCCGCAGACGTTCGAGATGGCTGATCAGCGCTTCCGGTTCGGTTTCGACCAGGCGGAAGTCGCCATTGGCGAGGTTGAGCCAGACCAGCCCCAGCACGCCGCGATTGAGCTGCACGGCAAGCAGCGGCGCGTCGGCACGATCATCGAGCAGCGCTGCGTCGGTCAGCGTGCCGGGTGTGACGATGCGGCTCACCGCGCGCTCCATCGGCCCCTTGGTGGCCCCCGGCTCGCCTACCTGCTCGGCGATCACCGCCGATTCGCCCATCTTCACCATCTTCGCTAGATAGGGTTCCAGCGCGTGGTGCGGCACACCCGCCATGCGGATCGGCTGGCCGCCGGAGCTGCCGCGGGTGGTCAGCGTGATATCGAGGATGCGCGCCGCCTTCTCGGCATCATCGAAAAAGAGCTCGTAAAAATCTCCCATGCGGTAGAAGAGCAGCGTATCCGGATGCTGGACCTTGATCCGGAGGTACTGCTGCATCATGGGCGTGTGGGCGCTGATTTCCTGTTCGGAGAGGGTCCTGAAGTCGTACAAGGCGGGCTCTTTCGCTGAAGACAGTTGCGGCGGCCGTTGCGGCGCGCGAAGGGCCGTAGTTTAGCGGTAGCCGGGCCGTATCGCGCGTGTTGCCGCACGGCACTTTTCCGCTTGGCCTGCATCCCGCGCCGGACGGGTCTGTGCCCGCTCGCCGGGATGCGGTATTGTGCAACCCTGTTGCATCTGAACCTTGACGCGCCATGCGCCCTGCAAGACCTCTCGCGCTGATCTGGCTGCTGAGCCTGTGCCTGCTGTGCATGCAGGGCGGGCTCAGGCTGCATGCGCTCGGCCACGCGGTCGAGACGCTGGCGCACGCCGCGCAGCTTGCGCAGGGCGGGGATGCCGTGCAGGCCGAAGAGCACTGCGTGCTGTGTGACGCGGCAGCCGTGCTGTCTGCCGGGGCGGTGGCCTCGGCCCCGGGTCTGGCGCCGGTGCAGGCCGCGCACGTCCTGATCTGCCCGGAGCGGCCGGGGGTCCGGCGCTGCCCGAACGCCGGACCGCAGGCCCGCGCGCCTCCAGTAGTGGTCTGAGCCCCGTTTGCGCGCCTGCCGGGCGCGTTTTCCTCTGACCCTTCTGCTGGAGTGTATTCATGCGTTCATCCCTTGTCCGCGCCGCTTTGCGCGTGGCCCTGCTGTTACCTCTTTGCCTGGGCCTGGCCCACGCTGCCCCGGCTCATGTCCATGGCCAGGGCAATCTTGAAATTGCGCTCGACGGCGCACAGCTCTCTCTTCATCTCGAGTCGCCCCTGCATGACCTGATCGGTTTCGAGCGCGCGCCGCGCAACGCGGCCGAGCAGCAGAAGGTGCGCGACATGGCCGCTCGCCTGCGCGCGGCAGATCGTCTCTTCCTGCCCACTGCTGCCGCCGGCTGCACGCTGCAATCGGTGAGCCTCGTTTCTGCCGTGCTGGATCCGGCACTGCTGGGGGAGGCCGGCAAAGCCGGGGGGGATTCGGATGGACATGCCGATCTGGATGCGGATTTCAGCTTCCGCTGCGACAAGCCCGAGGTGCTGCAGGGCCTGAAGGTGGCGCTGTTTGGCCAGTTCCCCGGACTGCATCGCCTGCAGGCGAGTTTCGCCGGGCCGCGTGGCCAGAAGGCGGCACGCCTGGACGCCGCCAATCCGGAGCTGCGCTGGTGAGTACGCCGGCCGTGGTGGCGCTCGAAGGCCTGCGCTATCGCTGGCCGGGGCAGGGCGGGCCGGGGCTGGTGATCGATCGGCTGCAGCTCGCCCCCGGCGAGCATCTGTTCGTGCAGGGCGAGAGCGGCAGCGGCAAGAGCACGCTGCTCGCGCTGATCGCCGGCGTGCTCTTGCCGCAGGCGGGCTCGGTGCGTCTGCTGGGGCAGGATCTGGCGGCGCTCTCCAGCGCCAGACGGGATCAGGCGCGGGTCGATCATGTCGGCTTCATCTTTCAGCAGTTCAACCTGCTGCCTTACCTGGCGGTGATCGACAATGTGCTGCTGCCTTGCCGGTTTTCCGGCAGGCGCGGCGCCCGGGCGGTGGCGCGCAGCGGCAGCCTGCAGGCCGAGGCCGCACGCCTCCTGGCGCGGCTGGATCTGGACGAGCGCCTCTGGCAACGCCCGGCGGCCGGGCTTTCGGTCGGGCAGCAGCAGCGGGTGGCGGCGGCGCGTGCGCTGATCGGTGCGCCGGAGCTGCTGGTGGCCGACGAGCCGACCTCCGCGCTGGATGCCTCGCGTCAGCAGGGCTTTCTGGCCTTGCTGCGCGAGGAGGCGGCGGCCAGCGGTGCCGCGCTGCTCTTCGTGAGTCATGACACACGACTGGAAGCCGGCTTCTCCGCGTCGTACAGACTGGCACCGATGATGGAGGGGGCGGCATGAACGCGCTGTTCCGCATTGCACTGGCCAGCGCCTGGAACCGGCGCAGCGCGCTCCTGCTGATGGCGCTGTCGATCGCGCTCTCGGCCTTTCTGCTGCTGGGCGTGTCCCGCGTGCGCGAAGCGGCCCACGAGAGCTTTTCGGCCTCGGTTTCAGGAACGGATCTCATCGTCGGTGCGCGCGGCAGCGGTCTCTCGCTGATGCTCTACACCGTTTTCCACATTGGTGACGCGACGCAGAACATCGACTGGAAATCCGCGCGCTGGCTCGCCGCGCATCCGGCGGTGGCCTGGGCGCTGCCGGTTTCACTGGGCGACTCGCATCGCGGCTTTCCGGTGCTCGCGACCGAGGCGGACTATTTCAAGCGCTTCCGTTATGGCGCTGACATGTCGCTGCGCATCGTCGAGGGCCGGGCTTTCGATGAGGTCTTCGATGTCACGCTCGGCGCCGAGGTCGCGAAGAAGCTGGGCTATCGCCTGGGCGACAGGGTCGTCCTCACGCACGGCTCGGGCCTCGATGGCGGCATCGAGCATGCCGACAAGCCTTTTGCCGTGAGCGGCATCCTCGCGGCGACCGGCACGCCGGTGGATCGCACGCTCTTCATCAGCCTCGCCGGCATGGAGGCGATCCATCTCGACTGGCAGGCCGGAGCGCCGGTGGCCGGCATGTCGATCGGCGCGCAGTTCGTGAAGAAATTCGATCTCACGCCGCGCAACGTGACCGGCGTGCTGGTGGGGCTGCGCAGCCGCGCGCATGTGTTCGCGATGCAGCGCGAGATCGCTGCCTATCGTGAGGAGCCGCTGATGGGCGTGATGCCCGGCGTGGCGCTGGACCAGCTCTGGCAGGTGGCGCAGGGCGGCGAGCGCGCCTTGCTGCTGGTGTCGCTGGCCGTGGCCGCAGTCGGTCTGGCCGGGCTGGTGGCCACACTGCTGGCCGGGCTGGACGCACGCCGGCGCGAGCTCGCCATCCTGCGCTCGGTGGGTGCCGGGCCGCGCCGCATGGTGCTGCTGCTGCTCATCGAAGGTCTGGGCGTCACCGCCTTCGGCATCCTGCTCGGCTGGGTCTCGCTGTGCGGCGTGCTGGCGCTTGCCGGGGATGCGCTGCAGGCGGGCTGGGGCATCGCCTTGCAACCCTTCGTGCCCGGTCTGGCGCAGTGGTGGCTCATCGCCGGCCTGCTCGCCGCCGGCTTGCTCGCGAGCCTCTTGCCGGCCTGGCGTGCGTATCGTCTTTCACTGGCCGATGGCCTGCTTCCCAGGATCTGATTCATGCGACCTTACCTGCCTGTCATGCTCTCCGTGCTCTGCGGCGCCGCTGCCGTCTTCTGGTTCCTGCGGCCGGCGCCGGAGGCCGCCGCGAGCTACCGCAATGGCGACCGGCTCGCCGCCGGCGCGCAGACGGCTGGCCAGACTGCAAAGGAAATCAACTGGGATCAGCTGATGCCGGCCGACTGGGATCCCTATCTCACGCTCAAGGGGCTTGACCTCGCGAAGCTGCAGGATGGCGACCCGAAGGCGCGCGCCGCGATGGACGAAGCCCGCGAGCGCTGGAACAAGGCGCCGGTGGTGCATGCCTTCGACAATCAGCTGGTGCGCATTCCCGGCTTCCTGATCCCGCTCGATGCGGAAGGTGAGGCCGTGCACAGCTTCCTGCTGGTGCCGTACTTCGGTGCCTGCATCCACACGCCCCCGCCGCCGGCGAACCAGATCATCGAGGTGAAGAGCAGCCAGGCGGTGGCCAACGCGCGGATGATGGATGCGGTATGGGTCACCGGGCGCCTGAAGGTGGAAGCCGGCGACAGCATGTTCGGTCCGGTCGGCTACCGGATCGATGCCAGCGCCGTTGCGCCTTATGTGAAGCCGGCTGGCGGGCGCTGAATCAGGGCTGATGCGCCCGCCATCGGGCTGCCTGAACTGCCGGAACGGGAGAATGGCCCGAAGACTTTTTCCCGTCAGGCTGCCGGCAAGCTCGCTGCGGCGTCCTGCGGATGACGCACCGCAGGCGTCATGCCGTGGCGGCCGATGAGGGCAGCGGCCTCGGCCGAGCGCATGAAGCGGATGAATTCGGCGGCTGCTTCGGGCTGAGCGGAATCCTTGCCGACGGCGGCAGCGAATACGGTCAGGATCTCGCAGCCCGGCGGCATGCCGCCGAGTATCCGGATGCCGGGCGCATTCATGAGTTCGCTCAGCTGCTGGAAGCCCAGCGACACCTGGCCTTCGGCCAGCATGCGTGCTACCGGGACGCCGGCCGGCGATTGCACCAGGCGATCCTTCAGGCTGGCGCTCAAGCCCATCCGCTCGATCAGCGCGAGCAGGGCCGCGCCGCTGGGCCCGGTGGAGTAGCCGATGGCGCGGGCTGCCAGGAGTGTTTCGCGCAGGGCGGCTTCGCTGCCCACGTCCGGCAGGTTCGCGTCTGCCGGAATCGCGATCGCAACGGCCGAGCAGGTAATGCCGCAGGGCTCACCGACCAGACCCGCCGCGGCGAGCTGGCCCAGCGCGTCATCAGCCAGCATCACGATGTCGAAGCGCTCACCGGCCTGCACCCGCCTTGCCGCATCCACGCCACCGACCGAGATGAAGGCCGGCAGGAGCCGGCCATGGGCCGCCTGGGCGGCACACAGATCGGCCAGCAGCAGGCGGGTGGCCATGGAGGAAATGCCATTGAGGGGGATCGGGGCGGTCATCTGAATCCTTTCTGCTTGCGCGGGCAGCGCGTGAAGCCGCTGCGCGGGCGGGGGCGTGTCCCTGATTGTGACCCGCACGGCGGGCGTCGGGATGCGGAATTACCCTCATTCTGCACGACTCAAGCCCGGCGGCGATGAGCGCTGCGACAGGACGGGCGACAGAAGCCGCGATGGAGGATGCGGGTGTCGATCCAGAACACGATGGCGTCCAGCGTCGCGGCGACGCCGATGCACAGAGCGGCCGCGGCCAGAGACTGGAAGAGTTCGGTCTCATTCATGATGCGCTCCCGATGGGTGGTGTGAGGCATACTGTGCGCTTCGTCAAGCTCACTGAATGAGCCAGGGGGAGTCATGAGCCGCACCGTTCGCATCTACCGTATCGACCAGATGCTTCACGATCGTCGTGTGGTGACTTTCGATCAGCTGCTCAAGGCGCTCGAAGTGTCTCCGGCCACGCTCAAGCGCGATCTGCAATGCATGCGCAACGAGATGAATTCCCCGATCGTGTGGGACGCCGAACTCCAGGGCTACCGCTTCGACAAGCCGAATGCCGGCCCGAAGTACGAGCTGCCCGGTCTCTGGTTTCATCCTGACGAGATCCACGCCTTGCTGACCATGCAGCATCTGCTGGCGAATCTGGACGAAGGCGGCATTCTCACGCCGCATGTCCAGCCACTCATTGCGCGGCTCAATGCCATGCTGGGCTCGGCCGACAACCCCGCCGACGAGGTGCGGCGCCGGGTGCTGATCGTGGGCATGGGCAAGCGGGCGATCCGCCTGGCGCAGTTCGAGAAGGTCGGTTCGGCGCTGCTGCGGCGCAAGCGGCTGAAAATCCGCTATGCCGGGCGCGGCCGGGGCGAGACCAGCGAGCGCGAGGTGTCGCCACAGCGCCTGGTCTATTACCGTGACAACTGGTATCTGGATGCGTGGTGCCATCTGCGCGAGGGCCTGCGCAATTTTTCGGTGGATGCCATCCTGCATGCCGAGCTGCTCGAAGCGAAAGCCCGGGAAGTCGGCGAACGCAGCGTGAATGAGACGCTGGGCCCGGGCTACGGCATCTTCAAGGGGCGGGCTCTGGCCTGGGCACGGCTGCGCTTCACGCCGGAGCGCGCGCGCTGGGTGGCCAGCGAACACTGGCACCCGAAGCAGAAAGGCGGTTTCGGTGAGGATGGCAGCTATCTGCTGGAGATTCCCTATGCCGACGACCGCGAACTCCTGATGGACATCCTGCGCTACGGCGCCGATGTGGAAGTGCTCGAGCCGGCCGCGCTGCGCAGCCGGGTCCGTGAGGAGGTAAGCCGCATGACGAAACTCTATCGCGGCTGAAAGGCCGGCCCGGCCAGCCTTTGCGCCCGGGCAGGGCTGATTCGGATGCGGCGCGGATTCCCCAATGCCGGCTTCCGTCTTATCATGGCAGGCATAACGCATTCCCCCGAAGGCGCTCGGATAGCGCCCGCCATGCTCCCAGAAACGATTAGCCCCCAGAACGAGTTGCCCGGTCTCCAGGGCACTCAGATCCGCACCGTCGTCAAGGTTCCCGTCACGCTCGAAGACGGCCGCACCGTTGAGGCCTGCTTCATCACATTCGATGGTCTGCACGACGCACGCGAGCACTTCGCGCTGCGTTTCGGCAAGCCTTCCGCCGTCGCGCCGCTGGTGCGGGTGCATTCGGAGTGCATCACCGGCGACGTCTTCGGTTCGGCCCGCTGCGACTGCGGCCCGCAATTGCGCGAAGCCATGCGCCGCCTGGCCGACGAGAGCGGCTATCTGCTCTATCTGCGCCAGGAAGGGCGGGGCATCGGGCTCTTTGCCAAGCTCGACGCCTATCGCCTGCAGGATCAGGGCCTCGACACCTATGCCGCCAACCGGCATCTGGGCTTCGATGACGATCAGCGCGACTATCGCGTGGCGGCCGACATGTTGCGTGCCCTCGGCGCTGCGCGCATTACGCTGCTCTCCAACAATCCGGACAAGAAAGCCCAGCTTGAGGCGGCCGGCATCACGGTCGACCAGCAGCTGCCCACCGGTGTGTTCGAGAGTGCCAACAATCGCGGCTATCTCGAAGCCAAGGTGCGCTACACCAAGCACACCATCGCGCTCGATCCCGCCCAGCCGCTGAGCCTGAAGAAACCCCGCTGAGCGCTGCCACTTTCCGCCATCTCGCGGAAAGCTCCGGGCCTGGCTCATCCGGTGAGCCCGTGTGCCGTCAGACTGCCTCCGTTTCAGGGAGGAGCGTTCATGACGGATGACACACACGACGAAGCCCGCAACCCGCGTCGCCCCGGCGGCCGGCATGCCGGCTTGCCACGGCCTCGCGCCAGCGCGCCCTGGCGCGAGGCGTCGCCGCCCCGGCCGCAACAGTCGCGGCGACTGGTCGAGCCGGGCGTTTTCGATCTTTCCGCCGAGGTCGAGCTGGGCGAAGACGGCTACTTTCATCTGCGCACGCCGGGCAAACCTCCGGAGTCCGGCAATCCGGGCGGCGAATGATGCGCGCCGTCCGCTGGCGCTTGCGCAGGCCCGCTGCGGTGTCCATGCTGTCAGGCAGGCCCGGCGGCATCCGGCACGCCGCGTCAGCCGATGCCGACTGAACCGACCATCGAGGTGAACGAGATGCTGACACCGCTGATCACGATTGCACTGCTGCACTGGGCCGTGCTGCTCATTCCCGGTTTCAATTTCCTGCTGGTGGGGCAGCTTGCCGCGGGCGGATCCCGTCGGGCGGCGCTGGCGGCGGTCGTCGGCATGACGAGCGCCACGCTGATCTGGGCGACGCTTGCTGTGGCCGGAGTCGGCGCGGTGTTCAGCGCCCAGCCGGTGCTGCGGCAGGTCGTTCAGCTGGCGGGCGGCCTCTATCTGCTGAGGCTCGCCTGGGGGCTGTTCCGTGCGGCCGGGCAGCCGGTCCTGGCCGAAGGGCGTGCGCTGGGGAGTCTGGCGGCGTTCCGGGCCGGTTTCGTGACCAGTGCCCTGAATCCGAAGATCGCGCTCTTCTACGGCAGCGTCTTTGCTACCGCGCTGCCACATGAGCCCGCGGCCGGGCAGGTCGTGGCCGCGGTGTTGCTGGTGTATGCGAACTCCTGGCTCTGGCACGGATCGCTGGCTTTCCTGCTGTCACGTCCGGCCGTGCGGCAGGCCTATGTCGCCCATTTTCGCGGGCTCACCCGGATTTCCGCCGCGCTGGTGGGCGCGTTCGGTCTGCGCCTGATCCTGGTGGCCTGCCAGGAGGCGCGTGCGCGTCTGGGCTGAGCCGCGAGGCGCTGGCAGGCGCGTCATTCTGTGTCGCCCCGTTTTCCGGAGCGTGGAGCCGATACACTGGGGCCCGAACCTTTTTCCGGAGCCCCCAATGATGCAGACGACTGATCGCAGAACCCGGCTTTTCTGGATCGGGTTGCCGCTGATGGTCGGCCTGCTGCTGCCCTCGCTGGTGCTGTTCGCGGTGCAGGTGGTCGTGGGCGGCGTGGCCTGGTCGGCCGCGCTGGCCGACGTGCTCGCGCGGCAGTTTGCAACGGGCCACAACCTCTTCCTGATCGCGGTGCTGGGCCTGCTGCCTTTTGTCATGCTGGCGGTCGTCTCGGTCATTGCGGCCCGCCGCTTGCCGGCCAGGCGTTTGTCCTGCTTCGCGGCGGGCGGGCTGGCGGCCATCCTTGCCATGACCGTGCCGGGGCAGGTAGGCGTATGGGCGCCGTTCTACGGTGGTGGGCAGGTGTCGTCCACCGCGCCGATTGCATTTGTCATCCTGCCGGTTTTCGGTGTGGTCGCGCTCGCGGTGGGTCTGCTGGGCGGCTGGCTGATTTCCTGCCTGCCGGTGTTCAGGGCCGGCAACACGGGCGACTGAGCCGTTCGCCAGGCGGGCGCTGGCTTTTCTTGTTCTTGTCACCGTGGAGGCAGACAATGCTTTCACCCCGACGTACCCCGACAAGAAAACATGCCCGAGAAAAAGATCGCACCCTATGGCGCTGCGGCTGGAGGGCTTGACGCCCTGAAGGCTTCGCTCGCCGCTCTGCAGAGCCAGCAGGCGCTAGGCAAGGGTTTCATCACGCTGCGCCAGGCCAATCAACCCGATGGTTTCGACTGCCCCGGCTGCGCCTGGCCGGACCGCAACCCTCACTCCAGTTTCGAGTTCTGCGAAAACGGCGTGAAGGCCGTTGCGGCGGAGGCCACGGCCTTCCGCGTCACGCGCGAATTCTTCGCGCGGCATTCCGTCAGCGAGCTCATGCAGTTCGACGATTACACGCTCGAAAAGCAGGGCCGGCTGACCGAGCCGATGCGCTATGACGCGGCCAGCGACCACTATGTTCCGATCGGCTGGCCCGAGGCTTTCGACGCGATTGCCCGTCAGTTGCAGGCGCTCGCGAGCCCTGACGAGGCCGTGTTCTACACCTCCGGCCGCACCTCGAACGAAGCGGCCTTCCTCTATCAGCTTTTCATCCGCGAGTTCGGCACCAACAATCTGCCCGACTGCTCGAACATGTGCCACGAGCCTTCGGGGGCCGGCATGACGCCGCAGATCGGCGTGGGCAAGGGAACGGTGACGCTGGACGACTTCACCCGGGCGGAAGCCATCTTCATCTTCGGCCAGAATCCCGGCACCAACCATCCGCGCATGCTGGCGGAATTGCGCGACGCGGCTCGTCGCGGTTGCCGCATCGTGGTCTTCAACCCGCTGCGCGAGCGGGGGCTGGAACGTTTTGCCGATCCGAAGCATCCCCTGCAGCTGCTGGGCGGCGAGACAGCGCTCGCCACGCATTACTACCAGCCGCGCATCGGCGGCGATCTGGCCGTGGTGCGCGGGCTCATCCGCATGGTGCTGGAAGCCGGGGGCGAAGACGCCCGCTTCATCGCGGAGCATTGCTCGGGCTTTGAGGCCTTTCGTGCCGATGTCATGTCCGGCAGCTGGGACGAGATCGAAGCGCAGGGCGGACTCTCGCGTGCGCAGCTTGCCGAGGCGGCGCGGATCTATCTCGATAGCGAGGCGACCATCGTGACCTGGGGCATGGGCATCACCCAGCATCGTCATTCGGTGGCCACGATCCAGATGCTGGTGAATCTGCTGCTGCTGCGCGGAAACATCGGCAAGCCCGGCGCCGGGGCCTGTCCGGTGCGCGGGCATTCGAACGTGCAGGGCGATCGCACGATGGGCATCAACGAGCGGCCTTCCGAGGCATTTCTCGATCGTCTGGGCCAGGCTTTCGGCTTCACGCCGCCGCGCGCGCCCGGCCATGACGTGGTGGCGGCCATCGAGGCGATGCGCGCCGGCCGGGCGAAAGTCTTCTTCGCGCTGGGTGGCAACTTTGCGGCGGCGGCGCCGGATACGGAACAGACCCGGGCCGCATTGCGACGCTGCGAACTCACCGTGCAGGTCACGACCAAGCTCAACCGCTCGCATCTGGTTCATGGCCGCCAGGCGCTGATCCTGCCCTGTCTGGGGCGGACCGAAGTCGACCTGCAGGCCAGCGGGCCGCAGGGCGTGACGGTCGAGGATTCCATGAGCATGGTCCATCTCTCGCGCGGCATGAACCCGCCGGCTTCGCCGCACCTGCTCTCCGAACCGGCCATCGTCGCCCGGCTGGCGCAGGCGGTGCTGCCGGCGAGCCGCACGCCCTGGCTGTGGCTGGTGGAAGACTACGCCCGCATCCGCGACCGCATCGCGGAGGTCGTCGACGGTTTTCAGGACTTCAACCGCCGGCTCGCGGCGCCCGGCGGCTTCTATCTCGGCAACAGCGCGCGCGAGCGGCGCTGGCAGACCGAGGGCGGCCGTGCGCGCTTCATGCCCCATCCGCTGCCCACGTTGCCGGCAGCCGATTTCCGCCTGATGACGGTGCGCAGCCACGATCAGTACAACACCACGGTGTATGGCCTCGATGACCGCTATCGCGGTGTGTACGGGCATCGCCGGGTCTGCTTCATCAATCGGGACGACCTGGCCCGCCTCGGCATGCAGGACGGCGAGTGGGTGGACATCACCAGCATCTGGGACGATGGCGAGCGCACGGTGAAGCGCTTCCTGCTGGTGGTCCATGACATTCCGCAGGGCTGTCTGGCGAGCTATTTCCCCGAGACGAATCCGCTTGTTCCGCTCGGCGCGTTGGCCGACATTGCGCGCACCCCGGCGTCGAAATCGATCCCCGTCCGCCTCTCTCGTAGCACCGATGAATGATCTGCCTGCGGCGATCCTGCTGGCGCTCGCCGGCCCCGAGCCGCAGCCGGTCGCACGCCTGCGCAAGCAGCTGGGCTGGCCGATGAGCGTACTGCTGCGCGAACTGCATCCGCTTGCGGCGCTGGGGCTGATCGAATGGCAGCGGGAGCCGCGACGCGAATGCGTGGGCCTCACCGCGGCCGGTCGGGCATTGCTGGTGCAGACGGGCGTGGCCGCGCTGTCGCCGGGGGACGACAGGTCCTGAGGGGCAGCGCGCCGGGCAGCCGCCGCAGGCAACGCTCAGGATGAAAAGACGCCCGCAGCAGGGCGCATTCATCAGGAGCCGGACATGAAAATCCCTGACGCAACGGAGGGCGGCGGGAGGCCATCGCCCATGGCCTGGAATGTGGCCGATCTCCTCGTTCATTACATCGAGCAGATCGGTGTGAATACCGTCTTCGGGGTGCCGGGAAGCGCCATCGAGCCGGTGCTGGACGCGATCGCGCGCAGCCGCCGGCGCGGCGGGCTGGAGCTGGTCGTGGCCCGGCACGAGTCGGGGGCGGCTTTCATGGCGGATGCCTGGTCGCGCGAAACGGGGCTGCCGGGCGTGTGTCTCTCCGGCTCGGGCCCGGCTGCCACGAACATGATGACCGGCGTGGCCAATGCGGCCGACAACCGCATTCCGCTGCTGGCGATCACCGGGCAAGCGGCGCTGCCGATGTTCGGCCGCCATCCCCTGCAGGCTTCGGAAGCCAGCGCGATCGACATTCCCGGAATCTACGGCAGTTTCTGCTGCTATAGCAGCCTGCTGTCCCACCCCGATCAGGCCGAGGTGAAGATCTCGGCCGCGCTGCTCCATGCCTGTCGCACGTCCTGCCCGGCGCATATCGCGATTCCGGTGGATATCCAGCGCAGTCTGGTGACCCGCATGCCGGGCGCGCATCTTGAAGTGCTGTCCAGACCGCCCCGTCTGGTGGATGAGGAAGCGCTGCGGGAGCTGCTCGCCATTCTGGGCGATACCGCAGTGGCCGCGGTGGTGCTCGGGCCGCTGCCCTCGGTCGTCATGCCGCGGATGATGCAGTTCGTCGAGAAACTGGGCGTGCCCTTCATCACCACGCCTGATGCCAAGGGCCTGATCAATCCCGGTCATCCGCTCTATCGCGGCGTGATCGGCTATGCCGGCCACCCCGAGGCGATGGCCCTGCTCAGGCCGGCGCAGGGCGTGACGCTCGCCTTCGGCCTGCGGGTCAGCGAATGGCGCAGCGGCGGCTGGTCTTCGCTGCTGCTCAATGACCGCCTGATCCACATCGATGAGCGCGAGGCGAACCTGCTCGGCACGCCGATGGCCCGGCTGCATGTGCAAGGCAATGTGAGCCGCATCCTGGCCAGCCTGCTCGAGAACGTGCTGCCCGGGCCGGGCGGTTTGCCCGCCGCAGCGAAGGATTCGCTGGCCGCGCGCCGCATGATGGACTGGCCCCCGGCCAACCGGAACGGGCAGGCCAGCGTACCGCCTTCGAGCCTGATGGATTACCTCTCGGCCCGTCTGCCCTCGCAGGTCCGGGTGGTGGCCGACGCCGGCAACAGCACGGCCTGGGCTGTCAATCGCCTGCATGTAGCCGAGCGGCGGGATTCGGGCCGGCATCTGCGGGCGCCCGGCGTGTTGCGTGACAGCCGCTATGGCGATCGCAGCTGGTTGCGCGTGCTGACCGATTTCGCGCCGATGGGCTGGGCGATTGCCGCATCGGTCGGCTACGCCATCGCCGATCCGCTGCGCCCGACGCTGTGCCTGACCGGGGACGGCAGTCTGCTCATGAACGGGCAGGAGATGACGGTCGCCCTCGCGCTCAATCTGCCGGTGATCTGGCTGGTGCTCAACGATTCCTCGCTCGGCATGGTGCGGCACGGCCAGCAGCTGGCGCGGGCGGAATCCATCGGGCATGCGCTGCCTCCGGTCGACTTCGCCGCCATGGCGCGTGCGATGGGGCTCAAAGCCTTCAGCATTCCCGACATTGACGCGTTGCAGGCCTTTGACCCCTCCGTGTTCGCTGAGCTGGAAGGGCCATGCCTGATCGATGTGCATATCGATCCGGACGAGGTCCCGCCGATCGGGGCCCGCCTTCCTGCACAGGGCGGCGTCCACGAGACGGCCTGAGGGCAGGGCGCCGGAGAACGCGGACGGGCGTGACGGGATCGAGCCCCGCCTCTTGTGAAAATGGATGTAGCAAATGATAATCGTTCTCAACTTATCACTGCTGTCCGACTGCAATGCTTGCCCAGACACACGAAGGCCTCTACCGCGAACACCATTCCTGGCTCACCGGATGGTTGCGGGGGCGCCTCGGGCAGTGTTCGGATCGGGCCGCCGATTTCGCGCACGACACCTTCCTGCGCATCCTGCAGGCCGGTGAGCGGCCGCCCGAGCTCGCCCAGCCCCGCCACTACCTGGCCACCATCGCGCGCGGTCTGCTGGTCGATCATTTCCGTCGTCAGGATCTCGAGCGGGCCTGGCTGGCCGAGCTGGCCATGCTGCCCGAAGCCAGCCAGCCCTCGCTCGAGGAGCGCGCGATCCTGCTCGAAACCCTCTGCGAGATCGACCGCATGCTCGATGGCCTGGGCGCCAGGGCGCGCCAGGCTTTCCTGCTCTCGCAGCTCGACGGCCTGAGTTATGCCGAGATCGCGCTCGAGCTGGGTGTCTCGGTCAGCAGCGTCAAGAAATACATGCACAAGGCCGTGCTGCAATGCCTGCGCTGCCTGTGAGCAGCGCCCGGGGCAGTCAGCCGGATGCTGACGCGCATCTGGAGGCCGCTGCAGCCTGGTATGTGCGCCTGTGCGCCGAGGATGCGCATGCGGGCGACCGTGCCGAATGGCAGCGCTGGCACGACAGCTCGCCCGAGCACCGCAGCGCCTGGTCGCGGGTCGAGCGCATGCAGGGCCTGCTCCGGCAGGCGCCTGCCCAGTCCCGGCATGCGCTGGGCGCGGTCGCGTCCCGCAAGAGCCGGCGCGTGGCGCTCTGGGCGGGGCTGGCATTCCTCTGCGGGCTGAGCTTTCTGTGGATGCAGGCCGCCACCGAAGCGAAGGTCGAGTGGCTGGCCACCGCGCCGGGTGAGCGGCGCGAGCTGCAGCTGGCGGACGGTACCCGGCTCTTGCTGGGCTCGGCGAGCCGGGTAGGCGTGAGTTTCGATGCGGCGCAGCGGCGCCTGATCCTTCAGACGGGATCGCTGCAGGTGGTGAGCGGGCATGATCCGGCCCATGCGGCCGCCCCGCGGCCGCTGCAGGTGCTGGCGCGGGATGGTGTGGTGCGGCCGCTGGGCACCCGTTTCACGCTGCAGCAGGATGCCACCGGCACGACGCTCGCCGTTCAGGAACACGCGGTGGAGCTCTCGCAGCCGCAGGGCGCCTTGCCGCCCTTGCGCTTGGTGGCAGGCCAGCGGGTGCGCTTCTCGGCGGAGGCGCGCGGCACACCCGCCGCTGCGCAGGCGGGTGACGAGGCCTGGACGCGCGGCCAGCTGGTGGTGCTGGACATGCCGCTGGCCCGCTTCGCGAGCGAACTCGCCGCGCAGTCGGGCAGGCCGATCCGCTGTGATGAACGCATCGCCAGCCTGCGCATCTCGGGCAGCTATCTGGTGGATCAGCCGGAGCGCTCGCTCCAGAGCATCGCGGCCCTGCACGGCTTGCGGGTCGAGACCGGCGCGGATCAGGCGCTGCGCCTCGTGCCGCGCCGCCCCTGAGCGGGCGCCAGCTTCTCCTGCGCCTCGCACGCAGCCCTCAGCGGCAAGCCGCAGGGCTTGCCGGGGCGGCCTCTGGCGTGCCCGTCACCGGAGCGGGCAGGGCCCGGATTCAGATCGACGGCAAAAATTTTTCAGCACGCAGTGTCCTTTTTGCGGACTCGTTCGGCCTACCGAATGAAACGACACTCATTCGCAGGTAACGACATGAATTCGCCCAATCCCCGACGCCTTTCCGCCCCTGCCGGCTGCCCGCAGCGCCGGCGTCCCGTGTTTCTTGCCCTCTGGCTTGCCGGCATGGGCCTCGCCTGGCAGGCGCCAGCGCTGGCTCAGGGCAGTGCTGCCGCCTCGGCGACACGGCTTTACGCGATTCCGGCCGGCCCGCTGGCCGAGGCGCTGAACCGCTTTGCCGCGGAGGCGGGCGTGGTGCTTTCCTTTGACGCCGGGCAGCTTCGCGGCCTGCAGTCGAAAGGCGTCCAGGGGCGTTTCGGCACGGCCGAAGGCTTTGCCGCCGTGCTGGCAGGCAGCGGATTCGAAGCGGCACCGGCCGCGGCTGGCAGTTTCGTGTTGCGTCGCAGTCCGCCGCCGCGCAAGCCGGCGCGCGCACAGGACGCGGTTTCGGCCGAGCTGCCCGAGGTGCGCGTCAGCGCGCGCCATCTGCCGGGTGTGGAGGCGCTCGACCGGCAGATGATCCGCAACCTGCCGGCCATCAATGGTGACCTCACCAGCCAGCTCAAGCTCAATCCGAACATCCAGTACAGCGAGACCCAGCTCTCCTCGCAGACCGCGGGCGAGATCGCGCCGGCCGAGATCAGCATCCACGGCGCCAAGCCCTATCAGAACGAGATCCTGGTCGATGGCGTGTCCATCGCCAACGATCTCGATCCGGGCAACAAGACCGTGACCGAGAGCGTCGACCTGATCCCCGGCAATGCCCAGGCGATGGCCATCGACAGCAGCATCCTGTGCGAAGTCACGGTCAAGGATTCGAACGTGTCGGCCGAGTACGGCCGCTTCACCGGCGGGGTGGTGGACGCGAAGATCTGCGCGGCACGCAAGCGCTTTGGCGGCACACTGGGTATCGGCTACACCTCGTCTGACTGGACGCACCTCTTCATCGATCCGGCCAAGCAGCAAGAGTTCGAGCAATCCTCCAGCGCCGACAACCAGCCCGAATTCAGGAAGTGGACCTACAAGGCCGCGCTCGAGACCCGCCCTGATCCGACCTGGGGCGTGCTGATGAGCGTGGTTCGCAAGCAGTCGGACATTCCCCTCAAGCGCTTCAGCACCAGCAACACCGGTACGACCGAGAGCCGCGAGGTGACCCAGCATCGCGTGCAGGACACCCTGGTCATCAAGACCGACTTCGCACCCGCCGGCAGCGCCCACAAGGGGGACGTGTCGCTGGTCTATGCCCCCACGGCCAACAGCTATTTCATCGAGAACTATCGCAACAGCGATTACACCATCCGCTCGGGCGGCCTGAATCTCGCGGGCCATCTGGAATCGAAACTGGACGGCGCCACGCTGAGCCAGCAGCTCTCCTTTTCGCAGATGGATCAGTCACGCCGCAGCGATGCCGATTACTACCGCAACTGGCGCTGGTCGGCCGACAAGAACTGGGGGGATCCGACGCAGAGCAACGCCTCCAGCGGCGAGGGCGCCCGGGGTGACCTCGACCAGACGATGCAGAACCTCGCCTACAAGTTCAAATCTGCCTTCGGCGAGCTGCGTCTGGGCGACACCCGGCACCGCCTCAGCACCGGCTTCGAGTACCAGAAGAAGCATGCCGAATACGAACGCCTCGAAGACAACCGCTACTACCTCACCGTGGCCGACCTGCCGACCACCGGCGCGATCTCGCGCTGCCAGACCAGCAGCGGCGCGCTCGATACCGAAGCCTGCTCGACCACGCCGACAGTGGGCAAGACCGTGGGGCAGTATTTCCGCCGCCTGATGACCTACAAGGCCGGCAGCTTCGATGTGGATGCGCAGACCTTCGGCGCCTATCTCGAAGACGAAGCGGTGTGGCACAACTTCAAGCTGCGTCTGGGTGGCCGCATGGATCGCGATTCGCTCACCACCGAGACGAACTTCGCGCCGCGCTCCAGCCTGACCTGGCAGGCCAGCGAGCCGCTCGCCTTCAATATCGGCGCCAATCGCTACTACGGCCGCAACCTTTTTGCGTATGCCATGCAGGAGAAGATCAATTCGCTGCTCTACACCCAGACCCGCAGCGGCACCCTCACCTGGGGCACTGCAACGCAGAGCAGGCCTGCCAACCGGCTTGAAGACCTGCGCAGTCCGTTCGACGATGAGCTGACGGCAGGGCTGGACTACGACAGCGATCTGCTCGCCGGCCCGCTGAGCCTGCGCTTTACCCGCCGCGACGGGCGGGACCAGATCGTCAAGCGCCTGCTCACCAAACAGACCGATTGCGACGGCAACCAGTGCTACGTCTATACCAACGATGGCAGCAGCCTGACCAAGGACTGGACCCTGAGCTGGAACAGCGGCAAGGCCTTCAAGACCGGCCCGGCTGCCACCCGCTTCTGGCTGGCCCTCAACAAGAGCGACGTGAAGTCGAGCTACTCGACCTATGCCGACGTGTATGGCAGCGCACTCGCAAATGACGAGATCATCCAGTACGACGGCAAGTTCATCCGCTACTCCGAAATGCCGGCCGACAACTACAACCGGCCCTGGACCCTGCGCATCGGCGCGATGAGCAGTCTGCCGGCCTATCACCTGAACGTGTCCAACGTCCTGCGCATCCGAGATGGCTACCGGCAGATGCTGCAGAACGGCGAGACGAGCTACGAGGGCACGACCGTCGATGTGTGGGAGAAAACCACGCTGCCGCGCGCCATCACGCTCGACACGGTGATCAGCTGGACGCCGCGCATCCAGGCCGACCAGAGTCTGGAAGTGAAGCTCACGATCGAGAACATCACCGACCAGAAGAACAAGACCTCGGTCAGCAACACCTACGCCACCTACGAGCGGGGTCGCGCCTTCGCACTCGAACTCGGCTACAGCTTCTGAGCCGGCCTTCCGGATTCCCGCCGCTGCCCCTGTCTGGCCACGCCTTCGCCGGCGTGGCAGGAGTTTTCATGACATCTGTCTATCGCTTCCTTGCCGCCGCCTTGCTGCGCGTCGCCCTGTTCATCATCGCCTGCCTGTCACTGCAAGCCCCGGCTGCAGCCGGGAGCAACGGCGCTTTCCGCTGGGATCCCGCCGTCATGCGCGGCACGCTCGAAAACGGCTTCTCGTACTACATCGTGCCGGTCAAAGACGGCGCCCGTCAGCTCTCCATGCAGCTCGTGGTGCGGGTCGGCTCGCTGGACGAGCGTGCGGACCAGTCCGGTGTGGCGCACATGGTCGAGCACATGGTCTTCCACAGTTCGCAGCGCCATCCCGAAGGCCTGCGTGAATACATGAACAGCCTCGGCTGGAATGTGGGCACGCATTACAACGCACAGACCAACTTCGAGCGCACGCTCTACATGCTGGCGCCGGAAAACCGCCCGGAGCGGATCAGCGCCGGGCTCGACGTGCTGGCGGAGATTGCCGGCGGAGCGCAGATTCCGGAGGAAGGTCTGGCGCGTGAGCGCCGCATCATCCTCGAAGAGTGGCGGACCAAGCTGGGCCTTACCGAACGCATGGAGCGCCAGCGCCGTGCCCTGCTGCGCGCGGGCTCGCTCTACCCGGAGCGGCCCACCATCGGCAATGACGAAAGCATCCGCACCCAACCGGCCGGCACGCTGCGTGCGTTCTATTCGGACTGGTACCGGCCGGGCAACATGGCCCTGGTGATCGTGGGGGATGTGGAGCCTGCGCAGCTCGTGCCACAGATCCGGACGCACTTTGGCGCACTGGTTCCGGCAGCACTGCCGGTGCGCAACCCGGCCTCACCGGCGCTCTCGGCGCAGCTGCGCATCGCCCGCATCCAGGATGCCGAGAGCGGAACCAGCCAGGTCGGCTGGGTCTTCCGTTTCGCCAGCGATGAAGCGCAGGACCGCGCCGGATTCCGCAACCGCCTGATCGACCGTCTGGCCGAGCGTGCGGTGCGCCAGCGGGTGCGCAGCCGTGCGGCCGGCCTGCCGGCCGAGGTGGAATCCCTCAGCAGCACGCGCGGCGAGCTGGGCGGCAATGTGGCCTCGCTCGGCTTTGCCAGCAGCGTGTCGGTGAGCGGTCATCAGGAAGGCCTGCGCCAGATCCTGCTCGCGCAGGAAAGTCTGCGTCGGGAAGGCGTCGACCGCCAGGCGCTGGCCGCAGAGATCGCCGAAATCCATCGCCTCAATGACCGCTCGCTCGAAGTGCATGACAAACGGGAGGCCGCGAGCTGGCAGCAGCTGCTGGTGAATGCGGTGGTCGAGGGGCGCATCCTGCAGGATCCGAAGCAGAAGCAGGCCGAGGTGCGGGCCATCATGGCGAGCATCACGCCAGCCGATGTGGAGGCACGCGTGCGCGAATGGCTCGCCAGCCCGGACCAGCTGCTCTTCCTGCTGGCCCCCGGTCTCAGCCCGCTGCGCCTGCCCACCCAGGCCGAGGTGGAAGCGCTGCGCGCACGCATTGCGGCCGAGCCCCTGCCGGCTCCGCTGCTCGCCGCGCCGGAAGCACCGGCCCGCGCACCCGAGCCGGGCCCGGCAGGTCAGCTCGTGACCGAGGAGAAGGACGAAAAGAACCATGTCATACGCTGGAAGCTTTCAAACGGCGATGAGTTCGTCTGGCATCGCACGTCTGACGCGCAGCTCCGCTTTGCTGCCCGCTCGGCAGCCGGCTATCGCCAGCCGGGTGCACCGGCCTGGCAGTGGCAGATCGCGGCCCAGCTTGCACGCGAGGCCGAGCCGGCCACCCAGCCGCCGGGCAGCCTGAGCCGCTGGGCAAGCGAAGAGAAGCTGAACCTCAATCAGGAACAGCGCGAGGACAGCCTGAGCTGGAGTGCGCAGACGACGGCGGCCCGGCTGGAAGATCTGCTGCGGCTCTACGCGGCGCGGCAGACCGCCAGCCTGATCGATGCCCAGGCGCTGGGCGGCAGCCTGCGCCAGCTCGCACGCCAGATCGCGCGGCAGCCGGCCAGTGTGAGTGCCGCGCTGGCACGCGAGATGGCCACGTTGCGTTTCGCAGCTACCGAGCTCGACGCTTCCCCCACCGCCGAGGCGCTGCTGGCGCTGCAAGGCGAGGCGGGGCAGGCGCAGATCGAGGCGCTGGTGCGGCAATTGTCTGCCGCGCCGGTGCGCTACTTCCTGGCTGGCGAGATCGAGCCGGGCGTGCTGCGCGAGCTGCTGGTCCGGCATCTCGCGGGCATTCCGCGCGACCCCGCGGCGGTGGCGGCCGAGCCGCTGCTGCAGCGCGCCGGCCGGCATGAGTCCCGGCTGGCCATCGGCATCGAGCCGCAGGCCAGTGTGCGGGCCATCGGCAGTCAGCCGATGAGCTGGTCACCGGAACGGGCCGCCGGTGTGGCCATGCTCTCGCGGGCGGCCTACCGCCTGCTGCGCAACGAGCTGCGCGAGGCGCAGAACGGCATCTATCGCCTGAACTTCACGATGACGCTGGACCCCGCAAGCGGGCGTCTGGCCAGCGAGCTGTATTTCACCACCGACCCGGCGCGCATCGACGAGCTCTGGGGCCGTGCGCAGCGCGTGCTGGCGACGCTGCCGGCAAGGCTCGACGATGCACTGCTCGAGACCGAGATCCGGAACATGAAGGCCGCTGAAGCACGCCGGCGCGACGATGCGGCCTCGCGCTTTGCCCGCCTGCAGCTGAGCCATGCGCGCTGGGGGGATGCCCGCTATCTGGCAGACAGCCAGCACCTGCTCGACGGCGTCGATGTACGCAGCCTGCGCGCACTGGCCGCCGAGCTCGCCCTCACGCGGGACATGGCCAGCGTGATCCTGCTGCCTGCCGCCGCAGGCAAGGGGGCTGGCCAATGAGCGTGCTGCGCGACTTCTGGGTGCTGGCGCGCCCGTTCTGGGGCACGCGGCACAGCCGCATCGCCTGGCTGCTGCTGGCGAGCGTGATCGGCATCGGCGTGCTGCTGGTGCAGCTCAATGTGTGGTTCAGCTACTGGAACAAGGATTTCTACGATGCGCTGGCGGTGGTCGACACTGCGCGCATCTATCCGCTGCTGGGCACATACTGCGGTCTGGTCGCGGCTGCGGTGGTGATGTCGGTCTATCTCGACTGGCTGCGCAAGCTGCTGATCCTGAAGTGGCGGGCCTTCATGACCGAGCAGCTGATGGCGGACTGGCTGCGCGACAACGCCTTCTACCGTCTGGGCCTTGCCGGCGAGCCGGACAACCCCGATCAGCGCATCGCCGAAGACGTGAATCTGCTGGTGACCGACAGCCTCGACATCCTGCGCTCCTTCATCAGCGCGGTGACACGCATCGTGTCTTTTGCCGGCATGCTGTGGGGGCTCTCCAGCGCACTGGTGCTGCCTTTCGTGGATCAGACCCTGCGCATTCCGGGCTACCTCGTGTGGTTTGCGATCCTCTACGCCATCTTCGGCAGCTTCGTCGCCGAGCGCATCGGCCATGTGCTGCAGTCGCTCAACTACGCGCAGCAGCGCCGCGAGGCCGATCTGCGTGCGGAGCTCCTGCGCCGGCGCGATCATGCCGAGCAGATCGCTTTCTACGGCGGTGCCGCGAACGAGCATCAGCGGCTGATGCAGCGCTTCGGCGAAATCGCCGCCAACTGGCGTGCGCTGATGGATCGCGAACGCGCGCTGGGCTTCTTCTCGGTGAGCTACAACCGCATCAACGGCCTGGTGCCGACCTTCGCCGCGCTGCCTTCCTTCATGGCGAAATCGATCACCCTGGGCGGCCTCATGCAGATCAGCACCGCCTTCACCCAGACGGCCTCCGCGCTGAGCTGGTTCATCCACGCCTATGACGAGATCGCCAAGTGGAAAGCCACCGTCGCGCGGCTGACCCAGTTCAGTCAGGCCATCGAAGCCACCCGTCATGGCCGTCAGGCGCTGCCGCAGGCCGCACAGCTGGAAGCCCGCGGGCTGTCACTGCAGCGGCCGGATGGCCAGACGCTCCTGCCCGCGCTGGACTTCAGCGTGAAGCCGGGCCAGTGGGTGCGGATCGCCGGTCGCAGCGGGCTGGGCAAGTCCACGCTGCTGCGCTGCCTGGCCGGCCTGTGGCCGTTTCATCAGGGCGCGCTGAGCCTGCAGCGCGGGCGCAGTCTCTTCCTGCCGCAGCAGCCTTACCTTGCCAGTGGCAGTCTGGCGGCGCTGCTCTCCTATCCGGACCCTGCGCTGCAGCCGGAGGCGGCCATGCGCCGCGCGCTGACGCTGTGCGGCCTGCCGGCGCTGGCCTCCTGCCTCGCGCAGGAGGCGGAATGGTCAAGGGTGCTCTCCGGTGGCGAGCAGCAGCGGGTCTCGCTCGCCCGCGCGCTGCTGCAGGCGCCGGACTGTCTCTTTCTGGACGAAGCCACCAGCCAGCTTGACGAGGCGGCCGCCGTGGCGCTGCTCGACGTGCTCCGCCGCGAATTGCCGCAGGTCACGCTGGTCTGCGTCACCCATCAGAGCCGCCTGAGCAGCCTGTTTGATGCGCAAATCGATCTGGCCGCACGTCTTACTCCCGGTCTCGAGCCCGAGCCCGAGGGCGCCTGCGTGCCGGCCTGAGTGGAAGCACGGGCAGGGGCCGCGGCTCGCTGCTGCCCCGCTCCGGCAGGGTGATCCTCATCGGGCAAACAAACGTTCATTCCTGTCTGGCCTGCCGCTCGCCGCCCGGCTGGACCGCAAAATATCCATCTGTCGTGATGCTGCGGGCAAAGCCTTACCCGGTCTTGTTTCAGGCGAGAAACGGAGCGTGGACCTGCAAGGCGTTGAAAATTATTACTAAAGTTTTATAAGGGTTTGTCCGTACTGAAAGCTATGTCCCGTACGGAGCGAATCGTGAAGCTGTCTACCCGCCTGATCCTGTTGGTCCTCACCACCCTTTTCGGCGTGCTGCTTGTCGGCGGCTACGGCGTGATCCAGTTGCGTCAGAGCATGCAGGAAGCGCGGCGCGCGCAGATCGAGAACCTGCTTGGCATGGCGGTCGGCATGCTTGATTCGCTGCACAAGCAGGAAACGGCCGGCAAGCTCAGCACGGCCGACGCCCAGGCGCGCGCGGCTGAAGCCATCGTCGGCCTGCGCCGGGGCGACAACTATCTGTTTGCCCGCGATGCGGAAGACCGCTTCGTCGCACATGTGAATCCCGATCGTGTCGGCAAGCTCGACAAGGGCACGAAGATGCCGGATGGCCGTTATGTGGTGGAGCTCTACCGCGCGGCGCTGGCCAAGCAGGGCAAGACGGCTTTCGTCGAGATCCTCCAGGCCAAGCCCGGCGAGAAGGCGCAGGTCGCCAAGCTCAACGGCGTGACGGTGTACGAGCCCTGGGGCTGGACGCTGGGCACCGGCTTTTTCGTGGATGACATCGAGGCTGCGATCCGTGCCCATGTGCTGCGCATGGCGGGCGTGGCGCTGGCGGTGCTGGTGTTCGCGATTGGCTTTGCGCTGCATTTTTCGCGCTGGATCCGCGCCACGCTGGGCGGCGAGCCGGCCTATGCATCCAGCATGGTGACCGCAGTGGCCCGGGGCGACCTCAGCCAGCATCTGGCGCCTGCGCCGGCGGGCAGCCTGATGGCGGCACTGGGCGCCATGCAGCAATCCCTGCGCAGCATGGTGGGCGAGGTGGTGGAGCAGGTTGGCGAACTCAATGCCTCGGCCCATCGCATTGGCCAGACCATGCAGGACATCGCGCGTGCCTCCGAGACCTCGGCCGAGGCCACCACCGCGACCGCGGCTTCCGTTGAAGAGATGGCCGTCAGTGTTGGTCTCATCGCCGAGAGCGCGATCGAGACCGAAACCCATGCGGGGCGCTCGGTGAGCACCGCCGCACAGGGTGACCGGCAGGTGAGATCCGCCGTCGACGAGATCCGCCAGATCTCGCGTCTGGTGGAGTCCGCTTCCGGGCAGATCGTCGATCTGGCCGGCCGCACGCAGGAGATCGGCAGCGTGGCGCGCGAGATCCGCGAGATCGCGGATCAGACCAATCTGCTGGCCCTCAACGCCGCCATCGAAGCCGCGCGGGCCGGCGAGGTGGGTGCGGGTTTCGCGGTGGTCGCCGACGAGGTGCGCAAACTGGCCGAGCGCACGACGCGCGCCACCCAGTCGATCAGCGAAACCATCCGGGTGATCCAGTCCGATACCGGCGCGATGGTGGAGAGCATCCAGGCCATCGGGCCGCGCGTGAATACCGGGGTGGAGCTCGCGCAGGCGGCTTCGGCCTCGCTGCAGGCCATCAGCGACGTGGCCGAAGCCACGCTGGCCGAGATTCGCGATGTGGCGCAAGCCACCACCGAGCAGCGCACGGCCAGCAACGGGCTGGCGTCGCAGATCGAGCGCATCGCGGCCATGACGGAGGAATCCGACCGCGCCGTGCATGGCGCCAGCCAGGCGGCGGCCTCGCTGGGCAGCATGGCAGACAGCATCAGCGCTTCGGTCGGCCGCTTCAGGCTCTGAGAGGCCGTTCTTCATCCTGCGGCCGGCCTCTCGCCAAGGTTCGTGAGCAGGCTCTGAGTGCCGCGCGGGTCAGGGCCCGCGTGGCTCGTGCCGCTTACTTGCCCAGCGCCTTGCCGAGCGCCTTCTGATCAACGAATTCCTGGAAGGCGCCGCTGGCCTTCTGCACGTCCGGACTGCTCATGATTTCCTGCAGGGCCAGTCGGCCGAGCTGCTCGAAGGCCGGGCGGGTGCCGGCCTCGCCGTCCGCTTCATAGGCCTTCCTGAACAATGTCGCGCAGTCGGTACTGACCAGCCGGGTGAAGAGCGTGCCGACGGCGCGGCTGTCCGCCTCGCGTTCGGCCGCGGTGATTTTTGCTTCACCGGCCAGCCCGGCATGGGTGCCCATGGCGCTGTAGAGCCAGCGCGCCAGGGCGGTGCGATCCTTGTCGGTCGCCTTTTCGGCAAGGCAGCTCGCAAGCGCGTCACTCGCCGGGCCGGCATGAGCGGGCAGGGCGAAGCCCATTGCCAGAATGAAGAACATCGGGCGGGTGAGGTGTTTCAGGTCGTGCATGAATCAGTCCTTGTAGAAAAGAACCGGAAGCGCCGCCCGCAGGCCTGACGCTTCCGGCTGTGGCCGGCAGGGCGGTTGCACCGGCCGGGTGATGCGGGGCTCAGGGCGTGACGGTGTCGCCCAGCACCAGGCCTTCGCGGCGGGGATCGGTGCTGCCGGCCAGCACTGACTGGCCATTTACCGTCATCCGGATGATGCTGCCGATGCCGCTTGCCTGCGCACTGGTCGACACCGTGTGGCCCAGTGCCTTGAGCCCGGTAATGAGGCTGTCATTGGCGCCGCTGTTGCTGGTGTCGAGGTTCGGGTGCTCGCCGCCGAGCGACGTGGTGGCGCTGTTGCTCGCTCCGAAGTCGATCATGTTGGTGCCGCGCTGCGCGTCCAGGCCCCAGTCCAGCGAGGCCACCAGCGTCTTCACGACGTACTGGATGATGGTCGAGCCGCCCGGTGAGCCGGTGGCCATTACGAAGTCACCCATGCCGCCGGCACTTGTCTTGCGGAACACCAGGGTCGGAGACATCGAGCTGCGCGGGCGCTTTCCAGCCGCTACCCGGTTGGCATAGGGTGTGCCGCTGGCGTCAGCCGGTGCCGACGAGAAGTCGGTCAGCTGGTTGTTGAGGATGAAGCCCTTGGTGAAGTGGAAGGAGCCCAGGCTCGACTCCACCGTGGTCGTCATCGTCACCACATTGCCCTGCTTGTCGACAATGGTCAGGTGGCTCGTGCCCTGTTCCGGCGTGTGGTCAGCCGCCAGTACCGAACTGCTCGGGAAGCTGCCGGCGGAAGCGGTATGCATGCTGGCGCTGAGGCTGATCAGGTTTGCGCGGTTCTTGAGATAGGTCTTGTCCAGCATCGCGCTCCAGCTGCCCCCGGGCAGGGCGACGAAATCGGTGTCGGCCACATACTGATCGCGGTCGGCATAGGCCAGGCGCTCCGCTTCCGAGATCAGATGCACGCCCTGCACCGAAGGCCGGCCGCCTTCCACGTCGTAGCTGGTCGGCAGATTCGCTGCGGCGCCGAGATCGAAGTTCTCCAGGATGCCCAGTGTCTGTGCCACCGCGATGCCGCCGGAGGAGGGCGGCGGCATGCCGCAGATGTAATAGTCGCGATAGGTCGAGCAGACCGCCGTGCGACGTTTGGCCTCGTAGCCGGCCAGGTCAGCCAGCGTGGTCTTGCCCGGCGTCATCACCGAGCCGTCTTCGCCGGTGCTTTGCGCCACCTTGTCGACGATGGCCTGGGCAATGCTGCCGGTATAGAAGGCATCCACTCCGCTGTTTGCGATGGCGCTCAGGGTGGCTGCGTAGTCGGGGTTTTTCAGTGTCGTGCCCTGAGCTTTGCCGCTTCCATCCGCGTTCAGGAAGTAGGCCTTGGCTTCGGCATCCCGGCTCAGCGAGCTGGAGGCGCCCGAGATGGCCGAGGCCAGACGCGAGCTGATCTGGAAACCCTCTGTCGAGAGCGTGATGGCGTTCGAGAACAGCCCCTTCCAGGGCTTGGCACCATGATCCTGCCAGGCCGCATCCAGCATGCGCAGCACGCCCGGCGTGCCGATCGAGCGACCGCTGGCGCGCGCACTCGGCTTGGGCGTGGTCTGGTCGCTGGCGTCGTCGATGTAGCGCAGGTAATTCTCGGTTGCAGCAGCCGGCGCGGTCTCGCGTCCGTCATAGGCTTGCACCGTTTTGTTCGTTGCATCGTAGTAGAGCATGAAGGCGCCGCCGCCGATGCCGGTGGCTTCCGGCACGGTGAGGCCCAGCACTGCCTGCACGGCGACCGCGGCATCCACCGCATTGCCGCCTGCGGCCAGAATCTCGCAGCCGGCCTTGCTGGCCAGTGCGCTGGCGCTGGTCACCATGAAGCTGCCGGCGTAGCGCGTGGTTTTGCCGGTGCGGTAGCCCGAAGCGGCTTCAGGTGCGGCCGGGTCTCCGGCCAGACCTGAGCCCACGACAACCGTGCTGCCGTCGCTGGCGAGCACCGTGCAGGCATTTGCTGCGGTGATCGAGGACGCACTGCTTGATGCAGCGCCCGAGCTGCTGGAAGCCGCGCTTGAAGCACTTGAGGCCGCGCTGGCTACGGAACTGCTGCTGGCGGCGCTGCTGGTGGCACTGCTGGCCGGGCTGCCACTGTTGCTGCTGCCGCCACCACAGGCGCCGAGCAGCGCGAGGGTGAGGGCGGTCAGTGCGAGGGCGCCGGGGGCGGCGCCGATCTTTCTTTTTCTCATTCCCTGGTTCTCCTGATCTGTTGAGGGCTGCGGGCAGGAGGCCCGCCGGACAGCCATAGCAGAAGCCGGGCCAGCTTCATGACGCTTGCCTGAGCGGAGCCGGCGCACGACCTGCCTGTCGGGACAAGGCCCCCTGCTTCCAGCCTGATTGCACCTGCCCTTCCGGGCAGTTCGGCAAGTGAGGGCCCGGACCGGCCGGTGGCCGCAGCAGGAGGATGAACGCAGCCGGCCGGATATCCGGTCAGCATGAAACCGGCACGAAAAGCTGACCGGATGATCCAATCTGATGCGCCGGAAGGCGTGTTGCGCACCAGCGCAGCGCAGGTGCTCCGGGTCCTGGCGTTTGCGCAAACGGCGGTTCCGCGTGGCATCAGCGTTTCAGGGAACTGGCACGGATCTGGCTAACGGGTTGTTCTGAAACCTAACCAAACGGTCAGGATTTGGAGCGCAACCCGCGCTGCTTCCAGACCGCTTCCAGGAGCGCTGTCGATGAACCATCCGGAGCAGGTCCCGACGCTGGGGGCCAGTGTGGCGGGGCTGGAGAACAGCTGGCTGCCCTTCACGCCCAATCGCTATTTCCATGAGCATCCCAAGCTCATGGCGAGCGCGCAGGGCGCGTATTACACCAATGTGCAGGGCCAGAAGCTGTTTGATGCGCTCTCGGGGCTGTGGTGCTGTCCGCTGGGCCATGCGCATGCCGGCATCGCTGCGGCGATCAGCCGTCAGGTGCTGGAGCTCGATTACTCGCCGGCTTTCCAGATCAGCAATCCGCTGACCCTGAACCTGGCCAGGCGCATTGCCGGTCTGGCCCCCGAAGGGCTGGATCGCGTGTTCTTCACCAACTCCGGTTCGGAGGCGGTCGATACCGCACTGAAGATCGCGTATGGCTATCAGCGCCTGCGCGGCGAGGGCAGCCGCACCCGTTTCATCGGTCGCGAAAAGGGCTATCACGGTGTGGGCTTTGGCGGCATGTCGGTCGGCGGCATGCCGGCCAACCGCAAGATGTTCGGCCCGGTGATGGTGCCCGGTGTCGATCATCTGCCGCACACCTACAACCTCTCCGAGATGGCCTTCTCGAAGGGCATGCCGAAGTGGGGCGCGCATCTGGCGGACGAGCTGGAGCGCATTGTGGCCCTGCATGACGCCTCGACCATCGCAGCGGTGATCGTTGAACCCATCCAGGGCTCGGTGGGCGTAGTGGTGCCGCCCGAGGGCTATCTGCAGCGGCTGCGCGAGATCTGTACGAAGCACGGCATCCTGCTGATCTTCGACGAGGTGATCACAGGCTTCGGCCGCATGGGCACGCCTTTCGCCGCACAGTTCTTCGGCGTGACGCCGGACATCCTCTGCTTCGCCAAGGGCGTGACCAACGGGATCATTCCGATGGGCGGGGTGATCGTGCGCGAGGAAATCTTCCAGGCCTTCATGGGCATCAACGCGCCGCAATATGCCGTTGAGCTGTGTCACGGCTTTACCTACTCCGGCCACCCGATGGCGGCGGCCGCCGGCCATGCGGCGCTGGACGCCCTTGAAGGTGGCGCCATCGCGGCGGCTGCCGCGCTGATCCCGGTGCTGGAAGAGACCATTCACAACCTTCGCGGCGAGCCCGGCGTGATCGACATCCGCAACATCGGTCTTGCCGCTGCGGTGGACCTGGAGCCCATCGCCGGCAAGCCCGGCGCGCGGGCGCTCAAGACCTTCGAGGCAGGCATCGAGGAAGGTGTGCTGCTGCGTTTCACCGCCGACACGATTGCCATGGGCCCGCCCTTCATCAGCACGCCGGACGAAATCCGCGCCATGGGCGACATGCTCCGGCGCGCCATCCGCAGTGCGATGGCTGCCTGAGGCTGCTGCACCGATTTCTTCCCTTCCGCACGCCCCGCCCCTCATGACGCACGGAGAGACTGCATGAACCGACCGATTGAAAACCCAGGAGCGATGGACCTGCCCGGCATGGTGGCCGGCCGTCTTTCGCCCGAAGCCTGTGCCGTGAATTTCACGGACGCCCGTCCGCCGCTCAATGCACGGCAGGCGCTGATCGAAGCCGAGCGCTGCTATTACTGCTACAACGCGCCCTGCATCGAAGCCTGCCCGACCGGCATCGACATTCCGCACTTCATCCAGCGCATCGCGCAGGAAAACAACCGCGGCGCGGCCGAGACCATTCTCGAATCCAATGTGCTGGGCGGCATGTGCGCCCGCGTCTGCCCCACCGAGAACTTGTGTGAAGGCGCCTGTGTGCGCCAGACCAACGAGAGCAAGCCGGTCGAGATCGGCCTGTTGCAGCGCTTCGCCACCGATGCCTATTTCGCCGCACCGGGCGCGCCGATGTTCAGCCGCGCCGAAGCCACCGGCCGCCGCATTGCGGTGGTCGGTGCCGGGCCGGCGGGCCTGTCCTGTGCGCATCGCCTTGCCATGCTGGGCCATGAAGTGGTGGTCCATGAAGCCCGCAGCAAGCCCGGTGGCCTCAACGAGTACGGCCTTGCCCGCTACAAGACGCCTGATGGCTTCGCCCAGCGCGAGATCGAATGGCTGCTCTCCATCGGCGGCATCGAAGTGCGCTGCGGCCAGCAGCTCGGGCGGGATTTCACGCTCGCTTCGCTGACAGAGGCTTATGACGCCGTCTTTCTCGGCATGGGCCTGGCCGGCGTGAATGCCCTGGGTGTGAGTGAGCAGTTGCTTGACGGCTTGCGTGCCGCGGTCGACTTCATCGCCGATGTGCGCCAGGCCAGCGATCTCTCGCAGGTGCCGGTAGGCCGCAAGGTGGTGGTGATCGGTGGCGGCATGACGGCGGTGGATGCTGCCGTGCAGGCGAAGAAGCTGGGCGCACGCGAAGTCACCATGGTCTATCGCCGCGGTGCTCGGGCGATGAGTGCTTCCGCCTACGAGCAGCAATGGGCGCAAATCAATGGCGTGACGATCCGCCACTGGGGCGCACCGCGCGAAGTGCTGGGTCAGGATGGTGTGGTGAGCGGCGTGGTGTTTGCCGTGACGCGCGACGAGGACGGTCGTCTGGTCGAGACCGGCGAAACCTTCACCCTGGAAGCCGACATGGTGCTCAAGGCCATCGGCCAGAGCTTCGTGGCCGAGCCGCTGGACATCACGCTCGCGCTGGAGAAGGGCCGCATCGCGACCGACGCGTCAGGCCAGACCTCGCATCCGAAGATCTGGGCGGGCGGTGACTGCCGTGCCGGCGGCCTGGATCTGACGGTGGAAGCCGTCGAACACGGCAAGCAGGCCGCCATCGCAATCGATGCCGCCCTGCGCACCTGAACCGGAACATTCGAGGAGATTTCGCGATGGCTGACCTGAGTACCGATTTCCTGGGCATCAAGAGCCCGAACCCTTTCTGGCTGGCCTCCGCGCCGCCGACCGACAAGGAATACAACGTGGTGCGCGCCTTCGAGGCGGGCTGGGGCGGCGTGGTGTGGAAGACGCTGGGCGAAGACCCGCATGTGGTGAACGTGAGCGGCCCGCGTTATGCCACCTTGATGGGGCCGGATCGCCGCGTGCAGGGCCTCAACAATATCGAGCTGATCACCGACCGCTCGCTGGCGATCAATCTCGAAGAGATCGCCCGTGTGAAGCGCAACTGGCCGGATCGCGCGGTCGTCGTTTCGCTGATGGTGCCCTGCCAGGAGGAATCCTGGAAACGCATCCTGCCGATGGTGGAAGACACCGGGGCAGACGGCATCGAGCTCAACTTCGGCTGCCCGCACGGCATGAGCGAGCGCGGCATGGGTGCGGCGGTGGGCCAGGTGCCGGAATATATCGAGATGGTCACGCGCTGGTGCAAGCAGTATTCGAAGATGCCGGTGATCGTGAAGCTCACCCCCAACATCACCGACATCCGCTTTCCGGCCCGTGCGGCCAAGGCGGGCGGGGCGGATGCGGTGTCGCTGATCAACACCATCAACTCGATCATGGGCGTGGATCTCGACACCATGATCATGAGCCCTTCCACCGGCGGCAAGGGCTCGCACGGTGGCTACTGCGGGCCGGCGGTGAAACCGATTGCGCTCAACATGGTGGCCGAGATCGCGCGTGACCCGCAGACCGCTGGCCTGCCGATCTCCGGCATCGGCGGCATCTCGACCTGGCGCGATGCGGCCGAATACATCGCGCTGGGCTGCGGCACGGTGCAGGTGTGTACCGCCGCGATGGTGTATGGCTTCCGCATCGTGGAAGACATGATCTCCGGCCTCTCGAACTTCATGGACGAGAAGGGCTATCGCTCGATTGCCGACTTCCAGGGCAGCGCGGTGCCGACCGTGTCGGACTGGCGCTACCTGAACCTCAAGCACATCGACAAGGCCGTCATCGATCAGGACAAATGCATTCAGTGCGGCCGCTGCCATGTGGCCTGCGAAGACACCTCCCACCAGGCGATCACCGCCTTCAAGGATGGCCAGCGCCATTACGAGGTGAAGGAAGAGGAATGCGTCGGCTGCAACCTGTGCGTGTCGATCTGCCCGGTGCCCGGCTGCATCACGATGAAGAGCCTCAAGCCGGGTGAAGTCGATACCCGCACCGGCGTCACCGTGACCGGCGAATACCAGAACTGGACCACCCACCCGAACAACCCGATGCGCGAAGTCACTGCCTGAGAGTCGAACGAATGAGCGAACGCTACGAAGTCTGTCACTGGATCAACGGTCAGCGCGTGCAGGGCACGCCAGTGGCCACGCAGGACATTTTCAATCCCGCCACCGGCGCCGTGCAGGGCACGCTGCTGCTGGGCGGCCGCGCCGATCTCGATGCGGCGGTGGCCGCGGCGGCAGCGGCCTTTCCCGCCTGGGCGGCGAAATCCGCATTGGCCCGCGCACGGGTGTTCTACAAGTTCCTCGCCATCGTGCAGGAGCGTTCCGCGGTACTGGCGGATTGCCTGGTCCATGAACACGGCAAGACCTTTCCGGATGCGATGGGCGAAGTCGCACGCGGCATCGAGAACATCGAGTTTGCCACCGGCATTCCGCAACTCCTCAAGGGTGACTACAGCGACCAGATCGCCACCGGCATCGACGCCTGGACGATGCGCCAGCCGCTCGGCGTGGTGGCCGGCATCACGCCTTTCAACTTCCCGGCGATGGTGCCGCTGTGGATGTTCCCCTTGGCGATTGCCTGCGGCAACACCTTCGTGCTGAAGCCCTCCGAGCGCGATCCGTCGGCCAGCCTGCTGCTGGCGGCCTGGCTCAAGGAAGCCGGCCTGCCGGATGGCGTGTTCAACGTGGTGCAGGGCGACCGCAGCATCGTCGAAGCGATCCTCGAACACCCGCAGATCGAGGCGGTGAGCTTCGTGGGCTCCACGCCGGTGGCCGAATCCATCTACCGCGCCGGCACGGCAGCCGGCAAGCGGGTGCAGGCCCTGGGCGGCGCCAAGAACCATCTGGTGGCGATGCCGGATGCCGATGTCGCCATGGCGGCGGACGCACTGATCGGCGCCGCCTTCGGTGCGGCCGGTGAGCGCTGCATGGCGATCTCGGTCGCGGTGGCGGTGGGTGACGTGGCCAGCCCGCTGATCGAGGCGCTCAAGACCCGCATCGCCGCACTCAAAGTGGGCGAAGGTCATCAGGACAAGGTCGACATGGGGCCGGTGATCACGGCCGAAGCCTGTGCCCGCATCAAGCGCCTGATCGGCGAGGGCGTGGCGGCCGGCGCCGAGGCGGTGGTGGACGGCCGCAGCCTCAGCGTGCCCGGTTATGAGTCCGGTTATTTTGTCGGGCCCACGCTGCTTGATGGCGTGACGCCGGACATGGTCGTCTATCGCGAGGAGATCTTCGGCCCGGTGCTGTGCATCGTGCGGGTGCCGGATCTGCCGGCCGCGGTGAAGCTCATCAACGATCACGAGTTTGGCAACGGCGTGGCGATCTTCACGCGTGACGGCGGGGTGGCGCGAGAATTCGTCCGGCATATCCGCGTCGGCATGGTCGGCGTGAACGTGCCGCTGCCGGTGCCGATGGCCTTCTCCAGTTTTGGCGGCTGGAAGCGCAGCCTCTTCGGTGATCACCACGCCTACGGTCCCGAAGGCGTGCGCTTCTACACCCGGCAGAAAGCCGTGATGCAGCGCTGGCCCGACAGCCAGTCAGCCAAGGGCCCGGAATTTGCATTCCCGCAGATGGGTTGAATTTCAGCTTTCAAGGAGACACGCATGAGCCAGAGCATCCTGATCCGTGGCGGCACCGTGGTGAATGCCGACTGTGAAACCCGTGCCGACGTGCTGTGCATCGATGGCGTGATCGCGGCCGTGGGCGAGGGCGCTGCGGCGCTGGCACCGGCCGGCTGTGAAGTGCTGGACGCCAGCGGCCAGTATGTGGTGCCGGGCGGCATCGATCCGCACACCCACATGCAGCTGCCCTTCATGGGCACGGTGACGATGGACGATTTCTATACCGGCACCGCAGCCGCACTCGCCGGTGGCACCACCTCGATCATCGACTTCGTGATCCCGAACCCGCAGCAGCCGCTGATGGAGGCCTACCGCACCTGGCGCGAGTGGGCGGAGAAGTCTGCCTCCGACTACAGCTTCCATGTGGCAATCACCTGGTGGGACGAATCGGTGCGGCATGACATGGGCACATTGGTGCGTGAGGAAGGCGTCAACAGCTTCAAGCACTTCATGGCCTACAAGAACGCCATCATGTGCGACGACGAAACCCTGGTGAACAGCTTCCGGCGCGCGCTGGAACTGGGCGCCATGCCCACCGTGCATGCCGAGAATGGCGAGCTGGTCTATCTGCTGCAGCAGGAAGTGCAGAAGATGGGCATCACCGGGCCGGAAGGCCACCCGCTCTCGCGCCCGCCGATGGTGGAAGGCGAAGCCGCCAACCGGGCGATCGCGATTGCCGATGTGCTGGGCGTGCCGATCTATGTGGTGCATGTCTCCTGCATCGAATCGGCCGAGGCGATTGCCCGCGCCCGCGCACGCGGTCAGCGCGTGTATGGCGAGGTGCTGGCCGGCCATCTGATCGTGGATGACAGCGTCTATCGCGATCCGGATTTCACCAAGGCCGCCGCGCATGTGATGAGCCCGCCTTTCCGCCCGAAGGAACATCAGGAAGCGCTCTGGCGCGGCCTGCAGTCCGGCCAGCTGCACACCACGGCGACGGACCACTGCACCTTCTGCGCCGAGCAGAAACGGGCGGGCGCGGAGAACTTCGCCAAGATTCCGAACGGCACCGGCGGCGTCGAGGAACGCATGGCCGTGCTGTGGACTGCTGGCGTGAATACCGGCCGCCTCACACCCAGCGAATGGGTGGCGATCACCTCGGCCAACGCCGCGAAGCTCTTCAACATCTATCCGAAGAAGGGCTGCATCGCGGTGGGGGCGGACGCTGATCTGGTGCTGTGGGATCCGGCTGGCACAAAGACGCTGTCGGTAAAGACCCAGCACTCCAAGGGCGACTACAACATCTTCGAAGGCATGGCGCTCACCGGCGTGCCCTCTCACACGATCAGCCAGGGCCGCCTCGTGTATGCCAATGGCGATCTGCGTGCGGTGCGCGGCGCGGGCCGCTACATCAAGCGCCCGGCCTTCGGCTCGGGATTTGCGGCAGCCGAAAAGCGCGCCCGGGAACTCGCGCCGACGGCCGTCGTGCGGACTTGAAACAGGATCAGGGGCCAATCATGGACATGAAGACAAGCACGGATAGCACGGAAGTGAGTGACGCACTGCGCATCAACGGCGAGCGCCTGTGGGATTCGCTGATGACGCTGGCGCAGATCGGCGCCACCGAGAAGGGCGGCGTGTGCCGGCTGGCGCTCACCGACCTGGATCGCCAGGGGCGCGATCTGGTCGTGGGCTGGGCGAAGGAAGCCGGCATGAGCGTGACGGTCGACAAGATCGGCAACGTGTTCATGCGCCGCGAAGGCCGCAATCCGGCGCTGCCGCCGGTGATGACAGGCAGCCATATCGACACCCAGCCCACCGGCGGCAAGTTCGATGGCAACTACGGCGTGCTCGCCGGGCTGGAAGTGATCCGCACCCTCAATGACCTCGGCATCGAAACCGAAGCGCCGCTGGAAGTGGCGTTCTGGACCAACGAGGAAGGCTCGCGCTTCGTGCCGGTGATGATGGGCTCGGGCGTGTTCGCCAAGGCCTTCACGCTGGAGCACGCCTATGCCGCGACCGACACCGAGGGCAAAAAGGTCGGCGAGGAGCTCGCCCGCATCGGCTACATCGGCGAAGAAGAGCCTGGCGATCACCCAATCGGCAGCTACTTCGAGACCCACATCGAGCAGGGGCCGGTGCTGGAAGACAATGACAAAGTCATCGGCGTGGTGCAGGCGGTGCTGGGCATCCGCTGGTATGACTGCACCGTGACCGGCATGGAAGCCCACGCCGGCCCTACGCCGATGCCGCTGCGCCGCGATGCGCTGCAGGTCGCCACCCGCCTGATGCAGGAAGTGGTGGCGCTCGCCAATCGCCACGCGCCGCACGGGCGTGGCACGGTGGGCATGGTCCATGTGCATCCGAACAGCCGCAACGTGATTCCGGGCCGGGTGAAGTTCTCCATCGACCTGCGCAACGAGAGCGATGCGGCAGTCGACGCAATGGATGCCGAGATCCGCGCTTACGCCGCCGCGCTGGCGGCCGAAACCGGGCTGGGCATCCAGATCGACCTGGTCTCGCAATACCCGGCCCAGCCCTTCGAGCCGGGCTGCATCGCGGCGGTTGCGAAGGCCGCAGAAAAGCTGGGTTATTCGTCGATGCCGGCGGTGTCCGGCGCCGGTCATGACGCGGTCTACATGGCCCGCCTCGCGCCGGCCGGCATGATCTTCATCCCCTGCAAGGACGGCATCAGCCATAACGAGATTGAAGATGCCAAGCCGGAGCACATCACCGCCGGCTGCAACGTGCTGCTGCATGCCATGCTGGAGCGCGCGGGCGTGGCGGGCTGAAGCGCCTCAGGTGCGGAAACGGCCGACGCTGCCGAGCAGGGCGTCGGCCAGTTCATGCAGCTCGCGCGTGCCGCTGACGACTTCGTCCGCCACCCGGAAGTTGGCTTCGCTGTGGCGGGCGATCCGTTCGATTTCGCCGGCGATTTCCTGACTCGCGGTTTCCTGCTCGCGCAAGGCGTTCGCGATGCGGCCGGACGCTTCCAGCGCCTGGGCGGCGGCACTGCCGATATGCTCGATCGATTCAGTGGCCTGGCGGGCGTGTAGCTGCTGGCTGGCCACATCCTGCACCACGGCCTGCACGTCATGGATCGCCCGCGCCGAGCTTTCCTGGATCAGGCTGACCACCGTATTGATCTCTTCGGTCGAGCGCGTCGTGCCTTCGGCCAGTTTGCGTACTTCATCGGCCACGACCGCGAAGCCGCGCCCCTGCTCACCCGCGCGGGCGGCTTCGATGGCGGCATTGAGCGCGAGCAGATTGGTCTGGTCGGCGATTTCCTTGACCGTCTGCACGATGCCGGCAATCGCTTTCGAGCGCTCGCCCAGCTCACCCAGCACCGAGGCGGTTTCGCCCACCCGGGTGGCGACCTGCTGCAACTGGGCATTGCCCCGGCTCACCGCTTCGCGGGAGCTCTCCGCACCGCTGCGCGAGGCCTCGGCGAGCTTGCGTGATTCGTCGGCCGCGTCGCTGACCTGGCTGACGCTGACCGACATTTCTTCCACCGAGGCCGCCATGCCAGAGGCGGAGCTGCTCTGGCTCGCGGTGGCCTTGCTGATGTCCGCGATGTGGCGGGCGATTTTCTGGCTGTGCGAGCTGAGCGCGTCTGCCCGCTGATGAATGTCCGTCACCACGCTGCTGAAGCGCTCGAACATGGAGTTGAAGGCGGCTCCGCATTGACCGATTTCGTCGCGGCTCACCGCGGCGCGCAGGCTCAGGTCCCAGTTCTGTTCGGCCTGGCGCATGGTTTCGCGCAGCTGGTTGAGCGGACGCATGATCGAGCGCAGCAGATGCGGGCCGGCGAACGCGAAGACCATCAGCAGTGCGAGCGCGCCGCCGAGCATGGTCAGGCTCGCCTGCCGGGCGACGGCCGCCGATTCGGCCGTATGCTGCTCGGCCTGGTCGGCCACGAAGCCGGAGACCTGTTTTTCGAGTGCACCGAGCGCATCGGTCAGCGGCCGGTCCATGCCCTTCACGGCGGCATCGACCTTCTTGCCGGTTTCCGGGTCGGCTGCGTCGAAGCCTTGCAGCGCGTCGCGATAGCGCTTGCCCAGTGTGTCGAGTTCGGACCGGGCCGTGCGCGCCGGCGCGGGATCCATGCCCACCGCCGCCATGCCCTGGGCTGCATGGTCGAGCGCAGCACCGGCTTTCTGCTCCTCGTCGCCGAACTGCTTGAGATATTTGTCGAAGGCGGCCTTGTCGTTGCCGCGGATCAGGATGTTCTTCCACTCCTGCACCTGGGTCTTGAACCGAACCTGTGCTTCGAGCACCGACCCCTGCATCTGGCTGATGGTGATGGTCTGCCTCAGGGCTTCGCCCATTGCGTTGGCCATGCTGCGTGCATGCCAGGCCGCATAGCCGCCGAGTGCCAGCAGCGAGACGCTGGCAAAGAGCAGCAGGGAGATCAGTCGGGAACGAATGCTCATGGGGGGCTCCGGCGGGCAGGGCGGGGAAAGACATTGACTACGACGGCAGGGCCGCCAGGCTTGAGCGCAACGGGACGAACGTCGCGGCGCTCCTGGCGCAGCGCCGCGGCGGCGGAACGGGTCTTTTCGCGTTCTGTCGGTTCTTTGCCTGCCTTCATGCCCTTTCGGGTTTTCTCGCTGCGGACTTCATGGCACATTGGCGGGCATGGCCGCAGCGCGTGTCGCATGACGGCTCCCCCGCAAGACAGGTCGATGAAGCAGGAATAAAACATGAAAAAATTGTTCTCAGTCAGCGTGTTGTGTGCAGCCTTGCCCTTCAGCGTACATGCACAGGAAGCTTCGCCTGCCGCGCAGCCGGAAGCGTCCGCCGCACCGAGCTGGATGCTGGGGGTGGCCGCCAGCGTGCAGAAGAAGCCCTATACCGGCGCCGACACCAGGTACCGCGTGCTGCCCTTCGTGGCCTATGAGAACAGCTGGTTCAAGCTGATCGGGCCCGGCGTGGGCCTCAAGCTGGGCCGCACTGGCGGTTTCAACTATCTGCTCAATGCGCGTTACGGCTTGGGCGAGGGCTACAAGTCGTCCGACGCCTGGGTGCTCGAAGGCATGAACAAGCGCAAGCCCAGCGTCTGGGTCGGGCCGGAGGTGAACTGGGATTCGATGCTGGGCCGCTTGAGCGCCAGCGCTTCTGCCGATGTCGCGCAGGAGAGCAAGGGCTACCAGGCCACGCTCTCGCTCTCGCATGAATACCGCTTCGGCCGCTTCAGCCTCACGCCCACTGCCGGCCTGACCTGGTTCAGTGCCAGCTACATCGACTATTACTATGGCGTGACCGACGCCGAAACCACCAGCTGGCGCCAGCGTTATGACGGCAAGGCCAGCCTGGATCTGGGTATCGGCCTGCGCAGCCGCTACATGATCGACGCGCATCAGTTCCTCTCGCTCGACCTCGGCGTGAAGCGCCTGGGCGCCGGCATTACCGACAGCCCGCTGGTGGATCGCACCTATGTGCCGCAAGTCGGCGTCGGCTATGTCTATCGTTTCTGAGCCCGACAGGGTCGGGCGCCGCCTGGCCCGGCCGAGCCGGGGCGCGGTGCTTCAGGCCAGCTCGACGCGGTTGCGGCCGCCCTGCTTGCCGCGATAGAGCGCTTCATCGGCCCGGGCGACACTGGTCTGCCAGGGCTCGTCGCCCTCGCGCCCGGTGACGCCGAAGGTCATGCTGACTTCGATCAGCCGGTCTTCGTATTCGATCCGGGTTCCGAGTACGGTTTGCCTCACGCGGTCCGCGATCGCCGCGGCGGTGGCCGGTGCCACGTCGGGCAGCACGATCAGGAATTCCTCACCGCCCCAGCGCGCGATGCCGTCATAGCCGCGCAGCACGGATTTGAGCACCGCGGCCACGCGCTTGAGCACCTTGTCTCCGGCGGCATGGCCCCAGGTGTCATTGACGCGCTTGAAGTGGTCCACATCGCAGATCACGAAAGAGAGTTTTTCGCCCTTGCGCAGACAGCGCGCCGCTTCCGAGGCGGCGAAATTGCTGATCGCGCGGCGGTTGAGCAGGCCGGTCAGCACATCGGTAGTGGCTGCACGGCTCAGACTGTCCTGCGCTTCCTGCACGGTCAGCGCCTGGGCATGGGCCAGCCCGGCCAGCATCGCGCAGGTGCCCACCGCATTGACATGCGCAAAGGCCTGCAGCACCCAGGCCGGCTGCGGGTAGAGGCCGATGTCGGTATCCAGCCAGATGTCGCAGGCCAGGAAGAAACCGACGATGACGGACGCCTGCAGGAGTTTCTGCAGCATCGGGCGCTGCAAACTCTGGAAGCCCGCGGGCAGGGTCGCCAGCAGATAGTTCTGGAAGTCGGCCGCCGGCCCGAGCATCAGCACGGCCAGCATCGACTGGATGAAGATCAGCACCCAGCTCCATTGCAGCACCCGGCGGATGTCACCGCCCGGTGTGTTGACCTGCCATGCAACCCAGAGGTGGAAGCCCAGTGCGCCGCACCAGGCGAGCACCAGCGGCCAGACGTGCAGCAGCGCAAAGAGGATGGCAAAGAAGGCGTTGAAAAACAGGGCCAGCGGACGCACCCTGGCGGCGAACCTCCGGGCATGGCCTTCGTCCGCGGACGATGCTTCTTCGAACAGGGCATCGGCCATATTCGTCATTCTCTGTCTTGTTTTGGGGATGCCGGTGTATCGGCCGCGCAAGGCCGATCTTGAGCCGTCTGCCGGGAGGAATACCCACGGGGCCGGCGCCTTCTGCCGTGCGGCAGGAAACAGGGCCGCTCAGGCGGGCGGTGCGGTTGGGGGCAGTGCCGCTGCAGCCGGGTGTTGAATTCGTCACGGCCGGGGCATTTCTTTGCTGCACTGCTCCCCGGAGTACATGGATTCCCCGACAACTGCCTTCTAGACTGAGCCCACAATCCGGAAGGCAGGGGGGCTCAATGCACAAACCGGGAACAGGCGACGCCCTGGGCGGGCGCCTGGCTGACTCGTTTCGCCGGCACGGCAAGCGTGCCGCGCTCGAATGCGGTGACGAACAGCTCAGCTATGACGAACTCGACAGGCGGGCATCCGCACTCGCGGATCTTCTGACCCGGGCCGGCATCGGTCCGGGCGACTGCGTGGCGCTGCTGCTGCCGCGCTCCATCCATCTGGTTGTGGCCGAGCTCGCGTTGCTGCGGCTCGGTGCCATTCATGCTTCGCTCGATCTGGCCTCACCGCCGGCGCGCCACCGGGTCATGCTGGAGACCCTCAGGCCGCGGCTCGTGCTGAGCGACGGGCTGCATGAAGCCGGCATTCCAGAGGGGCTGGCGCGGATGCATCCCGCCGCGACCCGGCCGCCACGGCTGGCGGAAGCCGGGGCCTTCAGCCGCTTCGACACGCGCGGGGCCTGCGTGATGTTCACCTCGGGCAGCACCGGCGCGCCGAAAGCGGCGCTGATTCCGCGCGAGGGCATTGCCCGGCTGGTGCATGGCAAGGATTTCGCGATTCTTGATGCCGATGCACGCTGGGCCTTCATGTCGTCTCCGGCTTTCGACATTTCCATGCTCGAAACCTGGGGCCCGCTGTGTCACGGCGGCTGTTGCGTGATCCAGCCGCGCGAGCTGCCTTCGATCGACGAGCTGGCCGCATTCCTGATCGAGCGCCGGATCAGCGATGCCTGGCTGACCTCCGCCCTGTTCAGCACCTGCGTGGATCTGCGCCCCGACGCCTTCGCGGGTCTGCGCCAGGTGCTCGCCGGCGGCGAGCGGGTGTCGCCCCACCATGCGCGCACGCTGCTCCTGCGCTATCCGGAAATCCGCCTCATCAACGGTTACGGTCCGACGGAGAACACCACCTTCACGACCTGTCATTCCGTCAGTCTGGCTGATACCGGAAATCCCGATGGCATACCGATCGGTCGGCCGATTCGCGGAACGAAACTCCGGATCGAAGGCGTCGGTGATGTCGGCGAGCTGCTGGCCGGCGGCGAAGGCGTGGCGCTGGGCTATCTGAATTCCCCCGAGCAGACGGCGAGGCGTTTCATTTTCGAAGGCGAGGAGCGCTGGTATCGCACCGGCGATCTGGTTCGCCGCCATGAAGATGGCGTGTATGCCTATCTCGGCAGGGCCGATCGCCAGGTCAAGATCCAGGGGCACCGGGTCGAGCTCGATGAAGTGGAGGCCATGCTGCTCCGGTGCCGCGGGGTGACGGATGCGGCGGTCCTGGTGCTGGGCGAGACAGCGGAAACACGCCGCCTGGTGGGCTGCTATGTTGCGCAGCCCGATGCGGATCCGGGGCCGGCCGGCCTGCGCGCCGAGCTGGGCGGGATGCTGCCGCCCGGCGCGATTCCGGGCCTGCTGATGCCGGTGGCGCGGATGCCGCTGACGCTCAACGGCAAGGTCGATCGCCAGACGCTGGCTGTGCTCTGCGAGGCGGGCCGGCAGGCGCCGGCGAACCAGGGCGTAGGCCTCTTCCATTCGGCCAGTGAAGCGCTGCTGGCCCAGGGCTGGAGCGAGTGCCTGCGCTGCCCGGTGAATTCGCGCGAGGCCGATTTCTGGGCGCATGGCGGCACTTCGGTGATGGCCCTGCAGTTGAGCGCCTGGATTGACCGGCAGATGGGCAAGCATTTTTCGCCGGTCGATATCCTGCGCAATCCGATCCTGAAAGAGCAGGCCCACCGACTGGACGCGAGCCCGGGGCTGAGCCGTCCGGCGCCCAGAGAGACCACGCCCGCCATGCCGCTGAGTCTGGCGCAGCAATGGTGGCTCGATTGCGTGGGCGATCGCGACCGGCCTTCGGCTGCCTTGCGCCAGCTCAGTCTGCAGTTTCCCGCTTCGGTCAGCCCGGACGCGGTGTTGGAGGCTTTCTCGACGCTGGCCGCGCGCCATCCGGCCCTGCGCATGAGTGTGCGTCGCCGCGAAGACGAGGGCGGTTTCAAAGCCATGCTGCAGGACACGCTCCCGCCCCACTGCCTGCAGCGGCACCCTGCTTTGCCGGCCGTACCGGCGCCCGATGGCAGGGTCTGGCAGGTGATGCGGGAAGCCTGCCGCAAGCTTGATCCGGCCAGCGATGGCGTCATGCGGGTGGATGTCTGGCCGGTGGAGGAGGGCGCGACCCTGGCGCTCTGGACGCTGCACCGGATCGCTGTCGATGCGCGCAGCATCGACCTGTGCCTCGCGCAACTGCTGGCCATGCTGGATGGAAGTCCGCCGCCTCCCGGAACCCGGGCCGCCGCCTGGCCCGACCGGGAGCAGGCGTGGCTGGATGCCGGGGCGCTGCCGGCGCGCGTTGAAGCCTTGCGTGCGCCGCTGGCCCGGCAGAAATTCCCGGCCGATCTCGTCGCCAGCACCCATGCCCGGCCGAGCGAGGTGCCCGTAGGGCCGAATGCCACGAGCAGCCTGATGAAGACCTGCATCGGCCTGCATGTGGCGCCCGCCCTTGCCATGCTGATTGCATGGGCCGGGGCGATCGAGGAGGTGTTTGGCTGCGAACCGGTGGTGCTGGTGATGCAGTCCAGGCGTCTGGAGCCGGAGTTGTTGCCGCTGGTCGGGCATCTGGTCGAGGCCTGCCCGATGCATGTCAGCACCGGTGGCCAGTCGCTCGCCGAGGCGATTCCCGCGCTGCGCCAGGCCTATGCGGAGCTGGCAGGCCCGCGCGCGTTCGATCTGGCGGGCATGGAGGCGCTACTGGGCGGCAGCCATGCCGGGCTGCGGGCCTTCGCTTTCGAGTGGGAGGACTGGCGCCCGGTGTTCCATGAGTCCGGCGGCGTGTCCTGTGTGTTGCGCGAGCGCGAGGAGGAGGGGATGACGCCGGGCCTCACGCTGCGTGCCGGCTTCTGTCAGGACAGCCTGCGACTGTGCCTGCATGCGGGCGATCTCGTCCGCGAGGCCGGGCTGGTCGCCGCGCTCGAGAATGCTCTGCGACGCAAGCTCGATGAGCTGGCCCATCTGGCGCGCCTGCCTGGTCCGGCTTTTCCGAACCGCAGGCGAGGGCTGGACGAGGCCACCCTCGCGGTGCTCAATCGTGTCTGGCGCAAGCATCTGGGCCCGGTGCGCGGGCGCTCGCGCGGCACCGGGCATTTCATGCTCGATGGCGGCAGCGTCGACTCGGCGCTCTGCATGCTGATGGAATTGCGCCGGCTGCACTGCATGCAGGTCGACCCCGGCCGTTTTCTGGCGAGCCCGGATTTCGCCACGCTGACGGGCTCGCTGGTCTGCCATGCGCCCGAGTCTTCGGTTGTCAGCGAGCTGGTGGGGCCGGCCGATGCCAGCCGGCTGTATGTGATGCTGCCGGGCAAGCATGGCGGCATTCTCAGCCTGTATCGCCTGGCCAGCCTGATCCAGGCTCAGCTCGGCGATGACGCCGCCCTGCTGGTGCTGGATCTCGATGCGCTGCTGGAGGCCTCCGAGGGGCAGGACACGCTGGGTGAGCTCATCCATGCCTGCGAGGAGCGGCTGCGCCTCTATGGCACCCGCCGCATCGCCGGGATGTTCGGCTACTCGCTCGGTGGTCTGCTCGCGCTGCGCCTGGCGGAGCGGATCTCGGACGCCGAGCCGCCGCATGTATGGCTGCTCGATACCTGTGCGCCCAGGCTCTACTCGAAATCGCCCCTGCGCCGGATGGGCTGGATCTGCGCGAACCTGTTTCATGGTCATCCGCAGGTGGTATTCGAGCGGATCGGCGGCCGGGTGCTGCGCCGGCTCGATCCGGTGCTGCGGCGTCTGGACTTGCCGGTGTGGCGCCTGCCGCAGCGGCCGCGCCCGGTCTGGGAGCAATGGGTCAATCCGCACACGCTGGCGGCCTGGGGCCGGCTGCACAAGGCGCTGGCCGGCGGCTTCATCGAGAACCACCATCTGAACGTGACCCTCATCGTCGCCACCCGTTCGCAGCATGAGTCGGGGGTGCTGTGGCGGCGGCCGAGCAATGGTTTTGATCCGCACTGGTTCGGCGGCCTGAGCGTGCGCAGCGTCGACCTGCTGCATGACGCGATCACGCACGACTCGGTGGGCGAGGCCGCCCGGCTGCTGGCTTCTGAGTTCAGTCGCGCGGTCTGAACGGCTGTGCCGCGCGAGGCGGCGCACCGTGCCCCAATCTGTTGCAGCCTGAGCCCGGCAGCGCACCGTTCCTGCGCTGCCGGCTGGCCCGCACGCGCGTGCCGGGCAGTCCTGCAGCCGGTTTGCGGGCTTGCGGCGGAGTGGCACGCCGATTGCTAATGTCATCCTGAATTTCAACCATTTGGTCAAGAAATTGACGATTCAGGACGCCTCTCCGATGAACGCCCCCCAGACCGCCGGATTTTCGTCCGGCAAGGCTCCCGTTTTTGATCCGGCCAGTGCCCGGCCGGCGGTGGTGGCGCGCCGCGCCAGCGTGATCTATCAGGCCGCGGACCAGCCTGTTCACGCGCTGAGCGAGGTGGACCTCACCATCCGGCAGGGCGAGTTCGTGTCGCTGATCGGGCCTTCGGGCTGCGGCAAGACCACGCTGCTGCGCGTAATCGCGGATCTGGAGCCGATCAGCTCCGGCGAGGTACTGGTCAACGAGATGAGCCCCTCCGAGGCGCGTGAGCGCCGCGCCTATGGCTATGTGTTCCAGGCGCCGGCGCTCTTCCCCTGGCGCACGGTGCTGGCCAACGTGATGCTGCCGCTGCAGATCATGGGGCGCGAGCTGTCGCAATGCGAGGCGATTGCGCGCGAGCAGCTGGCGCGCGTGGGGCTGGCAGGTTTCGAGAAGAAGTATCCCTGGCAGTTGTCGGGCGGCATGCAGCAGCGGGTGTCCATCGCGCGTGCGCTCGGCTTCGAACCGAAGATCCTGATGATGGACGAGCCTTTTGGCGCGCTCGACGAAATCACGCGTGACAAGCTCAACGAGCAGTTGCAGCAACTCTGGCTGCGCGAGCAGCGCACGGTAGTGTTCGTGACACACTCGATTGCCGAGGCGGTCTATCTCTCGACTCGCATCGTGGTGATGTCACCACGGCCAGGGCGCATCGTGAAGGTGATCGATTCCCCGTTGCCCTTCGAGCGCGACCTCTCGATGCGTGACACCCCGGAGTTCGCCCGCCTGGCGCAGGAAGTGCGCGAGGCCCTGGCCGAGGGGCATCACTGATGACGGCGAAATTCCGTCAGCATTTTCTGCCGGTGGCCACGGTGCTCGCCGCAGCACTCGTGCTGTGGTACCTGCTCGCGATCTGGCTCAACGCCGCCGGCGCCATCGAGCGCGTGCTCACGCCTCGCGGCCCCTGGGGCTGGCAGGATCTCGTTGGTGCCACCTTCAGCATGCAGCGGCCGGTGCTGCCGGCGCCGCACCAGATCGCGCTGGATCTGTGGTCGTCCATCGTCGATTACCCGATCGATTCGCCCCGCAACCTGCTGCTGCATGCGGGAGTGACGGCGGGGGCCACGCTGACCGGTTTCCTGATGGGCGTCGTGCTCGGCAGTCTGCTGGCAATATGCATCGTGCATTCCCGCACGCTGGATCGCGCACTCATGCCCTGGATCGTGGCAAGTCAGAGCGTACCGGTGCTGGCCATTGCACCCATCGTGCTGATCATCCTGGGCAGCCTCGGCATTACCGGCATGCTGCCCAAGGCCACGATCGCGATGTATCTGTGCTTCTTTCCGGTGACCGTGGCGATGGTGCAGGGCCTGCGCGCGCCGCAGCGGCTCGAGATGGAGCTCGTGCATACCTGGTCGGCTTCCCGCATCCAGACCTTCTTCATGCTGCGTCTGCCGTCGTCCTTGCCCTTTCTCTTCCCGGCGCTGCGGGTGGCGATTGCAGCCGGGCTGGCCGGCACCATCGTCGCCGAGCTGCCGACCGGCGCGCAGGCCGGCCTCGGTGCGCGGCTGCTCACCGGTTCCTACTACGGCAACACGCTGCAGATCTGGTCGGCACTGATCATGGCATCCCTGCTGGGCGTCGCCCTGACCGCGCTGGTCTCGCTGCTGGAATATGGCCTTACCGGGCGGAGGAAGCAGGCATGAGCAGATCGACAATGCCCGGCGCGGTCGGCGCGCTGCTGGCGATCATTCCGGCGGGTCTCGCGCTGAGCCAGGTTTTCTCGCTCAGCGGGTTTGATCCGGTGGTGCCGCTGCATGCGCTGCACAGCCCGGCGCTGCGCATCGCGGCGCTGCAGATCGTGTGCGTGTTGCTGGCGGCCCAGGCGGTGCGCAGTCTGGTCTGCACGCTGCCACTCCTGGTGGGCAGCGTGATCACCGGTGCGCTGCTGCTCTTCGCGGTGCCCGCGGGCGAGTCGGAGCCGGCCGCCGCGTTCTGGCTGCTGGTGCTGGCCCAGGCCCTGCTCGTGCGGACCAGCGTGCAGCGGCTCGCGATGCTGGATTCACCGCGCTGGATCGCCAGTTTCACCGCCGTGATTTTCGGCCTTTGGGCCCTGTATTTCTGGCAGCTGCTCGTGACGGCTTTTGCCGTGCCGCGCGTGCTGATGCCCGCACCGGCTGACATCGTGATGGCGCTCTTCACACAGGCCGACAAGCTGGGCGGTGACTTCGTGCAGACCGTGCTGAAATCGGTGCTGAGCGGTTATCTGCTGGGCAGCGGACTCGGTATTGCCCTTGGCATCGCGATCGAGCGTTCGCCTTTCCTGCAGCGTGGCTTGCTGCCGATCGCGTCGCTTACCAGCACGATCCCGCTGGTCGGTGTCGCACCGATTGCGGTGATGTGGTTCGGATTCGACTGGCCTTCGAAGGTCGCCGTCGTCGTGCTGATGACTTTCTTTCCGGCACTCGTGAGCACGCTGGCCGGGCTGGGCGCCGCAGGCAAGCTCGAGCGCGAGCTGATGCATTCCTATGCCGCGAGCCCGCGCCAGCAATTGCTCGCGCTGCGTCTGCCAGCCGCGATGCCTTTCATCTTCGGCGCCCTGAAGGTGAATGCGAGCCTGGCGCTGATCGGCGCCATCGTGGCCGAGTTCTTCGGCTCGCCGACTGCCGGGCTGGGCTTCAGGATCTCGACCGAAGCCTCCCGCATGCAGATGCCATTGGTATGGGCGGCCATCGTGCTGTCGGCGATTGTCGGCTCCGTACTCTATGCGCTGCTCGTTCGACTGGAGCGGCGCGTGAATTTCTGGCATCCGTCCGTGAGGGCGCTGCAGTCCTGAGTGCCTGTTCGTGATCCTGTTCCGATGCGGGCCTTGTGGCGCCAGTGCTCAAGCCCGCTCATGACGGCATCCTGAACCGGTCCGTTTTTCACCCACTCTTCCACCAACCCTCGCTTCATCCGATCAAGGAGTATCCGATGTCCCCGTTGAGCATGTTCCGGAAGTCTCTTGTTCTCGCCGCCCTGAGTTCTGCTGCCCTCTTCGGTAGCCTGGGCGCGCAGGCGGCCGACAAGGTCACGCTGCAATTGAAGTGGGTGCCGCAGGCCCAGTTTGCCGGTTACTACGTGGCGCAGGCCAAGGGCTATTACAAGGAAGCCGGCCTGGACGTGACCATCAAGCCCGGCGGCCCGGACATTTCGCCGGTGCAGGTGATTGCGGGCAAGTCGGCCGATGTGGTGGTGAACTGGATGCCGGACGCACTCGCGGCGCGGGAAGCTGGCGTGCCGCTGGTCAACATCGCGCAGGTCTTCGACAAGTCCGGCCTGATGCTCACCTGCAAGAAGGCTTCTGGCGTGAGCAGCCCGAAGGATCTCAAGGGCAAGACGCTGGGCGTCTGGTATGGCGGTAACGAGTATCCCTTCCTGAACTGGATGAACAAGCTGGGCTACAAGCCCGGCAAGGACATCACCGTGCTCAAGCAGGGCTTCAATGTTGACCCGCTGCTGCAGAACCAGGCGGCCTGCATCTCGACGATGATCTACAACGAGTACTGGCAAGTCGTGGATGCCGGCGTGAAGGAGTCGGATCTCGTCACCTTCTTCTACCAGGACCAGGGCGTAGCCTCCCTCGAAGATGGCCTCTATGTGCTGGAGTCCAATCTGCGTGACAAGGCCTTCGTCGCCAAGATGGCCAAGTTCCTGAAGGCGAGCTTCAAGGGATGGAACGATGCGGTGAAGAATCCGGAAGAGGCCGCGAAGATCGTCGTGGCACAGGATGCTTCCGGCAGCGCCACGCTGGCGGTGCAGAAGCGCCAGATGGAGAACGTCGCCAAGCTGATCTCCAACGCCGGTACGGCAAAGATCGGTTACCTCGACCCCGCCGCCTACGAGCGCACGGTCAAGGTGCTGATGAGCGGCGGTTCGGATCCGGTCATCAAGAAGGATCCGGGCAAGGCCGCCATGACCCATATGGTGTGGGACGCAGCCGCGAAGTAAGCGGCACGCGGCAGGCAGGGCAGGGGGGCGTGGCCACTTGCCCGGCCTGCGTGTCGTGGAGCCTGGCGCAGCCGCCCGGCTCTGGCGATAGAATGACGGCCCCTGCAGCAGGAACCGCGCTCATGTCCGTGACGCCACGCAAAACCGCCAGTCGTGCCAGACCTGTTCTCGTCGAGGAAGACGAGGGCCCCAAAAGCCGCATCCGGCAACTCAACGAGGCTGCCATCCTGAGCGGCGCCGAGCGCGTCTTTGCGCGAGCCGGCTTCGGTGGTGCCACCATGGCCCAGATTGCCGAGGAAGCCGGGGTGCCGAAACCCAATCTGCATTACTACTTCGGCAACAAGGCAGATCTCTACCGCGCCGTGCTCGATCGCGTGCTGCATGACTGGCTGTCTCCCACCGATGTAATCACCGCCGAGGCTGATCCTAGGGAAGCCATCGAAAGCTACGTTCGCACGAAAATGGCACTGGCATACGAACGGCCGGACGCTTCCCGCGTGTTTGCCAACGAACTGATTCATGGCGCGCCCGTCGTGGGCGAGCTGCTGCGTTCCGAGTTGAGGCGGACAGTGCGTGAGAAAGCCGCGGTGCTCGACGCATGGATCGCCGAGGGGCGCATGGCGCCGCTCGACACCACTCACTTCTTCTTCACCCTCTGGGCCAGTACGCAGACCTATGCCGATTTCGACGTGCAGGTCCGTGCCGTGCTCGGTCACGACAGCGCCAGCCCCCGCGCCCGCAAGCGCGCCATCGAACACGTGCTTGACCTCACGCTGCGCGCGTGCGGGCTCCAGCGAGACTGAGTCGCAGCCTGTCAGACAGCGGATTGGCGGGACAACGCTGTCTGGATTCGGGTCATGTGCTGTGTTGATTGCTGCTTGCCGCGGGCGCGTTCGCCAACTCATGAGTCGATGTTGAGGATTCACCAAGTGCCCAAGCCCAAGTGCCCAAGCCGGTAACCTGGCCAGAGTAGCGGCGGGTGACGGAGAGGGGGGCATCGCGGGCAAGATTTTTTGACACAGACGTTCCGGTTTCATCTCGGACGTGAAGGTCCGGGTCTGGACCGGGTAGCCCTTGCGGCGAATGAGGGCCTGGTACTGGTTTTTGCCGCGTTTGCTGATGCTGGCCATGAGCTGGCTCCTTGGGGTAGAGCCAAGGTATAGCGATCAGTGCTGCAAAATTGCAGCAAAAGGCCGATCCGCAAAGCAACAAGGGCCTACTGCGAACAGTAAGCCCTTGTTTTTATTGGTTGCGGGGACAGGATTCGACATTAATTTCGCGCCTCCCGTCATGCTTGTGTTGCCTGCCAGCAGTGGCACTTTCCGCCGCTAGCAAACCCTCTGCACGACTTCGCCCCTTGGCTTCATTGCGTGCTCCGGACATCGCTTCAGGTCTGTGCCTGGAAGTGTGACACTCGAGCTGTCGCTGAAGCGCAGAGTCAATCGGGATGCTGTGCGCTTGACTTCAGGAATGACGACGAACCTCCGCATTCAGAAGCGTGGCCACTGCGCCGCAGTTCGGCTGCCCACCGTCATGCTTTTCCTGCTCGGCCTTACGGTTGACTGTTCTGTTGCTACGAAATCCGGGTTTTCTCGGTCGCCCCGGTGATCAGATCCTGTCCAGCGGTGACAGCACAGCCAATCCCCCGCGATTGAGCACATGGGTGTAGATCATCGTGGTGCTAACGTCTTTGTGGCCCAAAAGCTCCTGAACCGTGCGGATATCCTGCCCAGCCTCCAGCAGATGTGTCGCAAACGAGTGGCGCAAGGTGTGGGGCGACACAGACTTCAAAATCCCGGCCCCGCGCGCAGCTTTCTTTACAGTGCGTTGTACGCGCTGATCATCCAGATGATGGCGCCGCACCACGCCTGAACGTGGGTCCACCGACAAGCCCGTCGCCGCAAAAATATATTGCCAACCAAAGGCCGTATCCGCCGATGGATACTTCACCGCCAACGCGTGCGGCAGATATACCGAGCCACGCCCGAGCGCCAGGTCTGCCTCGTGCTGCTGCTGGCGCCACTTGATCTTCGCGCGCAAGGGCTCAACAAGGCTCCCCGGCAGCATCGTCACCCGATCCTTGTTGCCCTTGCCCTCGCGCACCACGATCTCGCGCCGCGCAAAATCCACATCCTTTACCCGCAAGCGCACCCCCTCCATTACCCGCATGCCCGTGCCGTAGAGTAAGCGCACCAGCAGCGCCATCTCGGGATCATCCACCGCTGCCATCAAGGCCTGCACCTCCGATACCGACAACACCGTCGGTAAGCGCACCGGCTTCTTCGCCCGCGTCACCTCATCCAGCCAGGGCAGTACCTGGCCCAGCACCTCCTGATACAGGAACAGAATTGCCGAGAGCGCCTGCGATTGCGTAGAGGCCGCGACATTGCGATCCACCGCCAGCGCAGTCAGAAACGCCTCCACCTCATCCTTGCCCATCTCCGCAGGATGCCGCTTGCCGTGAAAAAGAATGAAGCGCTTGACCCAATGCAGATAAGCCTGTTCTGTGCGAATGCTGTAATGCTTCAAACGCAATCGATCCCGAAGCTGATCGAGCAGCTTCGGCGCAGCGCCAGGATCAACGGACTCCGGGGCCGCCGGGCTCGGCACAGTCTTGGCGGCCGTAGTTTTATTTGTCATCATGAGGTCAGTCAAGACGACAAACTCATTAACAACCAGGGACTTGCCCTTGCGGGTTGTCTCGATAAATAAAACATTATTTCCTCATTCTGAGGACTACTTCACGTTAGATTGCTATGAGTCGCCCACTCACAGAAGAAGAACGATCGCTGGCGAAATGGATGCTTGAGAACGGTGCTTCCGAAGGAAAGGCCTTTCTCGTGCAACTGGCAAATGCGCGCGCCACCTCCTGGAAGTGCTCGTGTGGTTGTGCCAGCTACAAATTCAAAGTCGAGGGCATGCCCGAAGCTCCGCCGGGAACACACATCCTAGGTGATTTTTTCTTCGGTTCCGATGCCGAGCTCTCGGGTGCATTTATTTTTGAAAGCGAAGGCATTCTTAGTGGCGTAGAGATTTATGGCCTTTCCGGTGCCGCGCCTTCTGTATTGCCTTTGCCCAGCCAGTTGAGGCCAGTAAATGCATAGAATTGCCGCCCACCGTTGCGCACAGCAACCTAACTCTTCCGTCGAGAGGGACCGCCCACAAGCTGCGCTTGTGGGTTCCCTTCGCGGCTTCGCCGCTACGGCGGCCCCTCACGTCAAACGTTAGCTCTTACCCAAATGCACGCGCTCATTTCCAGAATTGCACTTCTCCTGCTGACACTCGTTGCAGCTTTTAGTATCAACGCCCAAGATGTCGGCGTTCTTCACCTCACTCCTCTCCATCTACAATTGCCTCCAACATGGCAATTTGATGGAAGCAAAAATCCAATCGAAGGAAAAGGAGCGAATGGAGAAAAAATGCTTATCTCAAAAGTCCGTCGCTCAAAGCCGGAGGCGCCGCCAGCCACTATCTATGCAGAGAAAATGGCGGAAACACATATGGCAGCCTACGCCTCAAACAAAGGAAAAGCTGTTATCCGCCCTGTTTCCGAAACTCCTTCACTTCCTGGGAAAAAGCTATTTTCTGCAGCCTCCGAAAAAACGGCGCTCTTCGGCGGAAAGAGCTATTTTATTCAGTACATTTTGGCCAACAATGATTACTCCATCTACATCACAATAGAAGGAAATGGAGGCGTGAGTGAAGTAATTGATGGCTTTGACTCAATCATAAAAACCCAAACTTGGGATGAATGAGCTAACCATTCCGTCGAGAGGGACCGCCCGAAGCTGCGCTTCGGGTTCCCTTCGCGGCTTCGCCGCTACGGCGGCCCCTCACGTCAAACGTTAGAGTTCACATGATCCGGTCCCTTGTTGCCGCGTCAGTCATCTTTATTTCAGCACTATCCAGTGCTTCGGCGGCCCCACAAATAAAAGTAACTGGCGTCTTCTCCGATTTACATTTCGTCGCCCAAGCGGGCGATGTGACTGGCACTGAAATTTTCATTGTCTTTGGCGGCGAGCAAGGCTATTTCGCCATTATTCAGTGCGCGGAGGGTTGGCCAAGCAAGCCCGTAATAGTCCCAGCCATTGTCCACGGCGCTGAGGTTGAATTTGCACCGCACGGTCAAACCGAAAGTCATTGTCCGAACGCAAAATTCAGGGGCACCGTATCCAGCAGTGGGCTTCGTGGAAAGTTTGAAAACACAGACTATCCTGGGTTCCTTAAACGTAAACGGAGCTATTGGCAGTGACCTCTAACCATTCCGTCGAGAGGGACCGCCCACAAGCTGCGCTTGTGGGTTCCCTTCGCGGCTTTGCCGCTGCGGCGGCCCCTCACGTCAAACGTTAGGCCGCACGATGCTTATCAACACTCGCGAGTTATTTACTGCACTGTCTGAGCAGGTGAGTGGCGAAGAGCTCTCTTTGGTCTCTATTCAAGAGGTTGGTGAAAGCGGAGTTCAAATTCGAATCGATGGTTCGCAGTACTTAAGCTCCATCGGTATTTGGCCCAATGGTTGCTGTGATGTCGAGTGCATCTGTATTTCCACAGAAAAGAGTGAGTTTCGTCATGTTCAAGTTGGCGCCACTTCCGAGGCCCTAATGTTGGCCAAGCAGGAAATCCGAGCATTGCTCGCAAAAGGATGAGTCGTGCCACAGCAGCCTAACCCCGCAATCGAGAGGGACGTCCGCAAGCTGGCGCTTGCGGTTCCCTCCGCCTTCGGCTCCGGCCGCCCCTCATCTCCACGTTAGATGTCATGCAGATTGCCAACCTTGCCGATTTGTTTCGCGTCCTAGATGAGTCTGTGCAACCCGAGCACAAGACCGACATCGCGGCACTCGCAGAACAAGACCTCTATCAACTGCATTTGGGTGTGAACGGCGTAATTCGTAGCTTGGCGTACTACAAAAACGACTCAGCCACAGGCAAGCAATATTTTCAGTCGCTGGGTCTTCCGGACGACGGTAGCGCAATACTTGGCCGAATTTACTGGCTTCACTTGCGGGGCGAACAAATCACGGAACAGAAGCTGCTCCACATCATCGAACGAGAAAGTCTGTTTATCTTTGATGAAGAAGCGCGCAATCTCGCGGCCGAACTCAGCGCCAGTTGTGCGAAGTACAAGTCAAGTGTCGGGAAAGCCATCTAACATGGCGCTCAACCTCGCTCACTTCGTTCGCTGGACTCGCCAAAGCTGCGCTTTGGCTCGCCGGTTAGCTCTACGTTAGAGCTCAAATGTCCTGTGACGCATGTAATCCTGGTGGTCATCACGAGACTGGCGGCTTCAGAACCGAAGCCGACTTCATTAAAGAAGAGTCCCGTATTCGTCAGTTGATCTCTGGCGGTAAAGCGTCTTGGTTAGAATCGAAAGGCTGGCAGAGTCAATTTGTCTGTTCGGCATGTGGTCAGCTGTGGGAGCTTTCAATGCCAGATCATGCGTACCGAGGCTTTCTCAAGGCCATTTCTAAAACGTCTCTGCGCATTGCGGAGCTCAAGGAAAATCGCGGTGGTGGCTCTGATCTCTAACAATTCCGTCGAGAGGGACCGCCCACAAGCTGCGCTTGTGGGTTCCCTTCGCGGCTTCGCCGCTACGGCGGCCCCTCACGTCAAACGTTAGATTTCACGATGCCAACTGAACTGCCTGCCTCATTGCACGCCCGCGTTCAACAGTTGTCTGCCGAGGGCGATACCCTCGCAGAGTCCGCAGCTTATGAAGCTGCAATCGCAAAATACAATGAGGCATGGGAGCTTGTGCCTGAGCCCAAGAGTGATTGGGAGGCGAGCACTTGGTTGCTAGCCGCAATCGGTGATGCATGTTTTCTCTCTGGTTACTTCACGTCTGGCATCGAAGCGTTTGATTACGCGCTTACTTGCCCACGCGGTTTCGGCAATCCATTTATTCACTTGCGTCTCGGTCAGTGTCGCTTTGAAAAGAATGAACACCAGGCTGCAGCCGAGCATCTAGGGCGCGCATACATGCTTGAAGGCAAGGAAATCTTCGCGGCCGAGGATTCCAAATACTTCGAGTTTCTGAAAACCAAAATTCAAAAACCAGCGTCGGGGGTATGGTGAAATCTAACCCGGCAGTCAAGCGGACCGCTGCAAGCTGCGCTTGCAGTTCCCTCCGCGCTGCGTGCTCCGGCGGCCCCTTACTTCTACGTTAGCGTTTCATATCCATTGCGCCGCGATCCCTCAGATTGAAACGCGCGCTTCGCTGGCACGAAACGGGGATACAAACCTTGGGGCCGAAACCCCCGAAATGACGTTTTTTCTGCTATTCAGCGAAGCTGATTTAGACAGAGCGCTGCATAAGCGAGCTTGATGCAGACGTCTGCTAAAGCAGCTTCGGTCGAACGCAAAAAACAGCCCTTGGGCTGTTTTGCATTTAAGCTTGTCAGCACCGAATCATTGATCAAACCGAGCCTGGTACAGTGCTCAAGAGAAGTCAGGGCCAGCAATGGACATGAAAGCTAACGACTCGTTAGAGCCTACACCGCACACTACGTGTGCGGCTGCGCCCCACTTGTCAGCTCGCATGACAAGCTCGGCACCCCTCATCGCCTTGCCGCCTCGGGCAGCCCGCTTGTCAAAAGCGCGAGCAGCCTGCGGGGGTGAGGCTCAACTCGGTTCACGTTAGACCGCATCCCAATGGTTACCGTCAAGTTGGCTGATGTACTGTATGGGTTCGAGTTTTCCTGCTTCGATGGGCCGTTTGAAGCAATGGCTTATGTGTGTCGAGAAACGGGGGCCGTTTATTGCACCTCTGAAGATGAAAGTTTCGAATCAGATTTGCCCCCTGATCTTGAAATCTCAGATAGGTACGTTGCCCTACCGAGTAAGAATGATTTAGATCTGGGAAGGAGTCTGGCGCTTTCCTTTATCGAAAAAGCTGCTCCCTCTGATTACGAAGCTGTGCTCGGCTTCTTCCGGAAGCGTGGCGCCTATGCCAAGCTAAAAGAGCTGCTTGAGCGCAAAGGTCTGCTCAATCAGTGGTATGAGTTTGAGCGAGCCTCGATCGAGTCGGCTCTTCGTCAGTGGTGCCAGGAGAATGGCTTTGAAATCGTCACCTGATTGCCCGTCACGGTCTAACCCTGCAATCGAGAGGGACGTCCGCAAGCTGGCGCTTGCGGTTCCCTTCGCCTGCGGCTCCGGCCGCCCCTCATCTCCACGTTAGAGCCCATGATGTCGTCGCAAGCTGAAGCTCTTGTCCCCTTCAAACTTCGAGATGGTCTTCATCTTGAGTCGAAGGGCTTGTTGCTCCCGTGGAATGCCTCTGCCGAAGAGCTGGCGAAGTATGGTTCCCCGCAAGAAGACCGCCATCACATATTTTGGAATGGCGTAACCATCTTCGATGGGCTTGAGGTTGATGTTCTATGTCGTCGCCAATCTCGTAATGTTTTCGAGATTAGCCATCGTCTCCAATCAAATAGTGCCCGCGATGAATTCCTAGCCTTGAAAGATGAGTTAGCTTCTCGTCTCGGCGCCCCTCATGAAAGCGCTTCTCTCGAAGCTGATTACCCAAAGGTTGTCTGGCGCTATGGGCGTGTTCGTGTCAGCCTTCTTATCGCAGATCGGTTTGGTGAGTATGTTTCATTCATGGTCTCAAATAGGCTCTAACCATTCCGTCGAGAGGGACCGCCCACAAGCTGCGCCTGTGGGTTCCCTTCGCGGCTTCGCCGCTACGGCGGCCCCTCACGTCAAACGTTAGGCACTATGAACGCGACCGTACAGCGTATTGCCAAACAGCCACACATTGCTGAAACTTTGGCGACCGAATTCGATATTGATTTTTCTCGCCCTTACGATGCGAATCTTTGGTTTAGCGTACGGTCTGAGGAAGAGTTTTCTCCGTTCGCGGGCGAAGGAGCGGGCGGAGTATTCCTGCTCGGGAATTCTAGCGGGTTCGTTCTCTTTGTCTCTTCCGAAGGGCAGGCCGGGGTAGTGGCCGCATCACTGACTGAGTTCCTTCAGATTGTCCTCGCCTACCCCAACTGGCGTGATCTGCTCAAATTCTCTGGTGGTGGCCAGCTTGCTGAGATGGAGCGAGCAGCTCCGTTCATCAACCAAGAGGCTGCCGATGACATCGTCAATATCGAGGAGTCGCGCCGCACTGTTATTGATGGGCTTTCTCTGTCTCCAGCTCCATCTCCGATTTCAGCACTTCACCATGCCGTCACTGTTCTTGGGAAAGAAATTTCCGTACATGCGCCCGACGGTTCGAAGTGTGAAGGGCTATTTGGCTCATTTGTAGTTGAAAACAATCGGATGTGGCGCGATGCCTAACACTACAGTCGAGAGGGACAGCCAACAAGCTGCGCTTGTTGGTTCCCTCCGTGCTTCGCACTCCGGCTGCCCCTCACTTCCACGTTAGGCGGTTGAGCATATGGACCACCTGAGCCAGCGCATAGATGTACCGGTAGTTAAAGATGAGGAAAACGAAATTCCCGTCCCTTCTATCTGGCGTCCTGTGTTCCGCAATATCGTTAGCGCTTTCGCCAAAGGCGACTACTCGCTTGAAAGTGGAGTTGATTGTGTTTTAGCGATAGCCCCAGACACTGCAAACCAAATTGAAGAGTACATCCACGACTACGGAGAGAATCTCATCGAGTTGCCGGAAGAATCATGGGATACGTCAGTATGTATTTGGATGGGCGAGAGATGGGATGTCCTCGTAGATTTGTGGACAGAAGGAGAAGGCCGCAGTGATTTGGTGCTGAGCGCAAAAGTTTCAGAATCAAAATCTGGCTTTATCTTCGAGGTCTATATGGTCTACGTTCCCTAAACGTAATGCGCAATAGTTCAACACGGCAACCGCCTAACCCTGCAATCGAGAGGGACGCCTGCAAGCTGCGCTTGCAGTTCCCTCGCCTGCGGTTCGGGCGCCCCTCATCTCCACGTTAGACATCATGGCTACGTACGTCCCATTTCTCAGCATTGAAGACGAAGATGACCTCGTCGTGTCCTTCGGCCTTGGAGCCCAAGCACAAACGAGTTTGACTCTTCTTCGCTCCCCACAGCTTGAGTTCGCGCTTCATGAAGAGGATCGAGGCGTATCGGTCGGTGGAGAATCAGAAAATGGCGAACGCGAGCTTTTAAAGGCGATTACCTGGGGGCGCAACACAGTGGAGATCTTGTCTACGATTCGAAGATACGCACTGAATGTAAGCGCGGTCGATCCAATAGAAATACAAGAAGCGAAGAGAGTCCTGCGCAAGATGAACTTCGACAACAGCTTCGAGGTGAAAGATGTCTAACCCTGCAGTCGAGCGGGACAGCCAACAAGCTGCGCTTGTTGGTTCCCTTCGTGCTTCGCACTCCGGCTGCCCCTCACTTCCACGTTAGCTTGCTTGTTCCGCATTTTTGCTTTCAGGGAGACTTTATGCTTCGCTGGTCAGTTTTGAGCAAAAAAAACCGTTTGCTATTTTTTGTCTTTGCAGCTTTCGGCTGTCTTTGTATTGTCGCAGCGTTCGCAGGGCAACAATCTCCCGCTGCTATTCTCCAGCAGCTAACAATTGGACTTGTAATCACTGCTGTGGCTGTCAATCCGGCAAACTATATCAATGGCATCGTTTTCAATTGGTCCACTCAATCCGCCGCCAGCAAATTTCTTATTTTCCTTGCTGGTGCTTGTCTGGTCGTTTCCATGTCGCTCAAGTGGTTTGCATAGCCAAATAATGCGCACATTCTTCAGTCAATCAAATTGCAGCCAAAGAGCGCTAGCTAACACGTCAATCAACCCGACCGCCCAAAGCTGCGCTTTGGGTTCCCTCCGCTCCGCTCCGGCGGCTGGTTATCTCCAACGTTAGGCCTTGCTTCTATGAGCGACATTGCGCAGAGCATCGACGAAGTTATTAAGCTGGGGCTCGCAGACCTCCTGAAAACAAGCGGCTTCAAGAAGTCGGCGAGAAACTGGCACAAAGCCGATGGCGAAAACTGGCTTATTGTTAATGTGCAGGCAAGTAGCTCTAATCTTGGCGGAGAAGGGAAATTTGCAATTAATCTCGGGGTTTATTCGGCGTCGGTTGCTGCACTGGCGGGGCAACAAACTCTGGAGGGAAAGCCCAAAGAGTACGACTCAACAATTCGCGAACGGCTCGGGTTTCTTGCGTACGGCTTTGATCACTGGTGGGTCATTGATCCAACATCAGACTTAGGGTCTGTCTCCAAAGACGTAGTTGAAAAAATGCAATCGGTCGGTTTGCCATGGCTTGAGCTTCATCGAGACATCTCGCAACTTGCGGCCGCCTTAAAAGACAACCCATCTTTGTTGTCCGTCTCCGCGGCTTGGCTGGCAGGCAACAAAGAAGAGGCAACTCAAAGGCTTCAGGCAGCTATCGCCTCTCGGCCGGCAGCGAAAGGCCGCTTCAGTGCGTGGGCGGTCAAGAACGGGGTTGCTCTTTGAGCCATCGGCCTAACACTACAGTCAAGCGGACCGCCACAAGCTGCGCTTGTGGTTCCCTCCGCGCTTCGCGCTCCGGCGTCCGCTTACTTCCACGTTAGGCTTTCTATATGTTCGGATTTTGGCGCAAGCGAACGTATGAAGACCCGAAGCTTGGGCGCTTCGAGCATGCGGGAAGAATGTGGCATCCCAGCGGGCTCTCGAGCGGGTTGGGAGTCTCCCTCGAAGGAGGAGTTGAGCGCCCGGAACAGAAAGCTATTGAGGTTGCTCGCGAGTTAATGCAGTCCCCTGGTCAGTGGATTGGGGCTGCCAAAGATTACGTTTGTGCAAACCCCCATGCATTGAAGTTCATGGATGGCAGTGGAGAATTGATCTGTGATGGATTCACTGTTTATCAGTCGGGTCAATTTGCTGTTGAGTTCTCCCTCACTGATTGGCCGGATGCAATGATTACCGTCCCATTTAAAGATGGCGCCCCATGCGAAGTCCAGCTCGGCGACTGAAGCCTAACCATTCCGTCGAGAGGGACCGCCCACAAGCTGCGCTTGTGGGTTCCCTCCGCGGCTTCGCCGCTCCGGCGGCCCCTCACGTCAAACGTTAGAAATGATCTTCAGAGTCGGTGGGCTATTCATTCTGTGCGTTTTTGGCGCGATCGCGCTTAGCAAAGTCTCGCCTTTTGCCGGCATTGGTTACGAAGCGGGCCTATTACTTACAACCGTTGTGTATGTATCACTGGTTACTCTGTCTCTATGGGGCCGCAGAAAATCACAAGAACCAAGGAGCACAACCCTTCCCCCGTGGCCTCGCCAACCTTGGGGCATGCCAGTGGTAGCTTCAGCAACGCTCATACTTCTCGTCGCCGAGCTATTCAATGAGTCTGTGTGGTCATCTCTACTTCGTTCAACTGGGGCCGCAATATTTGGAGTCGGGATCTTGATGTTTTGCAAGATCGCTTTGCAGCAGGGCTACTTCCCCGGCGGCATTAGTCAATACGGAAAGTATCGTGGTATTTCACGAAAAGAAGATGCCGCGCAGTTTTTTGCCACGATTTCTATTTTCTTTATTATGGCTATTGGCTGTTTCTACGTGGCGTTACTGCCATGCTTGTGAAACTCGTGCCCGTGATCATTCGCCTAACAATTCCGTCGAGAGGGACCGCCTGCAAGCTGCGCTTGCAGGTTCCCTTTGCGGCTTCGCCGCTACGGCGGCCCCTCACGTCAAACGTTAGGCTCTCGCTTCCACATGATCTGCGAACATATATATTACAGCCCACCAAAATCAGGTTCGTTTGGTCACCATACTCGCATACGCAATCAGCAAAAATCGTGGTCATTGATTTATGATTTCTTAAAGTCAAGAACTGACTCAGATTTAAAAATTTCGCAACTGACATGCGTCGGCCCAAGCGAATGGACAGAAAAAATTATTTCGGATGATTGTATTGATAAATCAAAGAGACTCTTTGGTGAGCCAAGAATTGATGTCTCAAGCAGAAAATGGGATTTAAGCCAAGAGCAAGTACAAAGTGCGCTGAATCTCGTTCTTGAAATAGACAAAGGTCCAAAGCAAATACTTGGTCCTATTGAACTGTATTTGCTCTATTCATTTGAATGGAAAGCCAGCCAAATCAAACAAAATCCAATCGGCGGCACACAAACTCCAAAATCTTCCATTGGCGTATATGTCGGCCACCAAACTGTGTTTTTTCAGCCAGACTTCAGGATTTATCTTCCAGAAATATCTTCAGAACTCAAGATGTTTTTATTGGATATTGAGAAATGCCTTCCTTTTAGGTTTCGCGACAATTATTTTAAGAAAATATCTCCTTCCAAAAATGGGAAAAGCATCCGATCGATCAAGCTCGATAAAGGTTGGCTGCATGAAGTCTAACCATTCCGTCGAGAGGGACCGCCCACAAGCTGCGCTTGTGGGTTCCCTTCGCGGCTTCGCCGCTACGGCGGCCCCTCACGTCAAACGTTGGGCGTCATTATCATGGCCATGAATGAACGTGTCGTTGAATTGCTGAATCGCATTAAGAGCTCGCCCGATTTCAGTTACGTGGTCTTCGACTCCATCAATGCAACAAATGCGCTTGGAGACAATGCTCTTCATTCTGTTTGTGTATGGGGCGATCTAGAGTCCGCCCAGCTTCTCGTCTCCAATGGCATTAATATCCATCAGGAGGGTGAGCTTGGCTTTACTCCGTTGAGAGTCGCGGTTGATTTTGGTCACTTCAAAATTGCCGAGTACCTAAAAGCCAATGGGGCTGATCCAGCATCCATTTACGCACCTGAGAGGTTCGACCGTGAGCGGAATGATCTCCATTTAAAAAAGCTCGGGGAAGAAATTGAGGCTCTAGAAAAGCACATCGAAGGAGAGTGCCCGTGACGCCCAACAATTCCGTCGAGAGGGACCGCCCACAAGCTGCGCTTGTGGGTTCCCTTCGCGGCTTCGCCGCTACGGCGGCCCCTCACGTCAAACGTTAGCTTCTTCGCTCGCATGAACGGATACATCGCGACCAAATCAATCAAAATCCTCGGCGCCCCAGTGCACATTCACTGGTCGGTCGTTGTAATAGGCACCGCGCTTTTTGTTGGCGCGATACAAACACCGTTCCTCGCTTTTGAATGGTTGGCCACATACTTGGCCATCATTTTGATACACGAGGCAGGTCACGCATACGTCGCAAAACGCCTTGGCTATCGTAGTCATGCGATTTATCTGACTTTCATTCACGGCCTATGCGTCTTTGAAGCGCCTTATTACGAAAAAGAGGCCAATCAGGTCGCGTGGGGTGGTGTCCTCGCTCAGCTTGCGCTGGCCTTACCACTCGTTGTTCTCTCTTTGATCATTGGGGACGAGCAACCCCCTGCCGTACGCGTTCTTACAACGAATCTTGGCTACTACAATCTTTTCATCGTTGGCTTCAACCTTATCCCAGCAAAGGGGTTTGATGGTGAGAAGGCATGGCGTCTCATCCCCGCTTACATCAATGAGCTTCGAGCACGCAGCGCAGCCAAGAAAGTAACAAAAAGGATCATTCGTCGTGTCAAATGAAGCTAACACTACAGTCGAGCGGGACAGCCACAAGCTGCGCTTGTGGTTCCCTCCGCTTCGCTCCGGCTGCCCCTCACTTCCACGTTAGCCCTCTATGAATGCCGCTCAACAATTAGCCATTACCGGTTTCTTTGATTCAGTTTCGCAGTTGGAGGCTGTTGGAGTCATCCGTTCATCACGTTTCCTCGGAGACATTGGCGAGTTCCTCGCTAAAGAGGGGTTTGGAGTAACGCTGGTAAATCAGCTACGCCAAACGGGCCATGACGGCACGGACCAAGACGGCAAGGTTCAGATTAAATTCAACAACTCGACCGAAGGAAACAACATCAATGTTGGCAACCCCAAAGACTATGAAACGCTAATTGTAGTTATCGGCCCGCAAAGCAAGCTACGTGAAGAAGGTCACGGCCCCAATGAGTTCCGCCTTTACCGTTACTCGAAAAGAGATGTCGAGAGCTGGAGGAGCAAGTCCGGCGGCTATTACTGTGCCAAGGAGAGGCTTGCCAGTTGCGCCACTAAGAAAGTCCTTACGACTCATGAATGCCAATCTGATGCCGAGGGCTAACCAATCATTCCACCGGACCTGCGCGAAAAGCCGCGCAGTCCGGTGAATTCAAACGTTAGGCATTTGATGGTTACTCGCTCTCCGCCAAAGCAAGTCCCGGCAAATCCGCGCGAATGGTCCGTGGAAAGTCAGCGCTCAGTCGCAGCAGAGTTCACTCGGTTTTACACCGACAAACACTACAAATGTCGTCAATGCAAAATTGATTGTGTGTTTTTGGCCGTCGATCAGAAGCGCGTCTACGAAGAGAAAAAGTCAAACATCAATCAACAAAGAATTCTTTGTGAAAAATGCTTCCAAAGAGCATCCGAGATAAACGCATCACTTTTGAAGTTTCAAGAAAGATGGGCGGAAGAGAAATCGTTGCTTGAGAAAAACAAAGAGTTTTTGTCTCAGTGGCAGTCTCTTCTCCTGGAAAAAGATCGCTATATTCGTGGCCACAGTGATGAGGCCAAGAAAAATATGCTTGCGAGGCTAATTAAAAATGCCTAACCATTCCGTCGAGAGGGACCGCCCACAAGCTGCGCTTGTGGGTTCCCTTCGCGGCTTCACCGCTACGGCGGCCCCTCACGTCAAACGTTAGGCAACCATGCTCTCAGCGATCTTCACTGCTTTGGCCGCCTTAGTTGGCTACTTCACTTGGTCTTTGCTTTTCATTTTTATAAAAAGCAATCCGATTGGAGCTGCCGACAGCATTGATTACCTCGTTGTGTATTCGCCGGTTGTGTTTTTCGCGATCCCGCTTTCCATGTGGCTCTACATGTCGGGTCAAATTGCTTCGCCCGCATGGCTTCTCGCTCTCACTCCAGTATTAAGCGCCCTGAATTTTGCAGCAATTGTTTTCTGTTCGGGAATGTTTGGAGTTAAGGCTTTTTATCCATCTCTCGCGGCAGCATGCGTCTGGCTAATATTGTCAATGCCGGTGTTTTTTAAAAAACACGACATCCCGACGAATAACACTATTGGTGAATAACGCAGATCAGTATGGCTCTCTTAAATACGCCTAACCATTCCGTCGAGAGGGACCGCCCACAAGCTGCGCTCGTGGGTTCCCTTCGCGGCTTCGCCGCTACGGCGGCCCCTCACGTCAAACGTTAGCCATTTATGTTCGATTCCGGCGGGCCTTCTTTGCTTCCAGTGTTAGCGCGCGAGATTTCATCTGCGCTCGTTAGCATTGGAAAGCCCGAGCTTGCTGAACAAGCGCTTCGTGTGGTCGTTCCGCTTCAAAGGTTGTCGGGTGAGGAAAGCTGCTTTTCGTTTCTCGCTTACCCTTGGCCACGGCTCACCTATGAAGAGCGCTGCGCCATTGAGCTTCAAGAGCATGAGCCGATTGTTCTGAAGCTCGAAGGAGCATCTATTCAGATTGATCTGGATGATTTTGGGCAAATCAACTGGCTTAAGATCAGCAATGCTTCAGGTTGGTTTCGTGATCTCGATCAGCTCATGAAAGCCAACCAAGAATGAAGGGGTGCGTAAAAATGGCTAACCCTGCAATCGAGAGGGACGTCCGCAAGCTGGCGCTTGCGGTTCCCTCCGCCTTCGGCTCCGGCCGCCCCTCATCTCCACGTTATGCGTCATGATTTCTGAGCCCGAAGTACGTCAGCTACTAATTGATTCCTGTGCGGTCACGTCGGAGGCTGAGCGCCGTATTCTTGCTGAGCTTCAATCGCCCGAGTTCATAACTTTGTTGGTGCACATCGCAGTCGATGCAGATGACTATGAAGGTGATGCACCGATGCAGGCTTCTTACTTCCTGACAAAAGCTCTACCGAGCCTCACTCGGCCTCATGAAGCCGAGTTACTTAAATTGCTTCATACAGCTCAAGGCTATGCTGGCAGCGTTGCTCTTGTACTTGGCCGTATGAAATCGTTAGAGGCCAAGCCGTTCATAGCAAAGGCTGTAGCAGATGGTTGGTGGCCTGAGCATTTCTTTCAAGAAGCGCTCTCGTGCTATGAAAACGCATAACAATTCCGTCGAGAGGGACGGCCACAAGCTGCGCTTGTGGTTCCCTCCGCCTGCGGCTCCGGCCGCCCCTCACGTCAAACGTTAGACAACACTAGATCCAGCTGAGCCATGATCAAAAAAACTGCCTGCATAGCCTTCAGCCTACTCTTGAGTGGTTGCTCATCTTTAGCCGTTCACTCAGACGGCTTTGGTTATCCATACGCAGGCGCTGAAAAATCTATTACCCAGATGCCATGTGCAATAGGCACTAGCGGCGCAGCACTATTTATTCCCGTCCCATTTATTCTTGCTGATCTACCACTGTCCGCAGTACTTGACACACTGCTCCTGCCCTTCGATTTAGTTGTGACCTCAAAGGAAAAAAGGCAAGAGGTGGTCGGATTGAAGGGGTGTAGTTAAATTCCGTCGTGCCTGCTTAGACTCCAAGCTCATAAACAATGCAAAAATCGTCTAACCCTGCAATCGAGAGGGGCGTCCGCAAGCTGGCGCTTGCGGTTCCCTCCGCCTTCGGCTCCGGCCGCCCCTCATCTCCACGTTAGACTTTTGAATCAACAGTCCGGTTCTTCAATGTTATGAATACAATTACTGCATTCCTCTTGGCTTTTGTCTCGGTGCTATGTGCGTCCTGTGGGCTTATGCCCCCTGAGCCGAAGCAAATGTACGCAGGTCCGTCGCAGCCTCTTAGCGATGTGGCGGTAATTTCAGAAGGTTCCAGACAGTGGCGGCATGTATTTCAAATTGATGGGGAATACGTAGTCAATCCGGTCGTCGGTGGGGCACCGTTTACGAAAGGACTTCTCGTTCTGCCGGGAAAACGGATATTAAAAGTAAGATACCTAAACGTTGATAGCTTCGCAGGCGGAGTTGTCACATCATCTAGGGCAGAAGCGGAGATTGAATTGGAAGCAAAGGCCGGCCACACCTACGTTCTTAACGGTAGACGAGGGTCAAGCGTTTTCACATTTTGGTTTGAAGACAAAGGTACAAACTACAATTTGGAATGCCTGGCTCCGGCTCTATATGAAAGAAAATATATAAAAGGAGAGGATGTTCCAGGTTGCTAATCCGAACGTCTAACCCTTCCGTCGAGAGGGACCGCCCAAAGCTGCGCTTTGGGTTCCCTTCGCGGCTTCGCCGCTACGGCGGCCCCTCACGTCAAACGTTAGACTGCTATGGCCGAATTCTTCTACGTTGCCCTTTCAGTAATTGGCTGCTTACTCATTGTCAGCTACGCAACATGGTTTTTGGTTGTGCGGTTGAAGGCGAAAGACAGCCCCGCACAAAGTTTTTGGCAATGGCTAAAGCACCTATTTGAAGGAGTAATGGGGTTATGAGGAAGTCTGTTGAAAAACCATTCTGGCCTACTCTTCCAATACCGCCGTCTAATTCACGTTAGAGCTCTATGCCAGCCTGCCCACAGTGCTCCGAGGTTGTTACGCTTAGCCGTTGGCTTCGCACATGCGGCCAAGGCATGAATTTGTCTACGCGTTGCAATAAATGTGGCTCGAAAATCCGGGCTTATATACCTTGGTATTTCTACATTCCTTGGTTTTTTGGGTCGTTTTTCGTTTTCATTGCGTATTTGAAATACGATCCCAATCTTCCGCTAATTTCTTTCGTCGCAATGCTACTGTGGGGATTTGCCTCCATTCCATTGGGTTATGTCTGGTTCGGGAAGGTGGCGATTGATGATGATTAGTCACCTGCCGGTTCCCACCATCATTCTTAGTGCTACCGAACCGCGTCCTAACTCTTCCGTCGAGAGGGACCGCCCACAAGCTGCGCTTGTGGGTTCCCTTCGCGGCTTCGCTGCTACGGCGGCCCCTCACGTCAAACGTTAGCCGTCATCAATGTTCCATCTCAGCAATCACGAAAATTTCTTCGAAATGTTTGTCGCCGTTGAAGAAGAGTCAAAGCTACCCAGCTTCGGAGACGCTCGCTTGGAGGTCTCTGCAAGTTCGCAAGGCTTTGAAGGCAAAGCCGCCGCTTGGGCACACGCGGAAGAAATGAAAAATTTCTGTTTGGGTTTGGTTACGCTCAACCAAACCCTATCAGGTGAAGCAAAGCTGTCGTCGATGTCACCGAACGAGCTAGAGTTAATAGTGTTTGCCTCCAATTCACGCGGTCATTTGGCCGTCGAAGGATCCATGGGCCATCACTTCATCGCTGAAAATGGAAGCTTCTGGCATTCCGTTTCCTTTGGCTTTGAATTTGAAGCGTCGCAATTAGCATCTGCCGTCAAAAGCCCTTGGGTGCAGCGCTATGTCGGCTAACCCTGCAGTCGAGCGGGACAGCCACAAGCTACGCTTGTGGTTCCCTACGCTTCGCTTCGGCTGCCCCTCACTTCCACGTTAGGCATCACAGTGCACCGCCCGCTCCGACTTCGAGACCTGATTCTCATCCTCGGTTTGTTCGGCCCGCTCATCGGCTACTGCGCTTACGGCGCGCTCACGGGTAGCTTGTACATACCATCACGCCGCGGTCCGGGAGGTGCCTACTTCACCGGGCTGAACGCATGGCTATTCGTAGTCAGCCTCAGCATCATTCTCCTGGCCATCCTAATCCGTGAGCGAGTGCTCGGGCACATGGGTAACCGCGCTCGCACCGCTACAGAACTGCTCTTGCTTGCTGTCGGGGTTGGGCTTCTCTTTGTGCCCCGAGGCGAACACACGGAGTGCGCCAACAAGTCCTACTCGCGCGCCGTTGCTGTCACCAATCCAGCCCCAAGCCCTTGCCGCTAGAAGAATAATGAATTCGTCGTTCTCCGCCCCGCCTAACAATTCCGTCGAGAGGGACGGTTTGCAAGCTGCGCTTGCAAATACCCTCCGCCGCTTCGCGGCTCCGGCCGCCCCTCACGTCAAACTACAAGGGCTTCCCCGTCGTTTGCAATAACCAAATGACGTGATGGTTTTAATACGTTTTCGCAGGGCGACATTGAGTGGCGCGTGACGAAGGAGTGGGACTGCGAAACTACAAACGGTCATGTTGGGCAATCGGTGGCCCGGACCCTGATGAAAGACGCGCGCGAGGGTCTCATTCGTTAGCCGGGATAAAACTTCTCCCCTTGACGTGACCAGACATACCTCGCGCGGGTCCAACCGCTTCGCATCAACGCGATACTCGCCCCTGCATGAACGCTGTTTTACGGCATGGCCGTGAATCCTTTCCGGCTTCTTCCTGCTGACTGCTTTTGAATGGGCGTGGCTCGCCGCTCTCAGCTCCTGGTGAGCCGGAACTCGTCGCCATAGTGCAAGGCCGCCCACGCGAGCCGCGCGTTCTTTGCGGCGATTGCCACGGCCGCTTTCCAGTAACCGCGACGCGCCACCAATTCGCGCACCCAGCGACTGAAGCGATCCTGCTTCTCGCCCACACTTGCCAGGATCGCTCTGGCACCCATGAGCAGCAGGCTGCGAAGATAGGCATCCCCGGCTTTGGTGATCCGCCCCAGCCGGGTCTTGCCGCCGCTGCTGTACTGGCCTGGCACGAGGCCGAGCCAGGCGGCCACCTGTCGTCCGTTCTTGAAGTCGTGGCCCGCGCCAAGACTGGCGACCAGCGCACTGGCGCTGAGGGGGCCTATACCGGGCAGTGCGGCCAGGGCGCGGGCGCGTGAGTCTTCGCGGGAGATCTGGCGGATGGCGTCGTCGTATTCGCTGATGCGCGCATCGAGCAGGCTGGCGTGTGCCAGCAGATCGTTGGCACAGCGGCGCGCCCAGCCCGGCAGGGCTTCCAGGTGCGGGAGGATTTCGCGCCGCAGGCGCTCGACCTTGAGGGGCAGCACGATGCCGAACTCGCTGATAAGACCGCGCAGGCGGTTGTAAGCGGCAGTGCGCTCCTGGACGAATCCTTGCCGGGTGCGGTGAAGGCAGAGCGTGCTTTGCTGGTGCTCGTCCTTGACCGGCACGAAACGCATGGCGGGTCGTGTCACCGCTTCGCAGATCGCGGCCGCATCGTTCGCGTCATTCTTGCCGCGCTTGCCACTGAGCCGGTACGGGGCGACGAACTTCGGCGCCATCAGTCTCACGGTGTGGCCCAGCGCCTGGAACTGACGCGCCCAGTGGTGCGCGCCCGAGCAGGCTTCCATGCCGATGAGGCAGGGCGGAAGACTGGCAATCAGTGGCAGCAGCTGCTCGCGTGACACACGAGGTTTGACCAGTTCCGGCCGGCCTGTCTCATTGACGCCATGCACGGCGAATACGTTCTTGGCGAGATCGATCCCGACGACAATAATGCTCATGGACTTCCCCTTTCGATGCTGTGTTGATGAAGCGTGGAAACTCCATCATGCGGCCTCCGCCGCAGCCTCGGGACGGGGAAGTCCCTTTCATTCGTTAGGCTTGAAAGCGTCCATTTCCGCTGCGGTCACATAAACAGTGACGCGAGACTCTTTCACCATTACCGTGCGCTTGCCTTTGTTCGGCCCGGTCTTGGCTTCACGGAAGATCGCCCCTTTTACTTCCATCACGTCACGCTGGCGGGGGTTGTCGCCAAGCCATCCGGCTTCGTACAGCATGAAACCTTCAGCAACCGGTCCGATCTTTTTCATTGCTGCTTTGCCGAAACTTGTTTCCAGAAAAATGTCTGCTTCCATGGTCCTTCTCCTTGTTTAAATTCAGCCTCTCAAGTCAATCCTTGTAACCATCTGATTCTTAAGGACGGTAAAGATTGACTTCCGGACGATTTGCGGCGCCTTCGGCCGATTACTTCGCTAACTCGTCGCTCCAGCGGGACGCTCGCAAGCTCGCGCCCCTGAGCTATGCGTTAGGCCAAAAATGAATGACGGCGACGATTTCTATCTTCAAGTTGCTTTTGCTCTGTCTGGCTGTCAGCTGGTCGAGCAAGAGTTGAAGTTGTACATAGCACATGCCCTTGAGCTGGTAAAAAAGTGCTTAGGTAGCCGCATGGTTTTCAAAATGAGTGGCGACGACTATGAAGATGCTTCACTAGAAAAGCTGATTGGGGTATGAATCGCCCCGGGTTTGGTGGAGGCCCTAACTCTGGAGAAGATAGGGCCACGAAGAAGTCAGCGAATGTCTTCCCCGACGACGATCAGCGCGCCGTGGCCGACTTTCTGGATGAAGTAGAGGTGGGGCCATTCACCGGACCAGCCTTTGGTGCGCGCTGCGTGAAACAGTGACCAGGATTGTTTGCGCACGCCTGCGAAACCGGGTTGGCGGGCGATGCGCTGGAGTGTGGCCGCCAGGGCGGGGTATTGCTTGCGATTGAGTTGGTCGGCGATGAGCACGTGGAGCGCTTCCATCTCGGCTTTGGTTCGGCGGAACGTCCAGGAGGCTTTGGCGCCTGAGCGGAGCAGCTCGTAACCGAGCCAGACCAGACGATCCTGCCGGAGATCCCGGAGTTGTTCCCGCTCATGCACAGGTCCGGCCCCCTCGGTGACGAGCAACAACCAGCGGACCCGCTCTTCGGCCGGCGTTTCGGTGACAGCGTCGCTTGTTGCGACCTCTGCGCTTGTGCCGTGCTCCTGCTGCTTCACCCTTCCGGGCCAGTACATCACCAGCATCGCATTGGCTTGGCCGCGCTGGCGACGCAGCGTTCTTTGCGCGGGTGAGAGACCGATGCCGTAGCGGGCATGAAACTTCCGCGCCAGCGCTTCGGCCTTTGAGGCGAGACACTCGCCTTGAGTGGCAAAGACATAACCACGGGGCACGAGGTCCACGACCCGGGTAAGGGCCTGGCTGACGGTGCTGGCAATGGGGGTGGTTGCAAGGCGATGGGCAGTCATGACGAACTCCTCGAAGTGGATGAATTCGTATAGCGCGAGGCGCGCAAAAACGCGGATGCAGAGCATGAACGCCTGTGCAGGGGAGGACAGGGGAGGGAAGGGAAGCAAAGGGAAGTGAAAGGGGGCGTCGCGGCGAATCTTCTCGCGAGCGATGGTGCAGGACAGCCTGGCCGCAGGAAAGGGCGCATGCGAGCAGGACAACGTCATCCTGAGCAGCCGCGAGGGGCGTGCTGCGCGCGCTCGCCAACTGGGGCGCAAGGCAGGTGTTTGCAGTGTGATGCGGTGTGGCGCAGCCACACGTATTGATGTTCCTAGAGTTTTGCAGCTTTGCCGAGGCCACAGACTTCGGCTGAGGCGTGAGCCGCAGCCGAAGTTGGTGTGCCGAGCTCACTGACAGTGGCCGTGAGGCCCTCATGTGATCGGATTTCGGGGCGCGCGCAGGAAAGGGGCGGGACGGCCCAGAAGCCGGGAGGACGCGACAGGCTCCTGCCAGTGGTCAGGGCTTAGGCCAGTGGCCAGGGGGTCGGCGCTTCGCCCCTTTGCGCCAGCAAAAAATATTCTCGTGCCGCGGTGTTTACCACCGCAGCGCTATACGTAATTGAGGACACACAGTCGAGACAGCAGGCGGCGCATCGACGCGTCCGCACGGCACGGGCCGGGCAGTCTGCGCCATGAGGATTCAGGGGCTGGAAGAGCGCCCCGCACAGAATGAGTCCTCATCGCGCAGACTGCCAACTGCATTCACACACAGGCCTTGAAGGCCGAGCCGGATGGCCAATCCGGAAGATGCTGGACCTGCCAGGTCCTCCATCGTGCTCCTGCCGAAGCCGTACGCCTCTAATAGGGCTCATACGGTTACGAAGGGCGCTTGGGGGTGAGACTCCCCTCTTCGACCCAATCCATTGGGGGCGGTGCATCCGCTTTCAGTCCGAAAGAGGTTGGGCGACACGGAAACGGCGCACGGCAGGAAATGGCCGTGTGACCTGTCATTTCGTAAAAGTCGGTACTCAGTCCGACACGGGGGGCGTTTCGAGAGAGCGCAACCCGTTCCGCACAGGATGGCTGCTGAGGCCGTGGTGACACGGCAGGGTATCAATGCGAAAGCAGGCGATACCGGCACCTCGGGAAACCGGGGGTCGCTGATAGCTCAACCCTGTAAAAGCACCCAGGCAAGGGTGCGATGCGGAGCAATGTGGGGCCATAGGCACTGAGCCATGGTTCGTCGTCGATGAAGCACCACCCTGGTACCTGAGCCGCTATGGAACATCGGGCCGGGGAAACCTGAGGGAAGCCGGAAGGCAGGGGGTGGGAAGCTGAGACAGTGGCATCACATTGCGCAGTAGCGGATGACTAACGTGGGAAGCTCTCAGTTGTCGTGTCGGGTGGCACCGCGCGGTAGCACAGCTGAGAGTGGGAGACTGACTGAGTAGGGTTTGACCCCTTGGGCGATACGACCGAAGCCCTGGGGAAGTGGTCCGGAGCGTTGCGCTGGCGACATGCGGCGCGAAAGGAAGGATCACGGCACGGCAGGCACCGTGTCCCGAAAGGTTGGGGCAGTGAGCGAAGTGTGTGAGAGGGGCTTGGCAGCCCCGTGCAGGAGAAGTAGGCCATGCGTGCGCCTTGGCCGGCCACGCATGAGCATCGGGGACTGACCTCTTCGGTGGTGCGAAGGGCACAACACCTGTCGAAGCGACAGGCAGGTCACAACTCAAACTCACGGGGGGCTGCAAGCTCGCGGCCCCCCTTTCTCCAGCGCAGGTGTCTTCATGACGCCTGCGCTACCTGGCCTGCGTGGCCCGGCGCAACAGCGCATCGTGCCGGGCCCGTGACGATCCTCAAAGCACAAGGAAACCGTGCGCAAGCCCCGAGGACATTCTATGTTTCCGTGACGATAGCCTCCGTTCCCGGTTTCATGTTCTGCCTCACTTGCGCGCCGGCGCCTCGCTCGCACGCTCAACCCGCCCCCGCCGCACTGACGCCTCCTGAGTCGTCTTCCCCCGCCTATTGCGGCTCTCCAGGGGATTACAAAGTTTTACATGCCGATCTACCCCGCCTTTGCGGTGGTGTACATCGGCATCGCTATACATGGTTCCAACCCGCGCAAATGACTCGCCATGGAACCGCATTACCCACCCGTCGCCTCCGCGCCGCTGCTGCCTGCAGAGCTGCAGCTGATCGGCCTGCTCGCCAGCATTGCCCTGGAGCAGACCGTGAAGAACATGCAGGCCTCCGGCCTTGACCAATTTCCCTACGATGACATCGAGGTGCCCCGTGAAGGCAGCCATCTACACCCGTTACAGCACTGACAAGCAGCGCAAGACCTCTACCGAGGACCAGCGCCGCAACTGTGAGGTCTTCGCGGTACGCGAGCGCATGGTGATCGCGCAGTGCTTCAGTGACGAAGAAATCTCCGGCACGGTGCGGGCACGCCCCGGCTACAGCGCCATGCTCGAAGCGGCTGAAGCCGGCGAGTTCGAAGTCCTGCTGGTCGATGACCTCAGCCGGCTGGCGCGGGATGCCACGGAGCAGTCCTTGACGCTCAAGCGCCTGAAGTTTCTTTCCATCCGGGTCGTCGGCGTCTCGGAGGGGTATGACTCGGATGCGCCCGGCGAAAAGATACATGCTGCCGTCAAAGGGATGCTCAACGAACTCATCGTCGACAACATCCGGTTTCAGACCAAACGGGGGCTGGAAGGGCGGGTGCTCAAAGGCCTGAGTGCCGGGGGCCGGGCCTATGGTTATCGCTCGGTGCCAGTCATCGAAAAAGGGCAGTCCGCCGGCTATGCACTGGTCATCGAAGAAGCGGAAGCGCGCGTCATCCGGCGCATCTGCACGCTGTTTGCAGAGGGCAACTCGCCCCTGAAAATCGCAGCCAGGCTGAACGAGGAAGGCGTGCCTTCCCCGCGGGGCGGCACCTGGGCACGTTCAGCCATCCACGGCGACCCGAAGAAGGGCAGTGGCATCCTGAACAATGTGCTCTACATCGGGCGCTACGTCTGGGACCGGGCGCACTGGGTCACCAACCCGATGACGGGCAAGCGCACGCGCAAACCCAACGACGAGTCGAGCTGGCTGATCGTCGACGTGCCGGAACTGCGGATCGTCCCGGACGAGTTATGGCAGCGGGTCAAGGCCAGGCAGGCCCGCATCGCCGACACCAGCGAGCGCAAGGCCCGGGAATCCGGACCGAAAGCCCGAACCGGCGCCGGGCCCAAGTACCTCTTCAGCAGCCTCCTCACCTGTGCCGAGTGCGGTTCCAACTACGTCATCGTGGATCAGTCGCGCTATGGCTGCGCCCGGCACAAGGACCGTGGCCCCGCCGCGTGTGCCAACGGGCTCAAGGTCGAACGGCAGGTGGTGGAGCAGGGCATCCTTGATGTGCTCAAGGCCCGCTTGCTCACGCCGGAAGCACTGGAGGCGTTCCGCCAGAGCCTGACGACACAAGCCGAGCAGTACCTGGATGAAGCGCGCCACCGCGAGCAGACACGGCAGGACAAGCTCAGCGAGGTTCGGCGGAGCATCGAGCGGCTCGTCGACAGCATTGCGAACGGCATCGATGCGGCACTCGTGTGCGACAAGCTCAATCAGCTGGGCAAAGAGCAGGCTGCACTCGAACAGGCGCACCGCCAGACGACCGACTGCGCGCCGACGGCGGCAAGAGTCATCGAGGCGGCGCTGGCGCGCTATGACGAGATGATCGCCCGTCTTGAGGATGTGCTGATGACGCGGGTACCGCAGGCCCGGGAACTGCTCCGGACGCTGTTTGGTGGCGCCATCGTTCTGGCGCCCATGGAAAACGGGACCCTGGAAACAAAAATGGCCGGCATTGCTGCCGGCCTATTTCCGATTCTTGCTCTCACTCCCGGGCTCGTCTCCGGAAGCGAAATAAATGTGGTTGCGGGGACAGGATTTGAACCTGTGACCTTCGGGTTATGAGCCCGACGAGCTGCCAGACTGCTCCACCCCGCGTCAGAGAGGCCGCACTTTAGCAAATGAATTAAGAAGAGTCCAGTTTTTTTCGTTGGCTGGTGTGGGTGAGTTGTCCGGCGGGGAGGGATCCCGAGTTCGACACTTCACCTCCAAAAACCGCCTTTCTTGACCTCTCGGCAACGTAGCCGTGCGGGTTTGCGGGGTG
>NZ_JBDIVF010000031.1:0-878 GCF_039631355.1 Uliginosibacterium paludis | reverse complement strand
CGCTGCGACAACGGACCCGAGTACATCAGCGCAAGCCTGCTGAGTTGGGCAGAGAAGCAACAGATCCGCATCGAGCATATCCAGCCCGGTAAGCCGCAACAGAATGCCTATGTCGAGCGTTACAACCGGACAGTGCGCTATGACTGGCTCGGTCAGCACCTGTTCGAATCGGTCGAGCAGGTGCAGGAATACGCCACGCGCTGGCTGTGGACCTACAATCACGAGCGGCCCAACATGGCCCTGGGAGGCATCACCCCGAAGCAGAAACTGGCGCAAACGCAAACCAAATAGCTCTACTTCTGCCTGCCACCAAAAAAGGGGGGATTACCGTCGAATACATCACCGAAGGCAAGGCACGCACACTCTAAGATTCGGCATCAAAGTCAGTCTGCCGATCCTCACAAGGGAAGGTTTCGTGGGGGGGCGCAGCATCCCTCCCTATGACGGTCACACCATGGTTGAACAACTCAAACAGCTTGAGACTCACCGGCGTGCGCCCGAAAGAAGCGTTCATGGGTGATGGCTGCCGAAGCGGAGCTGCAACGCAGCGCTCACCCGCTTGAGTTCTGCCCGCAGAAGCCACAGTTCTTCCTGCTGACTTGCCTGCTCGTCACGTACCGGCTTGGGCTGACAGTATTGCTTGATCCAAGAATACAGGCTGTACTTACTGACATCCAGCCGCACCGACACATCCGCCACGCGATGGCCGCGTTCCGTGACCTGCTTGACCGCTTTGAGCTTGAACTCCTCTGTGTAATGCCTGTTGCTCATTCGACACCTCCATATGCTTGCCAGTTATCTTCCCGGAGGGTGTTATCAGAACGAGGAGCATCATACGGGGAGCTTCTCCGCATTCCAAATAGAACAGGCCATATGCG
>NZ_JBDIVF010000030.1:0-921 GCF_039631355.1 Uliginosibacterium paludis | reverse complement strand
AAACAGGCAAACCCGCACTGCACTTGGCTTTCACTACCAGGCTCTTTCGGACTTGCGTCTCTGCCGCCGAAGCAGCAGAGAAGCGAGATTATGAGCACTCCAAGCAACTCCGTCAAGTCGCTTATGTGAAATTTCCAGAAACAACTCGATTCAGGGCAATCAAACGGAGAAGGATGAACCACAACCGCAAGTTGTCGTCGCGTTCGGATTGCGAATCACGAACTGCGAGCCCTCGAGCCCATCCGTGTAGTCAATCTCTGCGCCGACCAGATACTGGTAGCTCATGGAGTCAATCAGCAAGGTCACGCCATTTTTCTGCAGCTGCGTGTCATCATCACTGACCTCCTCATCAAACGTAAAACCGTACTGGAATCCCGAGCACCCACCTCCGGAAACGAAAACGCGCAGCTTCAGCGCGGCATTTCCCTCCTCGTCAATCAACTCCTTGACCTTGTTGGCAGCGTTATCAGTAAAGACCAGCGGATCCGGCATCAAAGCTTCTGCATTCATCTTGCTCTCCAGGGGAAATACATGCGGACAACTACTTTCGTCCGCGAGCGACTCATACTGCCACCGTAGCTTGCGCACGCCAAGTAGCAAGCTCCATTGCAAAGCCCTATCGCCAGCCCGAACCACAAGGCCAGTGCAGAGCACCCACAGCACAACACATCCCGAAACGGCAAAGGAAACCCCGCCTCAATTACGCCGCCAGATGTAAAAAAGCCCCGTCAAAGCGGCAATGCCGCTCAGTTAAGCAAAGGCCCCTCGGGGCCTTTGCTGTTTGTACAGTACAGGCTGTGCAACTGGAGCCGTGCCGAGCGGTGCGGATGAACGAGGATGCTGTTGCAAGAGTACCTGTGCGAGACCCATCAATACGCGACGCCTGAGCAGTGGGGAAGCGTTCGAGACAGCTTGCCGCAA
>NZ_JBDIVF010000029.1:0-1269 GCF_039631355.1 Uliginosibacterium paludis | reverse complement strand
GTCACGACACTCGCGAGGGTCACCGTGTAGGTGATGGTGCTGCCTTCGGCCACCGAGGAGGAGGCGGTCAGCGTGGCACTGGTGATGTCCGTGTCATCCGACACGGTGGTCGAGACGGAGGACGTGGTGGTGAGCGCCTCGTACTGGCCACCGGCGGTGCCGGTGATGGAAACGTTCAGTGCGGCGTCGCCCTGGGCATACACATCGTCCGCGCGCACCGCATAGGCGGCACTGGAAGCCGAGGAGCTGCCGACCGGAATGGTGATGCTCTGGCCGTTGGAGAGCGAGATCACCAGCGGGCTGCCTGTGACCGGATGATCGACGCTGGCGGTATAGACCACCGAGCCGCCTTCGGTGACGGCCGTGGCGGAGGCCGTGAGGGTCACGGTCGTCGCGTCCGGCGTTGCTTCATCGGTGACGGTGGTCGTGACGGCCGTCTTGTCGGCGACCAGACTCTCGAAGTTGCCGCCCGAGATCGTGTCGATGTGGTTGGTGACGACCGACGAGCCGGTATAGGCATTGTCCGCCGTGGCGGTGGTGACACTGCCGGAAGAACTTCCGACCGGAATCGTGATCGTCTCGCCATTGACGAGCTTGACTGTCACGTCCGAACCGGTGACGACGCTCGCGAGGGTCACCGTGTAGGTGATGGACGAGCCTTCGGCCACCGAGGCGGACGCGGTCAGCGTGGCGCTGGTGGTATCGATCGTGTCCGCAATCGTGGTGACGGCAGCCGCCGGGTTGAAGCTTGCATTGATGCCCCCGCCCGAGACGCCGGTGATGGCGGCCTGAGTGCTGCTGGCGTCCAGATAGACGTCGTCGGAGGCGGCGACCGCAACGGTCACCGAGCCGGTGGTGCTCCCGGCCGCAATCGTGATGGTCCGGCCGTTGTCGAGCGTGACGGTCAGATCGGAGACCGGGGCAGACGTGATGGTGGCGGTATAGACGATATTGCCGCCGGCTTCAGTGATCGCACTGGTGGCCGAGAGCGAGACGGTCGCCGTGTCGGCGTCCGCAATCTGGGTCGTGACCGAGCCCGCGCTCGTCGAGATCGCCAGATGCTCGAAGCTGCCGCCCGAGGCGCCACCGATCGAGACGGTCAAGTGCTCCGTGCCTTCGACCGCACCATCGGCGAGCGCCGGGATCGAGAAGCTGGCCGAACTGCTGCCTGCCGGAATCGTGACCGTGGTCGTGCCGGTGAAGTCCGTGCCCTTGGCGGCCGTGCCCGAGTAGGTGAGGGTGACGGTGACATCGGTCTGGGCGACGCTG